>NZ_CP118100.1:1598682-1918419 GCF_028747645.1 Microbacterium esteraromaticum
AGATGATGACGGCGATCGCCAGCACCCAGGCGATCGCGGCGGGGATGATCGAGCTGTCCATCAGAAGTCCTCTTCCGTGACGGGGTGGACGATCGCGGTCGCGCCGTCGATCTCGGTGACAGCGATGCGGCTGCCTTGACTGATCGGAGTACCGTCGAAGCTCCGGGCGGTCCAGGTGTCACCGTTGCCGAGCTTGACCTGTCCCGACCCTTGGGTGATGTCGGTGAGTGCGACGCCACGCTGGTCGAGCAACGCGTCGAGGTTCGTCGGTGTCGGATCCTCATCCCGGCTGAGACGATGCAGCAACGGTGGCCGCAAGAAGAACACGAAGGCTGCGGCCGCGGCGCCGGCAATGATGACCTGCGCCCAGATCGGCACCCCGACCAAGTCGGTGACCAGGCCCACGGCGCCGCCGAACGATAGCATCAGGAAGGTGAGATCGAGCGTGAGCATTTCGATCACCAGGAAGAGGGCGATCAGCACGATCCAGCCGATCCACGCCCACTCGTCGATGACCGTGATGAATGTCGTGAAGCCGTCCATGGGCCCTCCTGCGCTCAACTTACCACGCGTAGGGAACGCTCGGCCCGGCCCGCGACGCTGTAGGCTGGGACGTCGCTGAACGTGCGAATTCCGCGCCCCCGAGGAGTAGTTATGTCCCAGGTTCTTCCCGCCGGATCTCTCGACGGCAAGGTGGCGTTGGTCACCGGTTCGTCGCGAGGTATCGGCGCCGACACGATCCGCTACTTCGCCGAGGCCGGCGCAGATGTCGTGATCAACTTCCGTAACAAGGCGCCGCGCGCTGAGAAGCTCGCGAACGAGCTGCGTGCGCTGGGACGCCGGGCTCTGGTCGTGGGCGCCGATCTGACCGACCCCGCGTCGGTCTCTGCGATGTTCGACCAGGTGCGCGATGAGTTCGGGCGTCTTGACATCCTGGTGCTCAACGCATCGGGCGGCATGGAATCCGGCATGGCCGAGGACTACGCGCTCAAGCTCAACCGCGACGCGCAGGTGGGTGTGCTGAAGGCAGCCGAGCCGCTGCTGGGTGACGGCGCCCGCGTGGTGTTCGTCACCAGCCACCAGGCGCACTTCATCCGTACGACCCCGACGATGCCCGAGTATGAGCCGGTCGCCAAGTCGAAGCGCGCCGGTGAAGACGCCCTTCGTGAGCTGATCCCGGGGTTGGCTGAGAAGGGCATCGGGTTCACGGTGGTCTCCGGCGACATGATCGAGGGAACCATCACGGCCACGCTGCTCGAGCGCGCGAACCCGGGTGCCATCGCCGGGCGACGCGAGTCTGCCGGCAAGCTCTACAACGTGTCCGAGTTTGCTGCGGAGGTCGCGCAGGCGGCCATCGACGCGGTTCCGGCAGACAACACACGACTCATCGGTGACACTTCGGACTTCATCGCCGAGTGACCCTATAGCGGTGGTCGGCCTCGACCGTCGCACAAACGAGAGAAGGCGACCCGATTGCTCGGGTCGCCTTCTCTCGTTGTGCGGGGACGGTCAGACGGCCAGGGCCTCGACGTCCTTCTTCATCGTGATCGCGCGGATGATCTGGATGAGTCCCAGCGCCACGAGCGAGGCGCCGAGCACGATCCACAGCAGGGCGGCCGCGTACAGCGGCGACAGGATGACGACGATACCGGCGATGATGCTGAGCAGCGAGTACAGCAGCGTCCAGACCTTGGTGGTCTTCTGCCCCATGATGCTCAAGGCGACGACGCCGTCGACGATCCAGCTGATGCCGATGAAGATGGCGACGACGATCGCCAGGGTGACCTTCGCCGCGCCGAGGTTGGCGAAGGCGATGATTCCTGCCGCGAGATACAGCAGACCCAGCAGGATGTGCCCGACACGGGCCCAGCCGCCACCCTTGCCTGAGAAGATGCCGAGCCCGATGTAGACGAGGCCCCCGACGATGAGGTAGGACGCGAAGATACCGGTGACGATCACCGCGGTCTTGCTCGGCCAGGCGAGCAGAACGATGCCGGCGATCAGTGCGATCGCACCGGACACGGCGAGGAACGTGCGAACGGACTTCATGAAGCTCTTCGCTTCAGTGAGTGCATCGGTCATGGGGAACCTTTCCTTGAGTCTCCTATGAAGGTGATGTTCCTCAGCGTAGCGGGGTGCCGGCGCCGGCACACGACTTTCTCGCCCATGGAGGGTGGCGTGTGTCGGACGTGAATGCAAGGATCAGACGGTCCGGCGTAGAAGAACCCGGCGGAAGGAGCCACCCGTGGCAGACAGGCATCCGGCGGACGGCCATGACGTCATCCGCGTCGAGGGGGCACGCGAGAACAACCTCAAGAGCGTCAGCGTCAGCATCCCGAAACGGCGTCTCACGGTCTTCACCGGCGTCTCGGGGTCGGGCAAGAGCTCTCTCGTCTTCGACACGATCGCCGCGGAGTCCCGACGCATGATCGACGAGACCTACAGCGCCTTCGTGCAGGGGTTCATGCCATCGGTGCCGCGACCGGATGTCGACGTGCTCGAGGGCCTCACGACTGCGATCCTCGTCGATCAGGAACGCCTCGGCGCCAATCCGCGGTCAACGGTGGGAACCGTCACGGACGCGAATGCGATGCTGCGCATCCTGTTCTCGCGGTTCGGCGCACCGTACATCGGTGGCCCGACGGCTTTCTCGTTCAATATCCCGACTCAACGCGCGAGCGGTGTGATGACGGGGCCGGGCGGCGAGAAGAAGATCGTGAAGGATGCCGTCTATCTGGGCGGTATGTGCCCCCGCTGCGAGGGCAGGGGAGCGGTGTCAGATCTGGACCTGACACAGGTCGTCGACGAATCGAAGTCGCTGTCGGACGGCGCCATCCTGGTGCCCGGCTACACCGCCGACGGGTGGATGGTGAAGCAGTTCGCCGGCTCGGGCTTCTACCCGGCCGACAAGCCGATCGCCTCGTTCACCGAGAAGCAGCGCCACCTGTTCCTGTACGGCGAGGTGACCAAGGTCAAGATCAACGACATCAACATCACCTACGAGGGATTGATCCCCAAGATCAGCAAGTCGATGCTGTCCAAGGACATCGACGCCCTGCAGCCGCATATCCGCGCATTCGTCGAGCGCGCCGCGACGTTCGCCACATGCCCCGAATGCGACGGAACCCGTCTGACGGAGGGGGCGCGGTCGTCGAAGATCGATGGCGTCAGCATCGCCGATGCCTGTCGGATGCAGGTGACCGACCTGGCCACCTGGGTCCGCGGGCTGGAACTCCCCGGTGCCGGTCCGCTGCTGGACGCGCTGCGGGCGAATCTCGATTCCTTCGTGACACTGGGACTCGGGTATCTGAGCCTGGAGCGCCCGTCGGGCACGCTGAGTGGGGGAGAGGCCCAGCGCATCAAGCTGCTTCGGCACCTGGGATCATCCCTCACCGACGTCACCTACGTCTTCGATGAGCCGACGATCGGGTTGCATCCGCATGACATTCAGCAGATGAATGCCCTGCTGCTGCAGCTGCGTGACAAGGGGAACACCGTTCTGGTCGTCGAGCACAAGCCAGAGACCATCGCGATCGGCGACCATGTCGTCGATCTCGGCCCCGGAGCCGGTAGCGCGGGAGGCGAGATCGACTTCGAGGGTTCGGTCGGGGACCTCGCCGCCAGCGACACGGTCACCGGCCGACATCTGAAGGATCGCGCACGTCTCAAGGACGGCGTGCGCACACGTACCGGGGTCATCGAGGTACGCGGTGCCAACGCGAACAATCTGAAGAACGTCGATGTGGACGTCCCGACCGGGGTGCTCACGGTGATCACGGGTGTCGCCGGCTCAGGCAAGAGTTCACTCGTGCACGGCTCCATTTCGCCGCGTCCGGACGTCGTCTCGATCGATCAGACGGCGATCAAGGGCTCGCGCCGCAGCAACCCCGCCACGTACACCGGAATGCTCGATCCGATCCGCAAGGCATTCGCGAAGGCGAACGGCGTCAAGCCTGCGTTGTTCAGTGCGAACAGCGAAGGCGCGTGCCCCACGTGCAAGGGCGCCGGCGTGATCGTGACAGAGCTCGGGTTCATGGACACCATCGAGACGCCCTGTGAGGATTGTGGCGGCAAGCGTTTCCAGGCGGCGGTGCTCGACTACCGGCTGGGTGGACTTGATATCACGCAGGTGCTCGATCTGCCCGTGGCCGAGGCGCACGCGTTCTTCTCGGCACACGAGACCAGGATCCCCGCGGCCGTGAAGATCCTCAGCCGTATGGAGGACGTCGGGCTCGGCTACCTTACGCTCGGCCAGCCGCTCTCCACCCTCTCGGGTGGTGAGCGGCAGCGCCTGAAGCTCGCCATCCAGATGGGTGAGGCGGCAGAGACATACGTGCTCGACGAGCCGACCACCGGCTTGCACCTCGCCGACGTCGACAACCTGCTGGCGCTGCTCGACCGGCTCGTTGATTCCGGAAAGACAGTCATCGTGATCGAGCACCACCAGGCGGTGATGGCGCACGCCGACTGGATCATCGACATGGGCCCGGGGGCAGGACACGACGGCGGTCGCGTAGTGTTCGAGGGCACCCCGGCCGATCTCGTGGCGGAGCGGTCGACGCTGACAGGGCAGCACCTCGCCGACTACGTCGGGGCGTGACTCGATGCCGATGCAGGAGGACATTGATGCCCGCATCCAGTCCTACTACACGAGTGTGTTCGATGAGCATGCGCGTCTGACGACGCGTTCGGCGCAGGGTCCGCTGGAGTACGTGCGGACACAAGAGCTCATTCGGGAGCATGTCTCGGCGGGCAAGATGATCGACATCGGTGGCGGCGCGGGAGTCCACGCACGCGCGCTGGCGGATGCCGGCTACGTCGTCGAAGTTCTCGATCCGGTTTCGCGCCACGTCGAGCAAGCCCGCGCGCTTGGCCTCAACGCGCGGGTGGGAGACGCCAGAGAGCTCCCGTTCTGCGCTGGGTCCTTCGATGCGGCCCTGCTGCTCGGCCCTCTGTATCACCTGGTCGCCTATGCAGATCGAATCCTTGCGTTGCGTGAAGCAGCGCGCGTTGTCGCTCCTGGCGGATTCGTCTTCGCCGCTGGCTTGTCGCGATACATCGCGTTTGGTCAGGCCACACTGGGCCGCGACGCCCCTGAGCCGTATCCGGGGGAGTGGGTCTCCCTCGCGGCCCAGGGAAAACCCGCTGATGGTATGCGTTTCCCCGCCGGGCACTTCCATACCGCCGAGGAGCTGGCATCCGAAGCGACTGCCGCCGGACTCGACGTCATCGAGGTCGTCGGCGTCGAGGGTCCTGCAGGTATCCTGCTCGAATCGATGGTGGATGCGGGGGAGGAGCTCTCTCGGGCAGCGCTGGCGATCGCGCGTGCCGCAGCGGACCGCCCGGGCGTTCGCGATATGAGCGCGCACCTCATCGCTGTCGCTCGGGTCCCTGGTGGATCAGGTGGCTGAGGGGCCGCTCAGCACTGCTCTTCGGACTGCTCGGTCATGATCCAGTGCTCCACGCCGGGTTCGAGCACGACAGTGCCGCAACTGCCGCCGGCGTACGTCACGAAGAGTTCCGCGCGCTGCGCTTCTTCAGAGATGGTCTCGATGTCGACCTCCGCGACGTCGCCCGTGGCCGCGTAGGCCTGAGCGGTGACATTCGTCATCTCCGCGCAGTCGGAGACCGGGAATCCACCGGCCTTCATCTCGGCCAGCATCCGCTCGACCAAAGCGTCACTGAGATAGGCGCACGCGACATCAGCATTCGGTTCGCGACTCGCCGCGAGCCAGTCGAGAAAACTCTGCTGCGGGGTGGCGGAGGATGTTGTCGGTGACGGCGTGGGCGACGTCGCCGTCGGCTTCGTGGTTGCGCTGTCGTCTGCAGCAGGCGGGGTCGCCGACGCTGAGCAGCCGGTGAGCGCCAACAGCAGGACTGCCGCTCCGGCTGTGAGTGAACCGGTGAGGCGACGGCGCGTTGTGGTCATCCGATCAGTATCACCAGTTCTCATGAGCGCGTCCACTCACCTACGAGGGCACGCTCGGCCACGAGGTCGTCGCCGTGTTCGCCGGGAGGCTCGATCCGGAACCGCCGAAGGACGGCGGCACGCTCACAGAATCCGATGGCACTGTCGTTCCCGTTCTGTGGCGGTCGCTCAGCGATGATGACGTGGAGATCCCGTTGTATCCGGCTGCTGCTCGCGACCTGGTGACCACGGCGATGTCCTAGACGGCAACGACTCCGGTGAACATCCACGTGCTAAAGCCGATAATGCACATTATGTCAGATCGTAAATCCCCTATCTGCGAGAAATGCAGATAGGGGAAGCTTGGCTCATCATTCGTGGACGTGGTGAAAATCAGGGTTGACCTGGCATAACCCCGGAAACTGATGGACACGTGAGGTCGCGTGGCTGTCCGCGCTGCCCACCCGGGGCGTGAACTCGGATACTCCGTTTCACCGGCCATTCTTCTCCCGACTCTTGCAGCATTCGCAGGAATCCTGCATTATTTGCAGACCAAGGGAGGTGGTTTCCGTGGCCAGATCAGGCGGAGTCGTCTCCTTCTTTCCAGCCCCGGACGGCGCGCCAGATCCCGATGATTTCTTGGCGCGAGTGCTTGATGGATGGGGCTCGGCGATGACGGCGCGGGGATTGGGCGGCGGGCATATCAAGACCAGCCGGTCGGTCGTCTTGCAGCTGTGCGATTCCTGCGGGAAGTTCCCCTGGGAGTGGTCGCCTGGCGACGTCGACGAATGGCTGAACCACCTTCGCGGAGTTCGCGGACTCGCGCATTCGACGGTACGCCGTTATCAAGGCGCGATCGAGGGATTCTGCGACTACGCGACGAGCCCAGCGTACGACTGGAGCGAGCACTCGGCGCGGCTGTTCGGGCAGGTTTTCGGTCAGGTGGTCACGGAGTTCAACCGCGTCAGGCACGTTCAAGGGAACGAAACGCGGCCCGAGAAGCGCCCATTCACGCTCCGAGAGTTGCAGCAGCTCTTCGACCTCGCCGACCTCGAGTTCGAACGAGTGCTGGAGTCGGGCCGGAAGGGCGCACTCAGCGTCCTACGTGACGCGGCGGCCTTCAAGATCGCCTACGCATGGGGGCTTCGCGTCAACGAGGTGCGGCATCTCCAGGTGGTGGACTTCTCCCCCAACGCTCGAGCACCCTACTTCGGCGACTACGGCAATCTGCACGTTCGATTTGGCAAATCGAAGGCCGGCCGCGCCTTCAAGCCGCGGAATGTACTGACCGTGTTCGAGTGGTCGGCCGAGGTCGTCGATGACTGGATTCACCTCGGCCTGCCGCGCTACGGCGAGCCACTCACCGACCTGTTCCCAACCGGAACCGGCGGCATCGTGGCGGGCAAGAAGCTCTGGGCGCGGTTGGACGTATATCTCGACGAGCTCGGCTTCCCACCCGGGCTCGACTTCCACTCGCTTCGGCGCGCGTATGCCACCAACCTGCTGACCGTGTACGGGTTCGATCTCAAGTTCGTGCAGTTTCAGCTCGGTCACGAGCACGCGGCAACAACGTCGATCTACACACTGCCGGCCGCGGATTTCCAGGTCAGCGAGCTCGCCCGCGTGCATGCGGCAACGCTGAAGCAGAGCGGGGCAACGAAGGCTCGCCTGAATCGCCGACTGAGACTCCCTCCCCTGCCGCCGCCCCGCCCGAAGCCGAAACCGAACCGAGGTAGATCATGAGACGCGAGATCGAGTACCAGTGGCGAGTGCGTGAACTCATGGCCCGCCAGCGCATGAAGAGCAGCACCGACCTCGTCGAGCCACTCCGCGAACGCGGCATCACGCTGTCTGCGTCCCAGATCTATCGGCTGGTGGCCCAAGACCCGGAGCGCATCGCCTTCAAAGTCCTCGTGGCGCTGTGCGACATCCTCCATTGCGAAGTCAGCGACTTGGTCACGTTCACCGCGACCGACGCGCGCACCGCACGTCGCAGAACCGCAGCAAGCGGCGGCTCCGACATCCCTGACCTTCGCAACTACCGCCCGGTCCGCGCCCGCGTGATCGACGAAGACGATGGCTAGACCACGCACACACGGGAAAGCCCGGGCCGCCACGGTCGCATCACTTGAGCCGCCCAAGCAACAAGGTAGGCCGAGATCGTCGGGATCGAAGAAGTGCGACCGCTGCGGCCGGATGGCCGCAAAGATCCGCGTGCACTGGCCAGACGGAGCCATCTGCGGCATCTGCTTCACCGAAGCGCTTCACACACACGGACGCTGCCCGAGCTGCGGCGATAGACGACTGCTACCCGGGCGGGACGCCGATGGCGAGGCCATCTGCCGAGATTGCGCCGGCATCACCCGCCCGGAGATGGTGTGCATCCGATGCGGCGCCGAAGCGGAACGCTTCCGGGGTGGCGCCTGCGCCCGCTGCGTCGTCACGGGCGACCTCGAGGCGCTGCTCAAGCCCACCAACCCGCCAGACCTCCGGCTGGCGCGGCTGGTGCACGTGCTTGCCAACGTGCGCCGACCAGAGAGCATATACACGTGGATGCGCGGCAAGCGCGCACACGAACTCCTCACCCAGATCGGTGAGCGCAGCATCGAGCTGACCAATGAGTCACTCGACCAGCTGCCCCGCTCCCCCGCGGTGGATCATCTGCGGGACATCCTCATCCACCACCGGATGATCATCGCTCCGGAAGACCGGTACCTGGCAATCTTCGAACGCTGGCTTGCCAAGCGCCTCGACGAACTTCACGATCGACCTCGAATCGCGTCCGTCATCGAACAGTACGCTACCTGGCATCACCTCAGCCGGCTGAGAATGCGAATCGGGGCTGCGAACATGGACATCGCGGCACGAGATGCGCGCCAACAGATCACCGAGGCCGGCAGATTCCTGATTTGGGTAGAAGACGCCAAGCACCTCACCGTCGAGACCTTCACGCAGATCCACATCGACGAGTACCTCACCGATGCCGTGAGCACACGGTATGAGATCAAGAACTTCATCTCGTGGTACGCCAAGAACCGAAGCGGGCAACGGCAGCTGTACGTTCCGAAGCGGAAGGCCGTGCTCCCGCTCCCGTCCCTGACGCAGAAGCATCGACTGCAGGTAATCCGGAACGCGATCGAGTTCGACCAGGTTGCCCTCGGAACGCGAGTGGCGGCCCTCATACACCTTCTGTGGGCGACGCCGTTGACGAGACTGGTGCAGCTCAAAGTGACCTGCATCGAGCTTCGACCAGACGGGATGCGCATCGCACTGGGCCGCACTCCGAGCGAGATCCCGGAGCTCCTGGCACCGTTGTTCTGGCAGCATCGGGAGGATCGCACGAATCAGCAGACGACCAACGTCGGGACAGATTGGCTGTTCCCCGGCTACCGCGCAGGTCGCCACCTTTCCGTGCCAACGCTTCAGCAGCGCTTCCATGTCATTGGCTTGGACCCGCAACGTACGCGAAACACCACCCTGAAGAGCCTCACCGGCCAGATCGACGTTCACTCCCTCGCTCAGACTCTCGGGTATGCGCCGAAGACGCTCGCTGCCCATGCCGAACGCGCAGGCATCTACATGAGCAGATATGTCGAAGCCAAACGCATCGCCCGTACCCCGGCTGTCCGCTAGGGACGGGCGAACGGCGCTCATAGATGCCGCACGCCTCGATCGCTCGCCCGACACCCGGCCATGCCTTGTATCCACGTGGTGACACAAGTTGTGATAGACATATGACACAACACGTCGAAACGGAGTCTCCATCGTGCAGAGCAGTATTCGCTCGATCCCGCCTACCGAACTTCTTGTCGCCGCCTTCACCGTGCCCTTGTTCTCTTTGGTGATCGCGGCGCTTCTCGTCGCGGGCGCACTCCTCGCGCTGCGACTGCGGGGCGAGTCTCGTCGTACTGTCCAACACTCCGAAGCTGCGACGCGTTCGGTCGCAGCGCGGTACTTGCCTGAGCATCGAGCACTTAGCATCGGAGCGATTGCTGTCATCGTCGTGTTCGCGATCGAGAACGTGGTCCGGGGCTACGTCCTGAACCTCGCCGATATCGTCGAGTGGTGGCAATACGCCACCCCAGTGTTCGCAGCGTTCCTCTGCCTTGCCGTCGTGCTGGGGCTCATCGTGTTCAGGGGAACCACACCACCCGAACGTCCGGTCGTCCCCGCAACACGACGCACTTGGATGAGCTTCGGCCCCCGCGCGGGCCTCGTTGGCGCGGGCGTCGCTCTGCTCGCCCTGCTGGCAACGACCATCGCTGCCGGGTTGGCATCTTCGGCGGATGAGCGCGGCCGCTTCATCTATCTCGAGATCCCCGTGCCCAACGAACAGATCGACGCTATCCGCCCCTGGTTCTACGGGTGGGCGTACGGAGTCCCGGTCATCATCTGCCTCGCGGCACTCATCGCGGTGGCTTGGGCAACGCTGCAGAGCAACGCGACACGCCCCTTCCTCCGGCCGGAGACCGTCGGCGCCGAGCAAACCGCGCGTGTGGAGGTCGCGAGTGGAGCCGTGTGGATCGCCACCGCGGGCATGCTCCTCGCACTCGCAGGCGCGTGGCGGTTCATCGCCCGAGCGGGCTCGCTCTCACAGCTGACCGTCCAGGGCGAAGGACGAAGCGATTCGTACGAAGCCGTCTGGCGGTATGCAGAGTTCGCGGTCGCGGCCGGCTGGCTCGCTCCCGTCCTCGAGATCACCGCATTCGCCCTGCTGATCTTCGTCGCGAGCCGCCTGCGTCGGACGCGCGCTCTTTCCCGGTCGGTCGAGCTCACCGACCGAACGCTCGCTCCGCAGGACGTGCGATGACCGCTCAGCCGATCCTGTCGCCGACGGACGACTCGAGCCCAGCGCTCGACATCTACCGCCAGTTCCGTGGCCTCATCGTCTCAGGTCAACTCGGCGCCGGCGAGCGACTGCCGACCGTACGCCAGACCGCAACCGACCTCGGCGTAGCGCCAGGCACCGCGGCGAAGGCATACAAGCTGCTTGAGCGAGACGGACTCGTCACCACCCGCACCGCCGCCGGCACCCGCGTTGCCGACTCGGCGGCAGTTCTCCCCCGATCCGTCATACGGCGTATTCGCGACCTCGTCGCCGAGGCAGAATCCACCGGCGCTCAGTCCGACGATGTCATCGATGTGCTGCGTACCGTCTGGCAAGCAGCTTCGGGCGCAGCCGCCGAGCAGGAAGACGGTTACCCCGCAGCCCACTGAGCGCGCGAGAGCACGTGTGACCGTTGCCGCCTCCGACTGGACCATACGAAGGGAACGCCGCCATGGACGCAGCACCTATCGACCCGGCCGCCATCGCATTGCCCCCCACCCAACCGATCGACATCACGACCTACCTGCCGAATCCTCATGACGAGCCGACCGGCTAGCGATGAAGGGCTTCGCGAGCGTCACACATCTGCTCGCGAGAGCGCCACAATGACCGCCCGGGCGCGTCGGAAGCTCGGACGCAATCGCGACCAAGATCGAGATCCGTGTTAAGGACGGCGCCCCTCTGGACATGTCCTATATGAAGGCACTCGACGAAGGGTAATCGATGGATTGGTTCGATGAGGCGGTGGGGCAGGCTGCACCACCGGCGTTGGGCGCTGACCCAGCAGCGGCGGCGCAGGCGGATGCCCTTGCAAGATCCGTCGCATCGGTGCTGCGTCAGCGTCGGCTCGGATCCAGAGTCCGCCGGATCCTCACTGGCTCCGCGCTCAGCCTCGGCATCATCGGCTTGGGCGTTACCGCTGCGACCGCCGCACCTGCCGTGATCGATTGGTTCGGCTGGACGCCGGATATCGTCGCCCA
Organism: Microbacterium esteraromaticum; assembly: GCF_028747645.1. NCBI lineage: Bacteria > Bacillati > Actinomycetota > Actinomycetes > Micrococcales > Microbacteriaceae > Microbacterium > Microbacterium esteraromaticum. The sequence continues at coordinate 1,610,399 of NZ_CP118100.1, forward strand.
ACGCAGCTTCCAGCTTGAAGACGGGACGAGCCTTGGGCTCTGTGAAGTGTTCATCGGCGTGGAGCCCTACTACGACAACGACGACGTGCCCGACGAGGAGATCGACCGGCGCACAGAGGAGGCGCGGAAATTCCTCACCGAGCATGACTGGGACCCACTCATCGCATCCATCACCACCGCCGAGATCGAAGCAGCGTACGAACTCGAAGTCGAAAGGCGCGTCGCGTTTACCGACCCCGCGAGTATCGCATCCGGCGCGACTCCGCCGCCCGCGACGTATTCGATTGCGGCGACACGGGTGATTGCCGACCGCGTCAATGCCGAGTTTCGACGGGCGGGCCACCTGATCGACAGTGTCTCGTTGCAGTTCGGGGCTGGGCCGTGCGATGGCGCGACCGAAGGTCCGACGCAGTGATGCGGCGTCGAAGCCGCTCGACGCGCGAAGCACACCTCGAGCACGTGTACGTGGCCAACGCGGCGGACCTGCTGAGCTACTTCGGCCGCCGTGCGCAGGTTCCGGCCGATGCCGCAGATTTGCTCAGCGAGACGTTCGTGGTGGCCTGGCGGCGAGGCGATCGAATGCCGGTTGAGCCCGAGCAGGCGCGGATGTGGCTGTTCGGCGTCGCGAGGCGGGTCCTCGCCAACGCCGCCCGCGGAGCCGCCCGCCAGTCCGACCTCACTGACAAGCTGCGCGCACATCTCGAGGCGCTCCCGAGCGAGCATGTCGGCGCTGAATCCCTCGACATCCGCACCGCGCTCGACGCCATACCTGACAACCAATCCGAACTCGTACGCCTCGTCCTGTGGGATGGATTCACGCTTCCCGAAGCAGCGACCATCGTCGGGATCAGCGAGTCGACCGCGCGCGGACGCTACCAGAGGGCACGGATCCAACTCCGCGAGCTCCTCCACGAACACCAATTCGAAGGGAACACGCCATGACCGCAGCACCCATCGACCCGGCCGCGATTGCACTGCCTCCGACCGTGCCGATCGACATCACGGCCTATCTTCCAGATCCGCGCGACGAGGCAAGTGGCTAGCAAGGGATCCCTCGGTGCGGCTGGGTGGGGCGCTCGTGGAAGACCCCCAGAACGGGGAGCTGATGTGGCTACAGTTGGCTCATGGGAGACGAAGACGACTCCACCCCGCCGGCCGAGCAGGTCGCGAACAAACCCGAGCCGCCCTACCAGGCGCTCCTGCCGAATCTCGACAAACTCAGTCGTTCGTCATTCGACAAGGGCACCGTCAGCCGGCGGAGAATCAACCGTGCGCTGCTTGTGCTCGCGCTCATGCCGGTCGTAGTGCTTGCGGTCATCTTCGTGCCGCAGCTCATCAACGGCTGAGCCCCCGAGCGCGTCGCTCGGGATCGCCTACCGGTGACCACACGCAGCACGGATTCGTGGGCAGAGGCTCGTCAGTCGAGGCGCCTGTCCGCAATCCGGTCGATTCGGGGAAAGTTGGGTAAGAGAATTCACCATCAGCGTTGATGCGCCTCTCCCCGCGCATGCGTGGCGGGTGCACCCCGGTCACATCAGGCATGCCGCCTCGAGCTTCTTCGATGGCCTCCCGACAGGTGCGGCCGAACTCGACCATGTGCTCGTTATGCGCGACGTCCCGGTCGTCTGGAGCGCTGAGCGCCACGCGGATCACTGGCGGCGATAGCGCGTCCTGAGCACGAGGTTCGGGTCCGACACGGCGTCATCCCCCGTATCGATGACGACCTGGCTGATCGACCCGGAGAAGACGCCACGCTCGACACCGTAGTCGCGCACGACCGGGTCGAGGCTGTCGAGTCCCACGTCGAGTCCCTCATCAAACGAGAACAGTCCCGGCACGGTGCGTTCGATTCGCCCGGAGGCCACGCGGTCGTCATCGTAGAACAACGACGCGGTGCCGCCCTTGCCGACTCCGCCACCGTCGTAGGCGAACTCAAGGCGGATGTCGTGCTCCCCCGGCGTCAGCACTCGATCCGCACGTACGGAATGAGTCTCCAAGCCGACGAAGTTGTGCGCGTAGGTGAGACGGCCCTCGGCGAAGTACAGGCTCCAGCCGCCGAATCCTCCGCCCTGCGCGATCAGAGCGCCACGCGCCGTCACACCCTCGTCCACCTGAACGCGTGCCGTCACCGAGAACGACCTGTTCTTGACGTTCAGCACGGTGTTCTCGTTCAGGCGCGACATGCCGGGCCGCAGCACCTGTCGCGTGCGGCCGCCCATCAGATCGGGCCGACCCGCGATCGTCGGATCGAAGCGCTCCCGTTCGCGGTCGTCGATGGGCAACACGTTGTACTTGGCCCCCTCGATGAGGAACCGGTCCTGCATCTCTCGCAGCTTCTCAGGCATCTCGCTGGCGAGATCATGCGCCTGTGTCCAGTCATCGGGACCGTACAGCTCCCAGGCATCGTCCGTGAGCGCGGGGATCTGGTCGTCAGGATCCGGCCACGGCAGCAGGTGCTGCGTCACCGCCGTCCACCCCTGGTGATAGATACCACGGTTTCCCGCGATCTCGAAGTACTGCGTGATGTGGCGCTCAGCGGCGCCTGCATCCTCAAGCGCGTACTTGAAGCTCGTGCCCTCGACCGGACGTTGCTGTACACCATTGACACTCACGGGTTCGGGAATTCCCGCGTACTCGAGCACGGTCGGAACGATATCGATGAGATGGGTGAACTGGTGGCGGCACTCCCCCGCAGGCACCTTGCCCGGATAGCGCACGATGATACCGGTCCGGGTTCCTCCCCAATGCGAAGCGACGATCTTGCTCCACTGGTAGGGCGTGTTCAGCGCCTGCGCCCATCCAGAAGGAACGTGGTTGAATGACGCCGGCGTCCCGACCTCATCGAGATGAGGCTCGATGTCCGCCGTGGTCATCAGCACGTTGTTCTGATAGGCCATCTCATTGAACGTCCCGTACGCGCCAGCCTCCGCAGAAGCCCCGTTGTCGCCGAGAATGTAGAAGATCAGCGTGTCATCCAGAACGCCCTGCTCTTCCAGAGAGTCCATCAGGCGAGCGACCTGATCATCCATGTGCCGGGCCATGGCGGCATATGCTTCGAAAAGTCGGGCACCCACCCGCTGGTCGGCAGGCGTGAGCTCATCCCACGAGGGGATCTTCGCGTTCGGTGAAGTGAGCTCGGCATCGGCGGGAATGACCCCGAGCTGCTTCTGGCGAGCGAAGATACGAGCCCGCTCTTCGTCGTAGCCGTGGTCGAAAGCGCCGCGCACCGCGTCCAGGTAGCTCTGCGGGGCGTGATGCGGCGCGTGCGTCGCACCGAAGGCGAGGTAGGTGAACCACGGTTTGTCGGGCGTGAGGGATGTCAGGTTCCCGATCCAGTCGATGGCTTGATCGACCAGGTCCTCCGAGAGGTGGTAACCCTCCTCGTAGGTGCGCGGCGGCTCGATCGGCTTCGTTCCGTCGACGAGAGCGGGAGTGTACTGGTGCGTGTCTCCGCCGATGAAGCCGTAGAAGCGCTCGAACCCCTCCCCTGTCGGCCAACGATCGAACGGACCGGACGGGCTCGTCTCCCAGGGCGGTGTCTGATGATGCTTGCCGAACATACCGGTGGAGTAGCCGTTGAGTTTGAGAACCTGTGCCAGCGTCGCGCAGTCATCCGGACGCACGCCGGTGTAGCCGGGGAACGAGGTCGCGACTTCAGCGAGCGCTCCCATCTCGGCGGAGTGGTGGTTGCGCCCCGTCATCAGCGCTTGACGTGATGGCGAGCACAGCGCCGTCGTGTGGAAACGGGTCAGTTTGACGCCGTCGGCGGCGATCCGTTCGGCCGCGGGCATCTGACACGGGCCACCAAACGCGCTGCTGCCGCCGAACCCCATGTCGTCGACGAGGATGATCAGCACGTTCGGAGCGCCTGCCGGCGGCCGCAGCGGTGCTGCAGGATGCGGCGGAACGGCATCCCGGGCATCCACCGGGGTGTCTGCCCCAACTCGCGGCCGCTGGATCGGGAGGTGGTGTCGTCCGAACGCTGTCTCCGATGCCATGATTGACACCCTTCTCTTCATCTGCAGACCGCAACAGTCGCACAGTACCGCCTTGCCGGCTCGACACGCCAGGAGCGTGTAGACATCCCCCTGTCACAATGGGACTATGACCAGCCCGGTACCCGTCGATCTCTCCACGTACCCGCGCCGAGAGCATTTCGCCCACTACCGCGATGTGGTGCCATGCACCTACTCCATGACGGCCGAAATCGAAGTGACGCGATTCGTGACAGCGATCAAGGCCACTTCGCGTCGGAGCTATATCTCCCAGATCTGGGCGCTCGCCTCAATCGTGAATGCTCACGACGAGTTCCGGATGACCGTCACCGACTCCGGCGCCCTCGCCGTATGGCCGTCCCTCGACCCGTCGTTCACGATCTTCCACCCCGCTCAGGAGACATTCTCCAGTGTCTGGGTGCCGTTCGACGAGGACTTCGGGGCGTTCCACGAAGCAGCGGCGCGCACCATCGAGGACTATGCCGACGCGACCGCGCTCTTTCCCCAAGGACCGCCACCGGGGAACATGTTCAACGTCTCAAGCCTGCCGTGGACGAGCTTCACGGGCTTCACCCTTCACATCGACGGAGGTTCGAAGCACCTCGCCCCGATCTTCACGCTCGGCCGCTACGTCGAACGCGACGGGTGCACCCTGCTGCCAATCACAGCACAGGTGCACCACGCGGTCGCGGACGGGTTCCACACGTCGCGGCTTCTCAACGAGTTGCAGGAGATGTTCGCCGAGCCCTCGTGGCTCGGCGACTGACACCCGTCAGGCCGTCGTCAGGTCGCGACGTCGGTACCCGACGACGCCGATCCCGATAAGTGCGACCGTCGCGGCCGTGAGCACCGCCACGGCGGACCACGATAGATCCTGAGCGGGGTACTGACCGACGTGTCGGAATACCGAGGTCGACAACAGCGCTTCGTCGAGCTGCAGCATGTCGCCGAACAGGCTCAGTGCCGTCCCCCACCCGAACACGGCCCAGGTGAGGCCGACGAGCCGCGGGGCGAACCCGTAGAGCGCGACGGCGAGTCCCAGCAGAGCCCACACGGAAGCGACCTGTGCGATCTGTCCAACGAGCACGTCACCGAGCAGACCCCACTCATCCGTTACGAGTGCGGCACCGATGCCGTTGCCCACCCCTGCCAGCGCGAGCAGCCAGACCGAGCCGAGCGCGGTGACGATGGTCCACGACAGCAGCCATCCGGCGCGTGACACCGAGGCGGCGAGTACCGGCTCCGTACGGACCGACTGTTCCTCGCCGACCAAGGCCTGCACCGAGAGGATGGCGAACACGGCCACCATGAACGCGAAGTAGACGCTCATGAAGCCCAGATAGCCCTCGATGATCCCCTCAGTCCCTCCGAAGATGATCATGATCTCGTCGGGCAGGCCGGCCGCATTCTCGACCATGGGCTCGGCGAACGTGCCGAAGGTGATGCCGCCGAGCAGGATCGCCACCGACCACCACACCAGCGCAGAGCGCTGTAGGCGGAAGGCCAGGGACAAGGGTCCGCGCAGCCAGCCCGGAGCGCGACCCGAGCCGAGCCGGTCCGGAAGGATGCCCGCGGCGAGATCGCGGCGAGACTGTAGCGCCACGGCGGTCGTCGTGCACAGTGCCGCGAACCCGAGCGACAGCAGGAGAGGCCACCACCGGTCAAGAGTCAGCGGTGCCGTCTGCTGCGACCAGCCGAGAGGTGAGAGCCACGAGAGCCAGCCGAGGTCGCCGCCCTGCGCGTGGGACATGTCCCCCAGTCCGCGAATGACGAACGCTGCTCCGAGCACCGCTCCGGCCATGCCGGAGGCGGCCCGTGAGAACGCCGACAACTGCACGGTGACAGCCGTCACGCTCGCGAACACGAGACCGACGGCGCCGACACTGCAGGCGAACAACAACGAATACCCGAATGCTTCCGGCTCCAACGGGGAGAAGTGGAAGGCGAGTGCCATCAGCACGGTCATGACGACGTTCATCAGCGCTACGAGGATCAGCGCGGCCGCGAGCTGCGCGTGTCGACCGACGACGTTGGCACGTACGAGCTCGGCTCGTCCTGCTTGTTCCTCGGCTCTGGTGTGCCGTGAGACGGTGAGGATGCTCATCAGCGCTGCGCCGAGCATCAGATAGACGCCGTAGATCCCCACCACGATCCTGCCGACTGTGATCTCGTCGAAACCGTAGCCGGGGCCACCGATGAGCGCGATGACCGGGTTCCGCGCCAGCGCGGCGAAGCCCTGCACTGCCGTCTCATCGAGAATGAGGCCGATCGCGTTCGCGAAGTACGCCATCATCAGCGTCAAACCGAGCACCCACGATGTGAAGCGCACACGGTCGCGGCGCAGCATGAAGAGCAGAAGCCTGCCCGTCCCGGTGAGCGTGCCGCCGGATCCGGATGCCACGTGCGCCCGCGTCGGTGCGTCCAGCACAGCGGTCATGATGCGCTCCTGCTGAGCTCGTCACCGTAGTGGCGCAGCAGCAACTGCTCCAGCGTCGGCGGTGCGGCGGTCAACGTCTGCACACCGAGCGCGGAGAGCTCGCGCATGATCTCGGGGAGGTGTTGGGTGTCGGCATCGAAGCGAAGCTGGCTGCCGTCCCGCAGGTAGTTGTGGATGCCCTCCCGCGCCTCCAAGCCAGCCGGTGCGGTCGTCGTCAGCGCTGTCACCGACGTCCGCCCGAGGTGCCGCAACTCGCCGAGTGTTCCCGACTCCACGATCTTGCCGCTGCGTACGATCGAGATCCGATCCGCGAGCACCTCGACCTGCGCGAGGATGTGGCTGGAGAGCAGCACCGTGCGTCCGGCCTCCTTGGCCTCTCGAATGCACTCCTGGAAGACCGCCTCCATGAGCGGGTCAAGACCGGCGGTCGGCTCGTCGAGGAGCAGCAGTTCGACGTTCGAGGCCAGCGCCGAGATCAGCGCGACCTTCTGCCGATTCCCCTTGGAGTAGGTGCGTCCCTTCTTTCGCGGGTCGAGATCGAAGCGCTCGATCAGCTCGTCGCGCTTCTTCTCGTCGATCCGGCCGCGCAGGCGCGCGAACAGGTCGATGGCCTCACCGCCGGTGAGATTCGGCCAGAGCTCCACGTCGCCGGGAACATAGGCCAGACGTCGGTGCAGGGTGACGGCGTCGGTCCAGGGATCACCGCCGAGTACGCGTACGGTTCCGGAGTCGTGCCGGAGGATGCCGAGGAGCACGCGGATGGTGGTCGACTTGCCCGCGCCGTTGGGGCCGAGGAAGCCGTGCACCTCCCCCGGTGCCACGTCGAGAGTCAGTCCATCAAGAGCGCGCACGGCGCCGAAGGACTTGGTGAGGTTCGAGATGCTGATGGCGGATGCCGCCGAATCGGTCTGCTGGTTCATTATCGTTCTCCATCGAGGTCTGGTGGGCAGTTCACGGGACCTGTTCTGCAGGAGGATCGTGCTGGCTGCCCGGCGTGGCTCGGGGCCCCGGGGGCTCGTGCTGCGCAGGAACCGACTCGATGAATCCGTGCTGATAGAGATCGAAGAGGTAGGGCGCGATGCGTGTCATCGTGCCCTGAACGCCGTCCGTGCCGAGAAGCTGGCGCATCTTCGATTCAAGAATCAACGGCGCCAATGCCAGCGCGGCGATCGTCGCCGCTTGCGCACGCCGGTCATCGAACTTGCGAAGCACGTAGCCCTCGATTCCTTCATCGATGAAGGTCTCGACGGTCTCGACGTAGTGAGTAAAGAACCGTTGGCCGGGCTCCGAGGGATCCAGCATCGATGTGAGCAGATACTCGGCTTGGGTGCGCATCACAGGGTCGCCGAAAAGCTCTCCCACGACCAGCGGCACCTTGTGGGCATTCTCACGCTTGCGCGCAGTCAAAGCCTCGAACACATGGTCGTCGCACTGCGCGCGTAGCGCTTCCTTAGATCCGAAGTGGTGGATGACCAGCCCCGGCGACACCTCAGCCGCTGAGGCGATGGCGCGAATCGTCGTCTTGGTGAATCCCTGAGCGGCGAACGCACTGATCGCGGCATCGCGAATGCGCGCGGCCGTCTCGGGAGCCGTGTGCGGTGCTCGCTGTGGTGAACGCATGTTTAATATTGAACACACGTTTAATACGCGTGTCAAGCGATGCACGCCAGGAATCGAGATGCCTTTCGCTCCGTCGGCACGCACGCGACGATGGAGACCCGTTCGGTTCCGCAGGCGACCGCCGGAGAGGACAATGGCATGACCCAGTACCTGATCTCATTCCCCAGCTGCGCGATGAACGTATCCGCTGAGGAGCTCCCCAGCGTGACCGCCGCGGCGCATGCGGTCGTCCGCGAGGCGAAGGCTGCCGGCGTCTGGGTCTTCGGCGGTGGCATCGACGAGTCGGTCAAGCCCCTCCGGATCGATGGGGATGGCAATGCCAAACCGGGCACGTACCCGCAGACCGCGCGGATCGAGGGCGGATACTCCGTGCTCGAACTGCCCTCGGCAGAGGCCGCCGTCGAATGGGCGGCGAAGATCGCTCGCGCCTGCTGCTGCGCGCAGAAGGTGCGCGCGTTCCCGTACGACCCGGAGAGCTGATCGCGACATCCACGCGAACCCCGTCGCAGTAGCCTGGACCTGTGACCACCGCTCCCCTGCTCCGTTCGACACCGGGCTGGCGGGCATGGCTCGTGTGGGGCGTCGCTGTTGCCGCGTACATCCTCGCGATCACCAACCGCAGCTCACTCAGCGCCGTCGGAGTCGATGCCGCCGAGCGGTTCCAGGCGGATGCCGCCACGCTGTCTCTCTTCGCGGTCGTACAGCTGGCCGTGTACGGCGGCATGCAGTTGCCCGTCGGGGTGCTGCTGGACCGATACGGCTCACGCCCGATCATGGTCATCGGCATGTTGCTGATGGCGCTGGGACAGTTCGTCATGGCGATCTCGCCCAGCATCGGCATCGCCCTGGTCGCCCGCGTGCTGCTGGGCGCCGGCGACGCCGCGATCTTCCCCGCCGTGCTGCGGCTGGTCGCGACCTGGTTCCCCGCGCAGCGCGGACCGGTGATGGTCCAGATGACGGGGCTCGTCGGGCAGACCGGGCAGCTGGCGGCCCTGCTTCCGCTCGCGGCGCTGCTGCACGCCACGACGTGGACGATCACCTTCGGCAGCGTCGCCGGCCTGGGTCTGCTGTTCGCGATCCTGGTGTGGGCGATCGTGCGCAATCACCCACCCGAGCAGCCGGCGGATCTCAGTGTGAACACCGAGACGGGCGCGGTGCGCGTGGTCACGTCGGCGATCGACACCGGAGTCGGCATCCGCGCCGCGTGGGCGCACCCCGGCACGCGATTGGCATTCTGGTCGCACTTCACGACGCCGTTCGCCTCGACCGCGTTTCTGCTGCTGTGGGGCATGCCCTACCTCACCGCCGGTGAGGGGCTCAGCGCGGCAGCCGCCGCTGCTCTGCTGTCGCTCAATGTCGTGGTCGCCATGACGCTGAGCCCCATCCTCGGCATCCTTTCGCGACGCATTCCCACGCGTCGCTCACTCGCGCTCGTACTCCCGAGCATCGGCATCCAGGTGGTCGCCTGGGTCACCGTCGCGTTCTGGCCGGGGCCCGCACCGATGTGGCTCCTCACCGTGCTCGTGGTCTGCCTGGCCGCCGGTGGACCGGCATCCATGATCGCGTTCGACCACGCTCGCACGCACAACCCGGCTCACCGCTTGAGCACCGCGACCGGCGTCACCAACTCGGGCGGATTCCTCGCCGCGCTCACCGCGATCTTCCTGATCGGGCTCACCCTCGACCTGCAGGGCGCGGGTACGCCCGACACCTACACGCTGGAGGCGTTCCGCTGGGCGTTCCTGACCCAGCTACCGCTGTGGGCGATCGGCGTCGCGTTCATCATCCACGAGCGCAAGAGCACCCGCATCCGCATGGGACTCGATCCCGAGCGCAAACGGCACCGCTGACGCCCCGCGCGATCAGCGTCCGCGCGGGGTCCATCCCACCGGTCGCACTCCCCCGCGCCCGCCGCGTTCGAGGTCGGCGCGCGCCGACCACCCCTGCGCGGCATCAACGCCGTCGAACCCGCCTCGCGCCAGACGCATGCCGACATCGTCGTGATGCATGCGCGGGGCACCACCACGACGGACGGATGCCCGGACGCTCCATGCATCGTCGGCGAAGCCGCCCCCTCGGAACACCCGATAGTCGTCGTAGCGTTCGGGGTCGAGCAGGTCCCAGCACCACTCCCACACATTGCCCAGCGTGTCGAACAGCCCGTTCAGGTTGGGCAGTCTCAGACCGACATCCTGCGGAGTAGAGACCCCATCGCGCACAGTCCAGGCGACGTCGGCCAGCGGTCCATAGTGCGGACCCGCCGAACCGGCACGACACGCGTACTCCCACTCGGCTTCGGTGGGCAGGCGGTAGCCGTCACTGTCAATGTGCCAGGTGACTTCCTCGCCATCGAATGTGTACGCGGGGTCGAGCCCCTCCCATTCGGATGCCGCATTGCAGAACCGCACCGCGCGCAGCCAGCTCAGATCCCGCGCGGGGCGTCTCGGGTGCACAGCCGGCACCCCCAGCACCTCGGCGAACTGTTCTTCTGTGACTGCGAAGACACCGATCTCGAAGGGTTCCAGATCGACGGCTCGATGCTCGTCACGCCGAGCATCGTGCAGTGTCACCCGACCGGCGAGGAGCTGCCGCATGTGCCAGAGGTCCATGGCTCAGCCGCTCACCGGAACGGGGCCGGTACGCGCCTCAGTGTCGCGCCGGGGTGGTTCGCCCCCGTCGAGACGCACCGCGAACACCCGCAGGAAGAACTGGCAGAGCGGCCCCACCAGCAGCGCGAACGCCACCGTGCCGACACCGACGTTGCCGCCGAGCACCCAGCCGATCAGCACGACGGTCACCTCCAGCGCGGTCCGCACGACCCAGATCGGCAGTCCCCATCGGGCGTGCAACCCCGTCATCAGACCGTCGCGGGGCCCGGGCCCGAAGTGCGCCCCGATGTAGAGTCCCGTCGCGGCTGACAGGACGAGCAGACCAATCGCGAAGAAGAGCACCCGCAGCCAGAGCGCTTCTGGGGCGGGGATGAGCAGAAAGCCGACATCGGCTGCCGGCCCCACACCGAGAGCGTTGACGATCGTTCCGAACCCGGGCTTCTGCCCGATCGGGATCCACAGCAGCAGTACCACCGCGCTGACCAGGATCGTCACCATTCCGAACGACAGCGGCACGTGCAGGCTGATGCCCTGAGACAGCACGTCCCATGGCGCCGCGCCCACCGCGCCCTCGACCATGAAGGCGATTCCGATGCCGTACAGGAACACCCCGATGAAGAGTTGGGTCAACCGCCGCGGCATGCGGCGCCCGGTGAAACGACTCACTGCGGCACCCGTTCGACCCAGTCGCCGTACTTCGCAGCGCGCCCGTCACCCGATGACGTGCGCGTCACTCGGCGCTTGATCCACGGGCCGACATACTCGCGGTAGTACGCCCAGCCCGACGGGCCGAGCGGCAACTCGGTGGTCGGCGACCACCACGACTCGTGCGGATCGAGGCCCAGCGCGTCCAGCACCCGCGCGGCGACACGGTGGTGACCGTTCGCGTTCATGTGCAACCGGTCCTGCGACCAGTACCGCGGACGCGACAGTTCCTCATCGGGCCAGTTCCAGGCATGGATGATGTCCGTGCGCCCCTCGATGCGGCGCATGACCGCTTCAGCGAGCACGTCGCCGCGCTTCTGGAACACGTCCCCCATCGGCAGCTGTGCACTGGGATTCGCCCCCGACAGCAGGATCAGCTGCACACCTTGCTCGTCGCAGCGTCGCAGCACGCGTGAGAACGCGTCGGCGATGTGCTCGATATCGGCGTTGGGTCGCATGATGTCGTTTCCCCCGCCGTTGAACGACAGGTGTGTGGGACGCAACGCCAGCGCTCGCTCGAGCTGATCCTCGACGATCTGCCAGACCAGCCGCCCACGGATCGCCAGGTTCGCATACTGCACCGGCTCGCCGGTGGCATCCGCCCAGCCCTGAGCGACGAGGTCGGCCCACCCGCGCACGGTACCGTCGGGAAGCTCATCGCCGACGCCCTCGGTGAACGAGTCGCCGATCGCCACGAAACGCACTGCCGCCATGCTGACAGCCTATTGCCGGGCGGACGGGTCGGGGCCCGCCGACGTACTCAGCCGGCGAACACCGCGCGCAGCGTGTCGAGGCCGACGCCGCCGATGTCGAGCGCACGCTTGTGGAACCCCTTGAAATCGAAGGCGTCACCCTGCTGAGCACGCGCCGTCGCGAGCACGTCTTCCCAGATGCGCTGACCGACCTTGTACGACGGCGCCTGTCCCGGCCAGCCGAGGTAGCGGTTGACCTCGAACTGCCGGAACTCGTCGGGCATGTTCACATTGCGGCGCATCTCATCGAGCGCGTAGTCGTGGTCCCACACACCATCGCCGTCGAGGCGCGGCTTCTTCAAGTGCACGCCGATGTCGAGCACCACGCGAAGCGCGCGCATGCGCTGCCCGTCGAGCATTCCCAGACGATCAGCCGGATCGTCGAGGTAGCCGAGCTGTTCCATCAGGCGCTCCGCGTACAGGGCCCATCCCTCGGCGTGGCCCGACGTGCCGGCGAGCACACGGCGCCACGTGTTGAGCTCGGCCCGGTTGTACGTCGCCTGCGCGATCTGCAGGTGATGGCCGGGAACGCCCTCGTGGTAGACGGTGGTCAGCTCGCGCCAGGTGTCGAACTCGGTGACGCCCTCGGGAACCGACCACCACATCCGACCGGGCCGCGAGAAGTCATCGGTCGGGCCGGTGTAGTAGATCCCGCCCTCCTGGGTCGGGGCGATCATGCACTCGAGCTCACGAATCTGGTCGGGGATGTCGAAGTGCGAGGCGCCGAGCTCAGCGATGGCACGGTCGCTGGTCTCCTGCATCCACCGCTGCAGCGCCTGCGTGCCGTGCAGCTTGCGCGCCGGGTCCGCCTCAAGATGAGCGACGGCCTCCTCCACCGTCGCGCCCGGCAGGATCTCGCGCGCGATGGCCTCCTGCTCGGCGATCATTCGCCGTAGTTCCTCTCGGCCCCACTCGTACGTCTCATCCAGATCGATCGTCGCCCCCAGGAAACGCCGGGAGTTCAGGGCGTACAACTCGCGCCCGACAGCGTCCTCGTCACCGGCGACGGGAGCGAGCTCCTCGGTGAGGAACGCGCTCAATGCGTCGTAGGCGACACGCGCGGCCCCCGCGTGGTCGCCGAGATCACGGGCGAGGGATGCCGGAAGCTGACCCTCCTTCGGCGCTGCGCCGGCGACGAAGCCGGCGAAGAACCCGTCGTCGGCCGTGTAGCGCGCGATCTGGGTGGCGACCTCGCGCACCTGTCGGCGCGCGGGAACAACACCGTGGCGGATGCCCTCCCGCAGCGTTTCGGTGTACCCCTGCAGCGCCGCGGGCACCGCGGCGAGGCGTTCGGACACCACCGACCAGTCCTCCACGCTGTCAGTGGGCATCAGGTCAAACGCCTGACGGAAGTCCTGCGCGGCCGAAGCGATCACGTTGAGATCGCGCAGGTGCCACTGGGCATCATGCAGTTCGGACTGCAGCCGCAACTCCGCCGACAGGTCGGTCTTGGTGACCTCATCGATGCTGTCGACCGGCTCGAGCGCGTCAAGCTTCGCGAGCGTCTCGCGTGCCGCAGTCACGGCGCGCTCGTGACCTTCGGGGCTGACATCGTCCAGGCGGGCGTTCGCCTCATTCCGACCGATGTAGGTGGCCAGCACTGGCGAGAGCTCGACGAGCGTGTCGACCCAGTCCTCGGCGACCTGGTCGATGGCGGACGGGGTGCGGAGCTCGGAAGTCATGAGCTCGAGCCTATCCCCGCCCGCCGGTTCCCGGCATCCGATGAAACCGCTGCGGGCCGCGCCGCGTGGCGCAACCGCGCAGCGGGCGTCAGTGCGCGGCCTCGTTCCAGTCGCGGCCGGCACCCACCTGTACATCCAACGGCACCGACAGCTCGGCAGCATCCGCCATCTGCGTGCGCACGATCTGCTCGACCCGGTCCCACTCGCCAGGTGCAACCTCGACCACGAGTTCGTCGTGGATCTGCAGCAGTACGCGCGAGGCGAGCCCGCTCTCGCGCAGGTCGGCGTGGATACGGTTCAGCGCGATCTTCATGATGTCCGCCGCGCTGCCCTGGATCGGTGCGTTCAACGCGGCGCGTTCCGCATTCTCACGCAGCACGCGGTTCGGGCTGCTCAGGTCGGGGAACGGACGCCGACGGCCGAAGATGGTCTCGGTGTAGCCGTCTTCCTTCGCCTGAAGCACCGAGGCGCGCAGGTAGTCGCGCACTGCGCCGAAGCGGGCGAAGTACTCCTTCATCAGCTGCTTGGCCTCGGACTGCTCGATGCGCAGCTGCTTAGACAGGCCGAACGCACTGAGCCCGTAGACCAGGCCGTACGACATGGCCTTGACCTTGGTGCGCATCGCCGGCGTCACCTCCTCGGGCTCGACACCGAACACGCGCGCGCCGACGAAGCGATGCAGGTCCTCGCCGGAGTTGAACGCCTCGATCAGCCCGGCATCACCCGAAAGGTGAGCCATGATGCGCATCTCGATCTGCGAGTAGTCCGCGGTCAACAGCGTCTCGTAGTCGGCGCCGACCTCGAACGCGCTGCGGATGCGGCGCGATTCCTCGGTGCGCACCGGGATGTTCTGCAGGTTCGGGTCGGTGCTCGACAGTCGACCGGTCTGGCTGCCGGTCTGCACATAGGTCGTGTGGATCCGGTGGTCGTCGCGGATCGCCGAGTCGAGCGATTCGATGATCTGACGCAGCTTGGTCGCCTCGCGGTGCTGCAGCAGCAGAGCGAGGAACGGATGCGGGTTGGTCTCCTGCAGATCCGCGAGCACCGCAGCATCCGTGGAGTACCCGGTCTTGGTCTTGCGGGTCTTCGGCAACTGCAGGTCCTCGAAGAGGACTTCCTGCAGTTGCTTCGGCGATCCCATGTTGAACTCCCGACCCACCAGCGCGAACGCCTCAGCGGCGATCGTGTCGGTGCGCTCGCGCAGCTCGCCCGAGAACGTCGAGAGCACCTCGTGCGAGACCGCGACGCCGGCAGCTTCCATGTCGGCGAGCACGAGCACGGCCGGCAGTTCGATGTCGGTGAGCACCGTCGCCACGCCATCGGGCATCTTCTCACGCACGGCGGCCGCCGTGCGCAGAGTGAACCACGCCTGCTGTGCCGGCGTCGCACCGTCGGTCTCGGGAACGAGCTGCGAGGGATCGGCCTCGGGCAGCTTCTCGCCCAGGTACCGGTCGACGAGGTGACCGAGCGACTTGTCGGGGAAACTCGGCCGCATCAACCACCCGGCCAGAAGGGTGTCGTAGCCGAGGCCGCCGAGGCGGATGCCGGCGCGCAACAGCGCTTTGATCTGCGGCTTCGACTCATTGAGCACCTTCACCGCGTCGGACTCCAGCCACGGTGTCAACGCGGTCGCGATCTCATCGCTCCATCCGCATTCGCGCAGCTCGGTCGCACTCGCAATACCGACGCGGTCGATGGTCTCGGCCGTGGTCAGCAGCGTGAGCCCGAGCTCGCCCTCCTGAGCGCTGAGCCACGTCACGACCTGCTCTGCCGTCGACTCGACGGGGTCGGGAACCTGCACGGCGGGCTCGTCGTGCACCGGCTCATCCGCGGCTCCCACGGCGTCGAACACCCGGGGTAGCAGCGTACGGAACTCCAGTCGCGCGAAGATGTCGCGGACGGCCTGCGCATCGATCGGCGCGACCGCCAGCTCTGCTGGACTGAGGGGAAGTTCGACGTCGGTGAGCAGACGGTTCAGCCGACGGTTGCGCCGCACATCGTCCATGTGCTCGCGCAGGTTCCCGCCGACGACACCCTTGATCTCCTCGGCGCGCGCGAGCAGCTCGTCAAGACTGCCGAATTGGATCAGCCACTTCACGGCGGTCTTCTCGCCGACCTTGGGCACTCCCGGAAGGTTGTCGCTCGTCTCGCCGACGAGCGCAGCGATGTCGGGGTACTGCTCGGGACGCACGCCGTAGCGCTCCTGGACGGCGGACGGATCGTAGCGCTTGAGCTGCGAGACTCCCTGCACGGATGGATACAGCAGCGTCACCTCATCGTTGACGAGCTGAATCGTGTCGCGATCGCCCGAGACGAGCAGCACGTCGTACCCCTGGGCCGCGCCCTGCACAGAGAGCGTGGCGAGGATGTCGTCAGCCTCGAACCCCTCTTTCGTGAGAACGGGGATCGACATCGCCGCCAGGCACTCCTGCAGCAACGGGATCTGCCCCTTGAACTCGGACGGGGTCTCGGAGCGGGTCGCCTTGTACTCGGGGTATTCGTCGGTACGGAACGAGTGCCGCGAGGTGTCGAACGCGATCGCCATGTGCGTCGGCTTCTCAGCCTTGATCAGATTCACCAGCATCGACAGGAAGCCGTAGATGGCGTTGGTGTGCTGATTGTCGCGGGTGGTGAAGTTGTCGACCGGAAGGGCGAAGAAGGCCCGGTAGGCGAGTGAGTGGCCGTCGACGACCAGGAGGGTAGGCTTTGCGGAGTCCGTCACACAGCAAGCCTAACGAGCGCGACGGACACTCGCTGAGGAGGACAGGTGACACAGCACACCGAGATGTCGGGACTGGAATGGGCGACCCAACGAGGAATGGGTGCGCTCGCCGAGAAGATGGGCATGGAGTTCACCGAGTTCTCCATCGAGCGCAGCGTTGCGACGATGCCGGTCGAGGGCAACACGCAGCCGGTAGGACTGCTGCACGGCGGCGCCTACGTCGTTCTCGGCGAATCCCTGGGATCGATGGCAGCGAACCTGCACGCGGGTCCCGGGCGCCTCGCTGTCGGCGTCGACATCAACGCCACGCACACGCGTTCGGCGACCTCGGGCGTGGTCACCGGCGTGTGCACGCCGATCCACCTCGGTCGTAGCATGACCGTGCACGAGATCGTCGTCACGGACGATCAGGGGCGCCGGTGCTCGACGATCCGGATCACCAACATGATCAAGGCGATGGGGTGAGCGGGCACTAGCGCTCGCGCTCACCTCCCCGGCTGGTCAATCGACGAGAATACGCTGGAACAGGTCGTGGTCCTGCCACTCCCCTGCGATTCTCAAGTACTTCGGCGCCCGGCATCCCGGTCGTCGCAGGCCGTAGCGATCAACCGGTCCTGCTCGTCACCCGAGAAGAACACTTCTTCGCGCAGGGGATCCCACGGAGCCAGGTGCCGCCGGTTGCGACGATAAGCGGAAACGACAGCGGCCCCGTCGCTCCTCTGGAGCGCACGGAGCCGAATGCCGTCGTGGAGTTCGATCAGGACTTCTTGGGAGCGAGCTGCTCGATGATCGCCTTGGCGACGTCCTGCATCGTGAGGCGACGATCCATCGACGCCTTCTGGATCCAACGGAACGCCTCGGGCTCGGACAGGCCCATCTTCTCGTTCAGCAGGCCCTTCGCACGATCGACGAGCTTGCGCGTCTCGAAGCGCTCGACCATGTCGGAAACCTCGGCCTCGAGCGTGATGATCTGCTCGTGACGAGCCAGGGCGATCTCGATCGCCGGCAGCAGGTCGTTCGGGGTGAACGGCTTGACCACGTACGCCAGAGCGCCGGCCTCGCTGGCACGCTCGACGAGTTCCTTCTGGCTGAAGGCGGTCAGCAGCACCACGGGGGCGATGTTCGCCTTGTGCAGCTTCTCAGCCGCGCTGATGCCATCCAGCTGAGGCATCTTGACATCCATGACCACCAGGTCGGGACGCAGCTCGGTGGCAAGCTGCACGGCAGTCTCGCCGTCCCCGGCCTCACCGACGACATCGAAGCCGTTGTCACGCAGGATCTCGACGATGTCGAGGCGGATCAGCGACTCGTCCTCGGCGACGACAACGCGTCGCGGAGCGGATGCCGTGGGCTGCTCGGGCTGTTCTTGCTCAGTCACAGAAGAAATCCTATCGGAGTGATTATCAGTGTTCACCTGTGCCGGCGGTGGGACTCGAACCCACACGTCTTTCGACAAAGCATTTTGAGTGCTCCGCGTCTGCCATTCCGCCACGCCGGCCCCGATCGACTTTAGCGCATGGAACGGGGCGGAGCCCGCAGGCCCCGCCCCGTTCCTGACGCTCAGACTCCGGTCTTGTAGACCGGTGCGGCTCCGCCGACGGCATCCCCGACCTTGTGGACGCGGATGTCGTTGGTCGAACCGACGATTCCGGGAGGGGAACCGGAGATCACCACGACCCGGTCGCCCTCCTGCGCCAGGCCCGTGCGCAGCAGGTACTCGTCCACCTGCAGGTACATCGAGTCGGTGTGCTGCACGGCGTCGACCAGAGTCGACGTCAGACCCCACGTGAGGGCCATACGACGGCGGATGCCGGGCTCCGGGGTGAACGCGAGCATCGGGATGCGCGAACGCAGACGCGAGAGCCTGCGTGCCGAGTCGCCCGACTGCGTGAACACGCACAGGAACTTCGCCTCGACGAACTCGGCGACCTCGAGCGCGGCGAGGGTGATCGCACCGCCCTGTGTGCGCGGCTTGGTCGTCAAGGGCTGGATGCGCTCCAGACCGTGCTCCTCGGTCGACTCGATGATGCGCGCCATCGTCTCGACGACGACCACCGGGTACTCGCCCACGCTCGTCTCGCCCGAGAGCATGACCGCGTCGGCTCCGTCGAGAACGGCGTTCGCCACGTCGGAGGTCTCCGCGCGTGTCGGAACGGGGCTCTCGATCATCGACTCGAGCATCTGTGTCGCCACGATCACCGGCTTGGCGTTGCGGCGCGCCAGCTCCACCGCGCGCTTCTGCACGATCGGCACGGCCTCCAGCGGAAGCTCCACGCCCAGGTCGCCGCGGGCGACCATGATGCCGTCGAAGGCATCGACGATCTCTTCAAGCGCTGCCACCGCCTGCGGCTTCTCGATCTTGGCGATGACGGGGATGCGCACACCCTCTTCAGCCATGATCTCGTGGACGCGATCGACGTCGGCCGCATTGCGCACGAACGACAGGGCGATGACATCCGCACCGGTGCGAAGGCCCCAGCGCAGATCGTCCTCGTCCTTCTCGCTCAACGCGGGCACGTTCACGGCGACACCAGGCAGGTTGATGCCCTTGTTGTTCGAGACCGCGCCGGCGACGATGACCTTGGTGGTCACGACGGTGCCATCGGTCTCGACGACCTCGACGCGCACCTTGCCGTCATCGATCAGCAGGAAGTCGCCGGGCTTGACGTCCTGCGGCAGGCCCTTGAACGTCGTCCCGCAGATCTCGCGGTTGCCGATGATGTCCTCAGTGGTGATCTTGAAGATGTCCCCTGCAGCGAGCTCGTAGGGGCCGTCCTCGAACTTGCCGAGGCGGATCTTCGGGCCCTGCAGGTCGACGAGCACGGCGACCGCACGGCCTGCATCGTCGGCAGCGCGACGGACATTGGCGTAGTTCGCGTCGTGCACGGTGTAGTCGCCGTGGCTGAGGTTCAGCCGGGCGACGTCCACACCGGCGTCGATCAGTGCACGGACGGTCTCATACGTCGACGTGGCGGGTCCCAGGGTGGCGACGATCTTCGCGCGTCTCAAATCTTCTCCAGAGTTGGAAGGGAAAGTACACAGGATGGCGACGTTGCCGCACTCAGCCTACGCGGGTGGGACGCTCAGTGCGACGTCCGTTGCAGCGACAGGGGCCGGCAGTGAGGTCGTGCCCATCAGGTGGCGATCCATGGCGGATGCCGCCGCGCGGCCCTCCGCGATAGCCCAGACGATCAGCGACTGGCCGCGCCCCGCGTCACCGGCGACGAACACGCCCGGCAGGGATGTCGAGTAGTCGGCATCCCGACGCAGCGCGCCACGCTCGGACACGGGCAGCGTGCTGTCGCCCTGGAACGACGCGGTCTCGGGTCCGGTGAAGCCCATCGCGATCAAGACGAGGTCAGCGGGGATCTCGCGCTCGGTCCCGCTCTTGGGTACGCGCCGCCCGTCGACGAACTCGGTCTCGGCGACACGCACTGCCCTGACCTCCCCGGCGCCGTTCGAGAGGAACTCGACGGTAGAGGCGAGATAGGTGCGTTCACCACCCTCTTCGTGCGCGGACTGCACTTCGAACAGAGTGGGCATGGTGGGCCAGGGCTGGCTCTCAGGCCGCTCCGTGCCGGGCTGGCGACCGATGGCGAGGTTGGTGACGCTGAGGGCACCGTGCCGATGCGCGGTGCCGATGCAGTCGGCGCCGGTGTCGCCGCCGCCGATGACCACCACGTGTTTGCCGGTGGCCGTGATCTGATCCGAGACGTCGTCCCCCGCGTTCGCCCGGTTGGACTCGACCAGGTACTCCATCGCGAAGTGCACGCCGGCGAGGTCGCGCCCCGGGATCGACAGGTCACGCGGCACTGTCGCCCCCGTGGCCACCAGAACGGCGTCGTAGCGTGCCCGCAGGTCGTCCCAGGTGATGTCGGTGCCGATCTCGACGCCCGCGCGGAACCGCGTGCCCTCCTCCTGCATCTGACGCAGGCGCGTCTCGAGGTGGCGCTTCTCCATCTTGAAGTCGGGGATGCCGTAGCGCAGCAGGCCGCCGATGCGGTCGTCGCGCTCGAACACGACGACGGTGTG
The DNA here is from genome assembly GCF_028747645.1 of Microbacterium esteraromaticum. Lineage (NCBI taxonomy): Bacteria > Bacillati > Actinomycetota > Actinomycetes > Micrococcales > Microbacteriaceae > Microbacterium > Microbacterium esteraromaticum. The sequence continues at coordinate 1,630,953 of NZ_CP118100.1, forward strand.
CCCGGCACGCGTGAGCTGCTGCGCCGCGGCCAGACCCGCGGGGCCTGAGCCGACAACAGCCACCGTCTTGCCCGTCAGCCGCTGCGGCGGCTGGGGCTGGACCCAGCCGTTGCCGAAGGCCTCGTCGATGATCGAGACCTCGATCTGCTTGATGGTCACCGCCGGCTGGTTGATGCCGAGCACGCACGAGCTCTCGCACGGCGCTGGGCACAGCCGGCCCGTGAACTCCGGGAAGTTGTTTGTGGCGTGCAGGCGTTCGATCGCCGCACGCCCCTCCCCGCGCCAGGTCAGATCGTTCCACTCCGGGATGAGGTTGCCCAGCGGGCATCCGGAGTGGCAGAACGGCACGCCGCAGTCCATACAGCGACCGGCTTGCCGCTTGAGCACGTTCCGGTCGCCCGGCTCGTAGACCTCTTTCCAGTCCATGATCCGCACCGCGACTGGGCGGCGAGCCGGGAGCTCCCGCTCGGTCGTCTTCAGAAAGCCCTTGGGGTCAGCCACCGGTCACCTCCAGGATCCGGTTCCAGATCGCGTCGCCGTCAGGGTCGATCCCCGCGGCCTCCGCTTCCTGGCGCATGGTCTGTACTGCCGCGTAGTCCCGCGGCAGCACCTTGGTGAAATCTGCCTGGCTGCGCTCGAACTCGGCCAGGATCTCGGACGCCAGTGGCGAACCCGTGCTCTGCACGTGTTCGTCGAGCATCCCTCGGAGCACCTCGACATCGGCGCGGTCCAGCGGCTCCAGCCGCAGTTCGCCCGATGCGAGCGCCTCAGCGTTGACGTTGGCGGTGCGCAGTCCGCGCACATACGCGACACCACCCGACATGCCCGCACCGAGGTTGCGGCCGGTGTCGCCGAGGATCACCGCCGTGCCGCCGGTCATGTACTCCAGGGCGTGGTCGCCCACGCCCTCGACGACAGCAGTCGCTCCGGAATTGCGGACCAGGAACCGTTCGCCGACGACGCCCGAGATGAACATCGTCCCGCTGGTCGCGCCGTAGCCGATGACGTTTCCGGCGATGACGTTGTGGTGCGGTGCGAACGATGCGCCGCGCGCGGGTCGGACGGTGATGTCTCCGCCCGAGAGGCCCTTGCCGACGTAGTCGTTGGCGTCGCCCTCCAACCGCAGCACAATGCCCTGGGGCAGGAAAGCTCCCAACGATTGTCCTGCCGTGCCGTGCAGCGTGATGTCGATCGTGCCGCGGGCCAGCCCGTGCGCGCCGCGCCGAGCCGTCAGGTGGTGCCCCAGCATGGTGCCGACCGCCCGCTCGGTGTTGCGGATGGGCAGTTCGACCACCACTGGTTCACCGCTATCCAATGCGTCCGCCGCGTGTGCGATCAGCGCCACATCGAAGTGCTTCTCCAGTTCGTGGTCCTGTGTGCGACCGCTCCTGCGCGGCTCCCCGGCGGGGAACGCCGGGCCGTGCAGGATCGGCGACAGGTCGAGGCCGTCGCTCTTCCAATGGCGCAGGGCGCGATCGGTACGCAAGAGGTCCGCGCGCCCGATCACCTCATCCAGCGAACGGAAGCCGAGTTCGGCGAGCAGCTCGCGCACCTCTTCGGCGATGAACTCCATGAAGTTCACGACGAACTCCGGCTTGCCCGTGAACCGCTCCCGCAGCACCGGGTTCTGCGTCGCGACCCCCACCGGGCAGGTGTCCAAGTGGCACACGCGCATCATGATGCATCCGCTGACCACCAGCGGTGCGGTCGCGAAACCGAACTCCTCGGCCCCCAGCAGTGCACCGATGATGACGTCGCGCCCGGTCTTGAGCTGACCGTCCACCTGGACGATGACCCGATCGCGCATGCCGTTGAGCATCAGCGTCTGCTGCGTCTCTGCCAGGCCGAGCTCCCACGGTGTTCCGGCGTGCTTGAGCGAGTTCAGCGGGCTGGCGCCCGTGCCCCCGTCATGACCCGAGACCAGCACGACGTCGCTCAGCGCCTTCGCCACACCGGCCGCTACCGCCCCGATGCCCGACTGGCTGACGAGCTTGGTGTGGATGCGTGCCTTCGGGTTCGCGCGCTTGAGGTCGAAGATCAACTGCTTGAGGTCTTCGATCGAGTAGATGTCGTGATGCGGCGGCGGCGAGATGAGCCCCACCCCTGGCGTGGCATGACGAGTGCGCGCCACCCACGGATACACCTTCTGCGGCGGGAGTTGCCCGCCCTCCCCCGGCTTGGCGCCCTGAGCGAGTTTGATCTGCAGATCGTCCGCCTCGGTGAGGTACTGGCTGGTAACCCCGAACCTGCCCGACGCGACCTGTTTGATGGCGCTTCGACGCTCGGGGTCGACGAGTCGCTCGGGATCCTCGCCGCCCTCACCCGTGTTCGATTTCGCGCCCAGTCGATTCATGGCGATCGCAAGCGTCTCGTGCGCCTCCTGCGAGATCGAGCCGTAGCTCATCGCTCCGGTCGAGAAGCGCTTGACGATCGATGACACCGGCTCGACCTCGTCCAGCGGCACGGGCGGGCGCTCGCCGGTACGCAGTTCGAACAGCCCCCGCAGGGTCTTGAGCTCCGCTGCCTGGTCGTCGACGAGGCGGGTGTACTCCCGGAAGATGTCGTACCGGCGGGTGCGGGTGGAGTGCTGCAACCGGAAGACGGTCTCGGGGTTGAACAGGTGCGGCGTTCCATCGCGCCGCCACTGGTACTCGCCGCCCGTCCACAGCCGCTCATGCGCCCGCGGCGCAGGATCCTGCGGATACGCGAAGTCGTGTCGGGCCTGGTTCTCGGCGTAGACGTCTTCGATGCCGATGCCACCGAGCTTGGTCTCGGTACCGGTGAAGTAGGCGTCGATGAACTCCTGGCTCAGACCCACCGCCTCGAACACCTGCGCGCCGGCATACGACGAGACGGTCGAGATACCCATCTTCGACATGATCTTCAGCACGCCCTTGCCGAGCGCGTAGATCAGGTTGCGCACCGCCTTCTCGGGCGTGATGCCGGTGATGAAGCCGGTGCGCACCAGGTGCTCGACGCTCTCCATCGCCAGGTACGGATTCACGGCCGAGGCCCCGTATCCGATGAGCGTGGCGACGTGATGCACCTCACGTACATCGCCCGCCTCGACGACCAGCCCGACCTTCATGCGGTTCTGACGACGGATGAGGTGATGGTGCACCGCAGAGACCATCAGCAACGACGGAATCGGAACGAGGTCCTTGTCGGAGTCGCGGTCCGAGAGGATGAGCAGTTCCGCTCCGCGCTCGATGGCGGCGTCCGCCTCGGCGCACATCTCGTCGAGGCGCTCCTGCATCGTGTGGGCACCCGCGTCGAAGTGGTACAAGCCCCTGATCGTGGCGCTGGAGTGCCCGGGCAGGGCCTTCTCGATGTGCCGGATCTTCGCCAGTTCGTCATTGTCGATCACCGGGAAGTCGAGCGTCACAGTGCGCGCGTGATCCGGACCCCAGCTCAGCAGGTTGCGCTCCGGGCCGAGCCCGAGACGAAGACTGGTGACCACCTCTTCGCGGATGGCGTCCAGCGGCGGGTTCGTGACCTGCGCGAACTGCTGCACGAAGTAATCGAACAGCAGCCGCGGGCGGTCGCTCAAAGCGGCGATCGGTGCGTCGCTCCCCATGGCACCGAGTGGCTCCGCGCCATTCTGCCCCATCGGGGTGAGCAGGATGCGCACCTCTTCCTCGGTGTAGCCGAAGGTGCGCTGGCGACGAGTGATCGATGCCGCGGGATGCACGATGTGCTCCCGCTCGGGAAGGTCGGCGAGGCGCACGGCGCCCTTGTCGAGCCACTCCTGCCAAGGGTGCATCGTGGCCAGGTCGTGCTTGATCTCGTCGTCCTCGACGATCCGTCCTTCGGCGGTATCCACGAGGAACATGCGGCCCGGGCTGAGACGCCCACGGCGCTTGATGCGCTCGGGAGCGAACTCGAGCACGCCGGTCTCGCTGCCGATCACCACCAGGCCGTCGGTGGTCTCGGTCCAGCGCCCCGGCCGCAGACCGTTGCGGTCGAGGGTGGCGCCCACCTGGACCCCGTCGGTGAAGATCAGCGCCGCCGGACCGTCCCACGGCTCCATCTGGTTCGCGTGGTACTCGTAGAACGCCCGCAGGTCGGCGTCCATGGAGGTCTGCTTCTCCCATGCCTCGGGGACCATCATCATGATCGCGTGGGGCAGGCTGCGCCCGGTGAGAGTGAGCAGCTCGAGCACCTCGTCGAACGAGGCCGAGTCACTGGCGCCCTCTGTGCAGATCGGCAGGAGCGGCCGGATCTCACCGATCAGGTCCGACTCGAGCTGCGACTGTCGGGCCCGCATCCAGTTGCGGTTGCCACCGACGGTGTTGATCTCTCCGTTGTGGGCGAGCATCCGCAGCGGCTGCGCCAGCGGCCACGACGGGAAGGTGTTGGTCGAGTAGCGGGAGTGCACGATCGCCAGCTCCGACGCGAAGCGCTCGTCCTGCAGATCGGGGTAGAACGGCTCCAGCTGAAGGGTGGTGACCATGCCCTTGTAGCCGAGCGTGCGGCTGGAGAGCGAGACGAAGTAGGCGCTGAGCTCATGCCCGGCGCGCTTGCGCAACCGGTAGGCGATGCGGTCCAGTGCGAGCGACGACTCGGTCGTGCCCTCCAGCGCCACGAACAGCTGCTCGAAGGCCGGGCGCGCCTCGTCGGCGAGCTTTCCGAGGTGCTCATTGGCGGTCGGGACCACTCGCCAGCCGAGAACCGAGAGTCCTTCTTCGGCGGCGATGCGTTCGATGCCGGCCTTCTGCTCGCGGCGGGCGCTCGACTCCCGAGGGAGGAACGCGAGGCCGGCGGCGTAGGTGCCCGCGGCGGGGAGCTCGAAGGGAGCGACTTCCCGGAGGAACGCGTCGGGCATCTGGGTGAGGATGCCCGCACCATCGCCGGTGCCGGCATCCGAGCCGATCGCACCGCGGTGTTCCAGGTTGCGCAGCGCTTCGAGCGCCAACGCGATGATGTCGTGGCCGGGTTCCCCGCGGAGTGTCGCGACCATGGCCAGGCCGCAGGCATCCTTCTCGTGGGCGGGGTTGTAGAGCCCTTGCTTCGGGGGGTAGGCGCCGGAGGCACCGTAGGGAGGCTGGAAGTACACCAGTCACCGTCCTCAGTTCTCAGTGAACCCGGGGACGTCATCGGCCCGCTCGTTCAGTGCGATTTCTCGCGTGAAGAGGCGCTCAGAGAGCGTCCTCGCTGACGGGAGCGGTGCTTGTGGCGATCGCTCCTAGTCGACTTCGGTCTTCGCCGGAGGCTCGCTCACGTCGACGAAGTCGGAGGGATTGTCCTGCGAGTCTACATCCGCCTCGGCGGGCACTCGTCCCGGCACGTACGGCGACGGCTCGACACCGGGGTGACGGCGCGTCTGGACGATCATGATGACCAGACCCACGAGCACGCCGAAGATCGCGGCCCAGACGTTGCTGCGCAGGCCGAACAGCACCTCACTCGGGTCGATGCGGATCGACTCCCAGACGATGCGTCCTGCGCTGTACCAGATCAGGTAGAGCGCGAACAGCTTGCCCCACTGCAGCTTCAGCTTCGAGCCTGCCCACAGCAGCACGATGACCCCCAGACCGTTCCACAGCACCTCGTACAGGAACGTGGGGTGGAACAGCGTTCCCTCGGCAAGACCGGGAGGGAAGGCAGGGTTGGTCGACTCGATCTCGAGTCCCCACGGCAGATCAGTCGGCAATCCGAACAGTTCGTGGTTGAACCAGTTGCCGAAGCGCCCCATCGCCTGCGCGAGCAGAAGCCCGGGTGCGAGGGCGTCGGCGAACGTCCAGAACCGGATGCCCGTCCACCGGCATCCGAGCCAGGCGCCCACAGCGCCGCCCATCAGCGCGCCGAAGATGGCGATGCCACCCTCCCAGATGGCCCAGACGGATCCCTGCTCGAACGGGTTCCAGGTGTTCTTGCCGGGCCCGAAGTAGAAATCGGGGTGGGTGAGCACATGGAAGATGCGCGCACCGATGATGCCCAGCACGATCGCCGGGATCGCGATGTCGATCACGATCCACTTCTCCGCACCGCGCTTGGTCAAGCGGTGGTTGGCGATCAGCGCGGCCACGATGATGCCCGCGATGATGCACAGAGCGTAGAAGTGAATCGTCAGCGGACCGATCTGCAGGTAGCTGACCGACGGGCTCGGGATACTCGCGGGCACGGTGATGAGGGTGCTGAGAGGCGCGAAGGGCATGAGAACGATCCTAGTATCGCGTCGTCGGCGTACCGCCGGCGAGAGCTCGGGTGGTTTCGGCGAGGGCGTCCAGACCGCCATCGCGCAGGGCCTTGACGAGGGCAGTGCCGACGATCGCACCATCGGCGTACTCGACGACGCCGGCGATCTGGTCGGCGTTCGAGATGCCGATGCCCACACAGGCGCGCACGTCGCCGCGGGCGCGCATACGCTCGACGAGAGTGCGGGCTGCACGGTCGAGCTCGGCGCGCTCACCGGTGATGCCCATGGTTGAGACCGTGTACACGAAGCCGGTGGACGAGGACAGCACAAGATCGAGACGTTCGTCGCTCGAGGTCGGCGCGGCGAGGAAGATCCGATCCAAACCGGTGCGCTTGCTGGCGGCGATCCACTCGCCGGCAGCTTCGGGCGTGATGTCGGGTGTGATCAGGCCCGCACCACCGGCGGCGAGCAGATCGTCGGCGTAACGATCGACGCCGTACTGCATGACGGGGTTCCAGTACGTCATCACGACCACGGGCACGTCGGTCTCGGCGCTGATCCGCTGCACGGCGGTGAACAGGTCGCGCATGCGGAAGCCGTTCGCCAGAGCATGCTGTGTCGCTTGCTGGATGACCTCGCCGTCCATCACCGGGTCCGAGTAGGGCGGACCGATCTCGATGATGTCGACGCCGTTGCGCGCCAGCGTCACAGCCGCCTGGATGCTCGTCTCCAGGTCGGGATATCCGATCGGCAGATAGCCGATGAATGCGCCTCGCCCGGCGGCATGCGCCTTGTCGATGGCTGCTGCGACGCGGCTCACGATGCGTCGTCCTCTCGGTCGTAGAGATCGAAGTAGCGGGCGGCGGTGTCCATGTCCTTGTCGCCGCGACCCGACAGGCACACGGCGATCACGCCGTCCGTGCCGAGCTCGCGGCCCAGTCGCAGGGCTGCGGCCAGCGCATGCGCCGACTCGATCGCGGGGATGATGCCCTCGGTGCGGCTGAGCAGGCGCAACGCCTGCATCGCCTCGTCGTCGGTCGCCGGGATGTACTCGGCGCGTCCGATATCACTGAGCCATGCGTGCTCCGGCCCGACACCCGGGTAGTCGAGTCCGGCCGAGATCGAGTGCGACTCGATGGTCTGGCCGTCCTCGTCCTGCAGCACGTAGGTCTTCGCACCGTGCAGCACGCCGGGGCGTCCCCGTTCGATCGAGGCCGCGTGGCGATCGGTATCGACGCCGTCGCCCGCCGCCTCGACGCCGTACAGACGGACGTCGGCGTCGTCGAGGAACGCATCGAACATGCCGATCGCATTGGAGCCTCCGCCGACGCACGCGACGACGGCGTCCGGAAGTCGGCCGGCCTCGTCGAGCAGCTGCTCGCGTGCTTCTTCGCCGATGACCTTCTGGAAGTCGCGCACCATCGCCGGGAACGGGTGCGGACCCGCCGCGGTGCCGAAGATGTAGTTGGTCGTCTCGACGCTGGCGACCCAGTCGCGGTACGCGTCGTTGATTGCGTCCTTCAGGGTGCGCGACCCGGTCGTGACCGGAATGACCTCGGCACCGAGAAGGCGCATCCGGGCCACGTTCAGAGCCTGGCGTTCGGTGTCGACCTCACCCATGTAGATCGTGCAGTCCAGTCCGAACAGCGCCGCGGCGGTGGCCGTGGCGACGCCATGCTGGCCCGCGCCGGTCTCGGCGATCACCCGGGTCTTGCCCAGTCGCTTGGTCAGCAGAGCCTGACCCAGCACGTTGTTGATCTTGTGCGACCCGGTGTGGTTGAGGTCTTCGCGCTTGAGGAAGACACGCGCGCCGCCGGCGTGCTCGGCGAATCGGGGCACCTCGGTGATCGGCGACGGACGCCCCGCGTACGAATGCAGCAGGGCTGCCAGCTCCGCGCGGAACTGCGGGTCGGCGAGGGCATCCTCGTACGCCGCGGTGAGTTCGTCGATGGCCGCGATGAGCGATTCGGGCATGAACCGCCCGCCGAACTCACCGAAGAACGGTCCGTGCTGATCGCGCAGGCTCACCGTGCGCCTCCTCGTGCGGTGGGGGCCGCTCCCGCGGCCAGGAAACTCTGCAGCGTCGCGACGGCGTCGCCGGTCACAAGTGCTTCACCGATCAGCACCACGTCGGCGCCGGCCTCGCGGTACCGGGTGACATCCTCGGGGGTGAGCACCGCAGACTCCGCGATCTTGACCGCGGAGTCGGGGATGCGGTCGGCGAGGCGTCCGAACAGATCGCGGTCCAGCTCGAGCGTGTGCAGGTTGCGCGCGTTGACGCCGATCAGATCGGCGCCCAGATCGATGGCGACCTCGAGCTCCTCAGCCGAGTGGGTTTCGACCAGCGGCGTCATGCCGAGCTGAAGGATCAGCTCGTGCAGTTCGAAGAGGGTCTTGCGTTCCAGACCGGCGACGATCAACAGTGCGAGATCTGCGCCGGCGGCGCGTGCCTCGAACACCTGATACGGCGTCGCGATGAAGTCCTTGCGCAGCACCGGCAGCGACACGCGAGCGGTAACGGCTTCGAGATCGGCGAGGCTGCCACCGAAGCGACGTTCCTCGGTCAGAACGCTGATCGCCGAGGCGCCGCCCTGCTCGTAGAGCGAAGCCTGCAGCGCGGGATCGGCGATCTCGGCCAGCGCACCGCGGGAGGGGCTCGCACGCTTGACCTCGGCGATGATCTTGACGTGGTCTGTGGGCGCGAGGGCGGCGCGGGCATCCCGTGCGGCCGACCGCTGTGCGGCATCGCGCTCCACGACAGAGAGCGGTCGCGACAGCGCGCGCCGCTCGGCGTCCTGCACCGCGCCGGCCGTGAGGTCGGCGAGCACCATCAGTGTGCCTTCGGTGTGTACTTCGGGCCCTTCACGCCCCAGCCTGCCTTGGCCATCACCCAGCCGACGATCAGTCCAGCGACGATGATGCCACCACTCACCATGACGGCGACGGGCATGTCGAGGCAGAAGAAGACGGCTCCGGCGGTGAAGCCGAGCAGCATGATCACGACGGCCGTCCACGCAGCAGGCGAGTGTCCGTGTCCGGGGTCGGCGATCGGGTTGGTCATGTTCTCCTCCGGGAGGCTAGGGGAATTCGATTCAGTCTATCGGGCTGCGTCGGTCGGGTCGGTTCCCTGGGACAGCTCGTCCCAGGAATCGATCGCGTCCAGCGGTCCGTCATCGTGGTGCTTCGCTTCGGAAGCGGCGCGGTACCGGCGACCGCCCGACGCCCAGCCGCGCGCCGTGAACAACACGAAGACGGATGCCAGCAGCAGAAGCACCCAGGCTGCCAGCGCGATCGCGGGCCAGCCGGTGGGTTCGATCTTCGCGACGATCGTGTAGAGCGCGGAGTCCCCGCTCAATCCGGTCGCCTCGGCGACAGCATCCGCTGCCACGCTCAGCGGTGGACCGACGAGCAGCGTCGCCGTGCCCGCGAGCAACACGCCCGAGGCTGCGATGGTGAGAACTCCGAGCACGTACCGCAGTACGGGGCCGGCGATGGCGAGCACAGCTCCGAGCGCCAGCACCGCCAGCGAGAGCGGCGCGAGCAGCGTCAACGCATCGGCGCCGGCGATCAGCAGCGGCTCGACAGCATCCGAGCGTTCGACGACCAACCAGGTCTGCGTCGAAGAGACGATTCCGATCGCACCGGCGAGCAGGATCGTCAGGACGGAGAGCATTCTTGCGCGACGCTTCATCGCTCCTCCCCTGCCAGATCGAACTCTCGATCATCGAAGCACGTACGGCTGCCGGTGTGGCAGGCGGGGCCATGCTGATCGACGGTGAGCAGAAGCGTGTCGCCGTCGCAGTCCGTGGCGACGGCATGGACGCGCTGAGTATTGCCCGACGTGTCGCCCTTGCGCCAGTACTCCTGGCGGGAGCGCGACCAATACACGGCCCGTCCTTCCGCGAGGGTGCGGCGCAAGGCCTCAGCGTTCATCCACGCGAGCATCAGCACCTCCCGCGTGTCGTACTGCTGCACGATCACCGGGGCCAACCCCGCATCGTTCCACGTGATGTCGGCGATGCGCGCTTCATTCGGGTCGGTCATCGCACACCGTCTCGATCGCCCGGGGCAATCTCACGGATCGTGACGCCGGATGCCTTCAGCGCTGCCTTGACATCACCGACCGTCAGCTGGCCGGTGTGGAACACGCTGGCCGCGAGGACAGCATCCGCCCCGGCGTCGATCGCGGGCGCGAAGTGCGAGACGTTGCCGGCTCCGCCGGAGGCGATCACCGGAACCGACGAGACCTCGCGCATCAGACGCACGAGTTCCAGGTCGAACCCGTCCTTCGTCCCGTCGGCGTCGATCGAGTTGACCAGAAGTTCGCCGGCGCCACGCTCGATGGCCTCGCGTGCCCAGGCGAGGGCATCCAATGATGTCTCGGTGCGGCCACCATGCGTCGTGACGGCAAATCCGGACGGCGTCGCAGCGGAGCGCTTCACATCGAGCGAGAGCACCAGTACCTGGGCACCGAAGCGATCGGCGATCTCGCCGATGAGCGCGGGACGGGCGATGGCGGCCGAGTTCACACCGACTTTGTCGGCACCGACGCCGAGCAGGCGCGCGACGTCCTCGACCTCGCGCACTCCCCCGCCGACGGTCAGCGGCACGAACACGTGCTCGGCGGTGCGCTGCACGATGTCGTAGGTCGTCGCGCGGGCATCCACGGTGGCCGTCACGTCAAGGAAGGTGATCTCGTCCGCGCCCTGCAGCGCATAGTGCGCCGCGAGCTCGACCGGGTCACCCATGTCGCGCAGGTTCTGGAAGTTGACGCCCTTGACGACGCGACCGGCTGCCACGTCCAGGCACGGGATGACGCGTGCCGCGAGTGCCATCAGAGCCTCGCCGCGTGGATGGCGGTGACCAGGATCGCGCGTGCGCCGAGGGCGTAGAGGTCGTCCATCACCTGATTCATGCCCTTGCGGGGGATCATGACGCGCACGGCGACCCACTCGGGATCGCGCAACGGGGAGATGGTCGGCGATTCGCGACCACCGGCGATCGCGACTGCCTGGTCGACGAGGTGGGCGGGCAGGTCGTAATCGAGCAGCACGAACTGGCGCGCCACCATCACGCCGCGCAGGCGTCGCAGCAGCCGGTCGGTGCCGGGTGCATCGCCGGGGCGGCTGATCAGCACGGCCTCGGACTCGATGATCACGGGTCCGAAAATCTCCAGGCCCGCCTGACGCAGGGTGGTTCCGGTCTCGACGACATCGGCGATGACATCCGCCACGCCGAGTCGGACCGCCGATTCCACCGCGCCGTCGAGCGGCACGAGTTCGGCCTGAACGCCATGCCGACGCAGGAAATCGTCGACCAGGCCCGGGTAGGCCGAGGCGACACGGACGCCTTCGAGATCCTCGATCGTGCGGAATCGGCCGGGAGGCGCCGCGAAACGGAACGTCGAGCGGGCGAAGCCGAGTTGCTCGATCTCGCGTGCGTCGTCCTGACGCACGTCGAGCAGCAGGTCGCGCCCGGTGATGCCCACGTCGAGAGCACCGGATGCCACATACGTGGCGATGTCGCGGGGACGCAGGTAGAAGAACTCGACGTCGCTGTCGGCGTCGATCACGTGCAGGGTCTTGGGGTCGCGGCGTCCGACGTAGCCCGCCTCGGCGAGCATGTCAGCAGCGGTCTCGGAGAGCGAGCCCTTGTTCGGAACGGCAATGCGCAGCATGGGTGTCTTTCGGATCGATCGGTCTCTGAGCGGGGCGGCTCACAGATGTCGGTAGACGTCCTTAAGGGTCAGTCCCTTGGCCAGCATCATCACCTGCAGGTGGTACAGCAGCTGCGAGATCTCCTCGGCCGCATTCTCGTTCGATTCGTACTCAGCGGCCATCCACACCTCAGCGGCCTCTTCGACGATCTTCTTGCCGATGGCATGCACGCCGCGATCCAACTGTGCGACGGTGCCCGATCCCTCGGGCCGGGTGAGCGCGGTGGCGCTGAGCTCGGCGAACAGTTCGTCGAAAGTCTTCACAGTCCCAGGCTAGCCTCTCGCGCACGCTCTCGGAGACCCGTGACGGCCGCCGCGACGTCGTCGGCACCGTACACGGCCGAGCCTGCGACGAACGTGTCGGCACCCGCCTCGGCGGCCTGCGCGATCGTCGCATCCGAGATCCCGCCGTCGACCTGTAGCCAGACGTCGGATCCGCGCCGCTGTGCCTCGGCCCGCAACGCGCGCAGCTTCGGCATGGTCTCGGGCATGAACCCCTGGCCGCCGAAGCCGGGCTCGACGGTCATCACCAGGATCTGATCGAACTCGTCGAGCATGTCGTACAGGGCGTCGCCGGCCGTACCCGGTTTGATCGCCACGCCTGCACGGGCGCCGATCGATCGCAGCCTCCGTGCCAGCGCTATCGGGTCCGCCGCGGCCTCGAGGTGGAAGGTCACACTGGCCGCACCCAGTTCGGCGTATCCGGGCGCCCACCGGTCGGGGTCGGTGATCATGAGGTGCACGTCCAGCGGAATCGGGCTGGTCTGCTGGATGCGCTCGACCATCTGCGGCCCGAACGTGAGGTTCGGCACGAAGTGGTTGTCCATGACATCGACGTGCGCGTAATCGGCGGTGGCGATCCGCGCGAGCTCAGCCTGCATGTTCACGAAGTCGGCGGCGAGGATGCTGGGGTTGATACGCGGCGCACGGGGCAGGCTCATGTCACTCGTCTCCTTCTGCGCCCGAGTCGGCGCCGTTCGTGGTCGGGACGCGCTGCAGCAGCGCGACGAACATGGCGTCGGTCCCGTGGCGGTGCGGCCAGAGCTGGGCGCTGAGCGCCCCAGGCTCGTCCGTGCCACGAGCGGCGAGGTCGATCGGCGACTGCGACATGCCGGTGATCACCGCACGGGCGTCGAGTTCGACGAGGTCGTCGCGCCGGTGCAGCACCTCCGAGACGACTCCGGTGGTCTCGGCGAGGTGCGGTGAGCAGGTCGCATACGCCACGATTCCTCCCGGCGCCAGGGCGTCGGCAGCGGCATCCAGCAGCTGCGTCTGCAGCGCGACGAGCTCGGGTACGTCGGACGGCGACTTCCGCCAACGGGCCTCGGGGCGGCGGCGCAGCGCGCCGAGCCCGGTACAGGGTGCGTCAACGAGGATCCGGTCGAATGCAGCGGGGTGCTGCGCGGCGAACGCCCGTCCGTCCTGGGTGTGCACGCGGATCGGGATCGGCAGCGGCCGTACGGCGTTGCGCACCAATCCTGCACGTGTCGGCACGACCTCATTGGCTTCGAGTGCTGCACCGTGCTGGTGTGCGAGCGCGCCCAGCAGCGCGGTCTTTCCGCCCGGCCCGGCGCACAGATCGAGCCAGCGCTCCCCTTCGCGCACGGGGGCGGCCCCGGCCAGCGCGAGTGCGACGAGCTGCGAGCCCTCGTCTTGCACACGGATCAGCCCGTCGGCGTGCGCGATCGCCTCTCTCGGGTCTCCTCCGGGCGAGCCATACGCGGTCGCCGCGTAGGGACGGCGCGGCTCACCGGGTTCGGCGAGCCCCGGGAGCGCGACGAGGGTCACCTCGGGCGAGAGGTTGTCGGATTCGAGCAGCGCGTCGAGCTCGCCGTCGCGGCCCTCGGACGCCAGCGCGCGACGCAGAGCCCGGATCACCCACACCGGGTGCGCGGTGCGCAGCGCGAGCCGCTCGTCGTCGGATCGTGCTCCCGCCTCGATGCGTTCCTGCCAGGTGTCGGCGTCGTCTCGTCCGATCCGGCGCAGCACGGCGTTGGCGAAACCGGACGCCCCGCGCCCGACTTCCGCTGCGACGAGATTCACCGACTCGTTGACGGCGGCGTGCGGGGCTACTCTGGTCGCCAGCAGCTGGTGCGCGCCGAGGCGCAGCGCGTCGAGCACAGCGGGATCGATCTCGCTGACCGGGCGGCCAGCGGCATCCGCGATGATCGCGTCGTAGGTGCCGCGACGGCGAAGCGTGCCGTACGCGAGCTCGGTCGCCAGCGCGGCGTCCTGGGTGTTCAGGCGTGCTTCGGCGATGAGCTTCGGCAGCAGCAGGTTGGCGTACGCGTCGTCTTCGGTGACAGCGCGGATCACGTCGTAGGCGACCCAGCGGGCCGGCTGGATGCGCGTGCGGCTCATGATCCCACCCGCAATCCATCGTGATCACGAAGGCCGCGCCACCAGTCCGCGGCGTTCATCGCCCCGCGCCCGGCGGGCTGCACTCGGGTCACCTCGAGCGGTGTGCTCGCGGTACCGATCAGCACGGCGGTCTTGGTTCCGCCCAGCTCCCCCGGCGCCAGGCGCGGGGCGTCGGATGCTGCCGGCGCGGCGGCCAAGATCTTGAGCCGGCCCCCGTCAAAGGTCGTGTGCGCCCCCGGTTCGGGTGTGACGCCCCGGTAGCGGGCGTAGATGATGTCGACCGGCTGGTGCCAGTCGAGCAGGCCGTCCTCAAGACCGAGCTTCGGGGCGAGGGTCTCGTCTCCGGCCTGCGGTGTCGCCACGGCGGTGCCGGCCGCGATGTCAGCGACGACCGTGCGGGTGAGGTCGGCGCCGTCGATGGCGAGCACGTCCAGTGCGACGTCGGCGGTCGCGTCGGCGGGAATGTCGACCGCGCGCATCGCGAACACGTCGCCGGCGTCGAGCGCCGGCACGAGGCGGAACACACTCACGCCGATCTCGGTGTCGCCGGCGATCAGCGCTCGCTGTACCGGTGCGGCGCCGCGCCACCGCGGCAGCAGTGAGAAGTGCAGGTTGATCCAGCCCTGGGCCGGCGTCGACAGCAGCGGCTCGCGCACGATGCCGCCGTAGGCGACGATCACGCCGAGTTCGGCGTCGAGCGCGGAGATCTGCGCAGTGACCTCGGCATCGAGTCGTGCCGCCTTGATCACCGGCAACCCGAGCTCGTCGGCGGCCTCGGCGACCGGCGACGGCGTCAGCACGCGCTTGCGGCCGAGGGGGGCATCGGGGCGGGTGACGACCCCGAGGATGTCGTGCTGCGCGGCGAGAGCGCGAAGCGTGGGCACCGCGACGGCGGGTGTGCCGGCGAAGACGAGGCGCATGAAGGTTCTCCGGAGGGTGTTTCGATCAGATGTCTGGTTCGAGGATATCCAGGTGCACCGTCAGTGGCGCCCGTACACGCCCCCGCCCTCGGCGGCTCTGCGCTGCCTGCGCGATCACGGTGGCGCGCAGTCGGGTCGCGACGGCCTGACCCGCCGCATAGCTGAAGCGCACCAGCGCGCGCACCTTCCCCTCGTCGCCGATGGGCACCGGACCGAGCACCGCTTCACCACGGATATCGAGCTCGGCAAGGGCGTCGAGCGCTGCGCGCACCGCGGCCGGCAGCCCGTCGATCTGCGCCACGCGTGCCGTCGGCGGCATATGCAGCGGTGCCCGGGCCTCGAGTTCGCCACGTGCGTATGCGGCCGGCGTCCAGGTGGCCAAGGCTCGGGCGACGGGGCCGTCCACACCCACCAGGTGCACCGGAGCGCCGGGGGCGGCAAGAGCAGCCGCATTGCACCACCAGCGCAGGCAGGACTCTCCGATGCGCAGCTCTGGTGCCTGCAGCATTCGCGACCCGTCGAGCAGGATCACTGCGCGGTATCCGCCGTCGGCGATCGGCTCGGCGCCTCGAGTAGCGACGACCAGGGCCGGCTTGGCATCCACGTGCTGCACGGGGTGGGCACCGTCCGAGACGATCACACGTACGCCGGGGAAGGCGCGCCCGAGCTCATCGGCGGTGCGTTCGGTGCCCGACGAGGCGAGCCGCACCTGATCGGAGTCGCAGTGACCGCAGCGCCACGAGTGCGCAGAACGGCCGCACCACCCGCACACCGGCACAGCGCCACGCCTTCGCGCCCCCAATGGACCACCGCAGTGCGTGCAACGCGCCGGCGCGCGGCAGGTACCGCATACCAGGCTCGGCGAGAAGCCGGGGCGCGCCACCTGCACCAGCACAGGCCCCTCGCCCGTCGCGGCGCGCGCCGCGCCGAAGGCGCTCGACGGCACACGACGGCCGCCCTGCTCCAGCTCCTGCGGGGTGCTCAACCGTACCTGCGGAAGCACCCTTCGCACGGCCGTCACCTCATGCATCCAGCCGCCGGCGACAAGACGCTGCGCATCGGTGGAGCGCGTGTGCCCGACCAGCAGCAGCGCACTGCCCTCCTGCTCTTGCCGCACCAGCGCGGCATCGCGGGAATGGACGTACGGCGCCAACGGCTCACCGAGCAACGGGTCGCCGTCGTCCCAGATCGCCACGAGTCCCGCCTGCACCGGCGCGTACACCGCGGAGCGATTGCCGATGACGACGCACGGCGCCTCGTCGAGGGTGCGCAGGAACGAACGGTAGCGCTCGGGATTGCTCTGGCGGGCGTCGTACCGCGCGACTGCGTCGTCCGGCACCATCGTGGCCAGCGCGGCGAGCAGCACCTCCTGGTCGCGGTAATCCGGGACGATCAGGATGCTGGAGCGCCCCGCGGCCAGTTCGATCGTGGCCGACGCGGCGATCATCTCGGCCCACCCGGGCGTCATACCGTTCTGCACGGGGATCGCCTCGACGGCGGCGCGGCGGCGCTCGGCGAGCACCTCTGCCAAGCCGTCGTAGCGGGCCACGACGGCCTCCGCATCTGATACCGCCTCGGCGGGTACCTCGGGTGGGGCGGCGACGGGTGTCCAGGACTTCTCCACCCGCACCTGGCGTTTGGGGATCGCCAACCGCAGCACATCGGAGGCGCTGCCCGCGGCGCGGTCCGCGACACGTCTAGCGAGCCGGTAGAGCGGATCGGGCATCACGACCGTCGATGAGACGATGCTCTCGATCTCGGAGAGGGTGCGCGAGGGGTCGGGCTCCTCGTCGATCTCGACGATCAGGCCGTCCACGACCCGACCAGCAGTGCGCAGCGGCGCCTTGATCCGAACCCCCGGCTCGACATCACCGAGACCCTCGGGCATCGCGTAGTCGAACAGCCGGTCCAGTTGCGGGAGCGGCGAGTCGATCAGCACCCGCGCGATGCGCCGCCGCCCGGTAGGCACTGTCGCCACCGGTTCGACGTCGTCCGCCTCGGGCTCCGCGGAAGCGGCTTCGGCCGTCACGGCCCCGCCGCTCTCAGACGCCGGCGGCGCGGCGCAGCTCGTCCGCCCGGTCGGTGCGCTCCCAGGTGAAGTCCGGCAGCTCACGTCCGAAGTGGCCGTAGGCCGCGGTCTGTGCGTAGATCGGGCGCAGCAGGTCGAGTTCTTCGATGATCGCCTGCGGACGCAGGTCGAAGACCTCACGGATCGCGCGGGTGATCGTCTCGTCGTCGACGCTGCCGGTGCCGAACGTCTCGACGTACAGACCGACGGGTCGCGCGACGCCGATCGCGTAGGCGACCTGCACCTCGGCCCGCGCCGCGAGACCGGCCGCGACGACGTTCTTGGCTACCCAGCGCATGGCGTAGGCGCCCGATCGGTCGACCTTCGACGGGTCCTTGCCGCTGAACGCGCCACCGCCGTGCCGGGCGGCGCCGCCGTAGGTGTCGATGATGATCTTGCGGCCGGTGAGACCGGCGTCGCCCTTCGGGCCGCCGATCACGAAAGGTCCGGCCGGGTTGATGTAGTACTTGAGGTCGGATGCCAGGTCGAGCCCCGTCTGCTCGAGGACCGGGTCGATGACGCGTTCGCGTACCAGGCCGCGCAGCTCTTCCTGCGAGATGTCGGGGTGGTGCTGCGTCGACAGCACGACCGCGTCGATCGTCTTGGGCACGAGGCCGTCGTAGCCCAGAGTCACCTGAGTCTTGCCGTCGGGACGCAGGAAGGCCAGTTCCCCCGACCGGCGCACCTCGGTCAGCCGCTCCGCGATCCGGTGTGCCGTCCACGCCGCCATCGGCATGAGCTGCGGCGTCTCGTCGGTCGCGTAGCCGAACATGATGCCCTGGTCGCCCGCGCCGAGCAGATCGCGCGGGTCGGTCGAGCTGCCGTCACGGTGTTCGCTGGCCTGGTCGACGCCCTGCGCGATGTCGGTGGACTGCTCCCCCACCGAGATGCTCACGCCGCACGATGACCCGTCGAAACCGGTGTCGCTGGAGGTGTAGCCGATGCGGTTGACCACGTCGCGCACGATCGTGGGGATATCGACATACCCCTCTGTGCGGATCTCACCGGCCACGTGGACCAGCCCCGTGGTGACCAGCGTCTCGACCGCGACACGCGATCCGCGGTCGACGGCCAGCAGTCCGTCGAGGATGCTGTCCGAGATCTGATCGCAGATCTTGTCGGGATGCCCCTCGGTGACGGACTCGGACGTGAACAGACGCAACGCGCTCATCGGTGCTCCAGATCGGTTTCGTGCGGGGCCGTTCTCGGCCCGAAGCCAGTGTGCATGAAGCCGCCGACATCCGCATGCGGATGTCGGCGGCTTACGGTGTGCACGTCACTCGGCGTGACGGATGCGAAGCTTGTCTTCGTTGATCTCGTGCAGCGCGATGGTCAGCGGCTTGTCCTCGACCGACGAGTCGACCAGCGGGCCGACGTTGTCGAACAGGTTGCCCTCGTGCAGGTCGGAGTAGTAGTCGTTGATCTGGCGCGCCCGCTTGGATGCGTAGATCACGAGCTCGTACTTCGACTCGACGCGCTCGAGCAGGTTGTCGATGGGCGGGTCGATGATGCCCTGGTTGGTTCCGGCCATGGTGGACCTCCTGGTCAGGCGACGATGCATCAGATGACGACGTGTCGCGAAAATCGGTGGGAGCGCGCGCTCCGTACGGGACAGAACCCGGTCAGCGCGCAGACCCTGAAGACAATTCTACGACGTCGCGGGCCGCTGTGGCGACGTCGGCGTTCACGACGAGGTAATCGAACTCGTTCTGCGCCGCCAGCTCGGTCCGCGCCGTGCGCAGACGACGGGCCCGCTCCTCGGAGTCCTCGGTGCCCCGACCGACCAGACGGTTGACGAGTTCGTCCCACGTCGGCGGCAGCAAAAACACCAGCGATGCCGAGGGCTCGGACTCCCGCACCTGGCGGGCGCCCTGCAGATCGATCTCCAACAGCACGGTCTTGCCCTGCGCCAGCGCCTCGTCGACGGGACCGCGCGGCGTTCCGTAGCGATGCTTGTTGTGCACCGTCGCATACTCGAGCAACTGCCCCTCTTCGATGAGGCGATCGAACTCGGCCTCGTCCAAGAAGTAGTAGTGCACGCCATCGACCTCACCCGGCCGGGGGCTGCGGGTGGTCGCCGACACCGACAGGTGCAGATCGGGGTTCGTCTCGCGGATGTGCGCGGCAACCGTGCCCTTGCCGACGGCGGTCGGGCCTGCCAGCACCAGCAGACGGCTGCGCCCCTCGCGCGGACGATGCGGCGGGAACCGTTCGTCGAGCCACGCGGTCAGCGCGGCGCGCTGGCGCACGCCGAGCCCGCCCAGGCGCTTGACCGGCGAGATTCCGAGATCCTCGAGCACGCGGTCGCGCTTGCCCGCGCCGATCGCCGGCAGCGCCATCAGGAAGTCGGTGACCCGCATGGTCGCGGCATCCGAATCGGCGTCCTCGAATGCCTGACGCAACACGGCCTGCGGTGCGGTGACCCGCATCGCCAGGTCGCGCTTCAGGGAAGCACGAGCGCGGCGACGCTCGAGCGCCCGCCGCGATGCTGCGGCGCGATCAACGTCGGGAACGGTGCGGTTCTCAGCCACGAAGTACCTCCAGGTAGTGCGCACTGCGCGAGCGGATCGCCTCGGCGATGCCGTCGGGACCCGCGCCGAGGATGCTCCGACTCTCGCTGGCGAGCACGTTGCGCGCCAGCGGGCCGAATCGTCCGGTCAGATCCTCCGGCGTGGCGCCCTGCGCCCCGAAACCGGGAGCGAGGATGGGGGTGCGCACAAGCAGATCGTCGTCGAGGCCGAATTCCGAGCGGTCGACTGTCGCGCCGATCACCAGGCCCACCGGGCCCAATCCGGAGGAGAAAGCATCCGAGTCGTTCACCCAGGTGACATCCCGCGCCACGCGTCGGGCCACCGTCTCGCCGTCGCCGGCGGCCACGTCGACCGGGGTGGCCGTCTGCAGCGCCGCCGCCTCGGGGTTACTGGTCGCGGCGAGCACGAAGACGCCCTTATCGGCGCGGACGGCGCCCGTCAGCGTCTCACGCAGCGACTCCGGCCCCAGGTAGGGGCTCACAGTGAGGGCATCCGCCTCCAAGGGCGACCCCGACTCGAACCACGCCGACGCATAGCCGGCCATGGTCGAGCCGATGTCGCCGCGCTTGGCATCGGCGATCACGATCAGGCCGGCCGCACGCGCGGCCGACATCACGTCCTCGAGCGCTGCGAAGCCGCGGGATCCGTAGCGTTCGAAGAACGCCACCTGGGGCTTCACGACGCCCACCCGGCCCGCCGCCGCTTCGACGACGGCGAGCCCGAAGGCGCGGATACCGTCAGCATCCGCACCCAGACCCCACTGCTCAAGCAACGCGGCGTGCGGATCGATCCCCACGCACAGCGGGCCGTGCTCGTCGAGCGCGGCACGCAGACGTGCGGGGAACGACTCGGTCACACCGACCCCTTGCGGTCGAGCGCGTACTCCTGAAGGCTGCGCACCTCGAAACCGTCGCTGGTGGCGTCCATACCGCTGACCGCCGCGCCGAGCACTGCCATGGTGGTGAACAGCGCCTTGTCGGCGGCGACCGCCGCGGCCCGGATCTCGTAGCCGTCGGCACGCGCCGCTCCCCCGCTGGGAGTGTTCACGACGATGTCGATGCGGCCCTCGTTGATCAGGTCGACGATGTTCTCGGCTCCGCTGTCCTGCGTCTCGCTGAACTTCGACACGACGGTGACGTCGATGCCGTTGCGGCTGAGGATCTCGGCGGTGCCCTCGGTGGCCACCAGGGTGAAGCCCAGCTGCTGCAGACGGTGCGCCGGCAGGATCACCGCGCGCTTGTCGGCGTCGGCGACCGAGATGAACACGGTGCCCGAGACGGGCATTCCGCCGTAGGCCGCAGCCTGGCTCTTGGCGAACGCCGTCGGGAAGTCGCGGTCGATGCCCATGACCTCGCCCGTCGAGCGCATCTCCGGCCCCAGAACCGAGTCGACGACCTTGCCGTCGTGGGTGCTGAAGCGCTTGAACGGCAGCACGGCCTCCTTGACGGCGACCGGAGCGCCCAGCGGAACGCGCGAGCCGTCCTGTGCGGGCAGCATGCCCTCGTCGATGAGCTCGGCGACGGTCGAGCCGGCCATGATGCGGCTCGCGGCCTTGGCCAGCGGAATGCCCAGTGCCTTCGAGACGAACGGCACGGTGCGGCTGGCGCGCGGGTTCGCCTCGATCACGTACAGCACCCCCGCGCTGATCGCGAACTGCACGTTCAGCAGACCGCGCACACCCACGCCCTTCGCGATCGCGAGCGTCGCCGTGCGCACGCGGTCGACGTCGGTGCGACCGAGCGAGACCGGCGGCAGCGTGCAGCTGGAGTCGCCCGAGTGAATGCCGGCCTCTTCGAGGTGCTCCATGACACCGCCGATGTACAGGTCGGTGCCGTCGTACAGGGCGTCCACGTCGAGCTCGATCGCGTCGTCGAGGAAGCGGTCCACCAGCAGCGGCTTGCCCTCCTCGATCACGACCTCATCCGCGGTGCGCACGAAGTAGTCACGCAGCGAGGGGGTGTCGTAGACGATCTCCATGCCGCGGCCTCCGAGCACGAAGCTCGGGCGCACCAGCACCGGGTAGCCGATCTCCTCGGCGATGCGCACCGCGCCCTCGACGTCGATCGCCGTGCCGTTGCGGGGCGCGACGAGCCCGGCGTCGTCGAGCAGGCGAGCGAAGAGCTCGCGCTCCTCGGCCAGGTCGATCGCCTCGGGGCTCGTACCGAGCACGGTGTACCCGGCCGCCTCGATGCCCTTCGCCAAGCCCAGTGGCGTCTGACCGCCCAGCTGGCAGACGACACCGAGGATCGTGCCGCTACGCGCCTCGGCATCGAGCACCTCGAGCACGTCCTCGAGAGTCAACGGCTCGAAGTACAGCCGGTCCGAGGTGTCGTAGTCGGTCGAGACCGTCTCAGGGTTGCAGTTGACCATGACGGTCTCGTATCCGGCATCCGACAGCGCGAACGACGCGTGCACGCACGAGTAGTCGAACTCGACGCCCTGACCGATGCGGTTCGGACCGGAGCCGATGATGACGACCTTGGTGCGGTCGGATGCCGCGACCTCGGTCTCGAAGTCGTAGCTGGAGTAGTGGTACGGCGTCAGCGCGGGGAACTCCCCCGCGCAGGTGTCGACCGTCTTGTACACCGGACGCACGTCGAGCGCACGACGGACGCCCCGTACCTCGGCCTCGTCCACGCCGCGCAGCTGGGCGATCTGCGCGTCGGAGAAGCCGTGCTCCTTGGCGTGACGAATCGTCGCGGCGTCGAGTTCGGCGGCGGATGCCACGGTCTCGGCCACCTCGTTGATCAGCACCATCTGGTCGATGAACCACGGGTCGATCGAGGTCGCCTCGAACGCCTGCTCGATCGTCGCACCCTTGCGCAGCGCCTGCTGCAGCACGACGATGCGACCGTCGGTGGGCGTCTTGGCGATCTCGAGCAGCTCGTCGACCGAGCGCTCCTCCGGGCCCCAGTGGAAGCTCGATCCACGCTTCTCCAGCGACCGCAGCGCCTTCTGCAGCGCAGTGGTGAAGTTGCGGCCGATGGCCATCGCCTCACCGACCGACTTCATGGTCGTGGTCAGCGTGGCATCCGCGGCGGGGAACTTCTCGAAGGCGAAACGCGGCACCTTCACGACGACGTAGTCGAGCGTCGGCTCGAAGCTCGCCGGTGTGACACCGGTGATGTCGTTCGGGATCTCGTCCAGGCGGTAGCCGAGGGCGAGCTTTGCGGCGAGCTTCGCGATCGGGAATCCGGTCGCCTTCGACGCCAGGGCCGAAGAGCGCGAGACGCGCGGGTTCATCTCGATGACGATGATGCGGCCGTTGGTCGGGTCGACCGCGAACTGGATGTTGCAGCCACCGGTGTCGACGCCGACGGCGCGGATGATGTCGATCGAGATGTCGCGCAGCTTCTGGAACTCACGGTCGGTGAGCGTCAGCGCGGGTGCCACGGTGATCGAGTCGCCGGTGTGCACGCCGACGGGGTCGACGTTCTCGATCGAGCAGACGACCACCGTGTTGTCGGCGGTGTCGCGCATGAGCTCGAGCTCGTACTCCTTCCACCCGAGGATCGACTCCTCCAGGAGCACCTCGTTGGTCGGCGAGTCGTGCAGGCCAGCGCCACCGATGCGGCGCAGGTCCGCCTCGTCGTAGGCGAAGCCGGAGCCGAGACCGCCCATGGTGAAGCTCGGGCGCACGACCAGCGGGTAGCCGAGCTCTTCAGCGCCTGCCAGCAGCTCATCCATCGTGTGGCAGATCACCGACTTGGCGACGTCGGCGCCCGCCTCGAGCACGAGCTCCTTGAACACCTGACGGTCTTCACCTCGACGGATGGCATCGACCTTGGCGCCGATGAGCTCGACGTCGTACTTTGCCAGGATGCCGCGCTCGTGCAGCGCCATGGCGGCGTTCAGCGCGGTCTGTCCGCCGAGGGTCGGCAGGATGGCATCCGGCTTCTCCTTGGCGATGATCGTCTCGATCACCTCGGGAGTGATCGGCTCGATGTAGGTGGCGTCGGCGAAGTCGGGGTCGGTCATGATCGTGGCCGGGTTGGAATTGACCAGGATCACGCGCACGCCCTCTTCGCGCAGCACACGGCACGCCTGGGTGCCGGAGTAGTCGAACTCGCAGGCCTGACCGATGACGATCGGGCCGGAGCCGATCACGAGAACGGAGTTGATGTCGTCGCGCTTGGGCATTACTTGCTGGCCTCCAGGGTCGCGATGACGAGATCGCGGAAGCGGGTGAAGAGATAGTGGGCGTCGTGCGGGCCCGCCGCCGCCTCGGGGTGGTACTGCACCGAGAAGGCCGGGATGTCCAGGGCGCGCAGCCCCTCGACGACCTGATCGTTGAGTCCGACGTGGCTGACCTCGACCGAGCCGAAGCCGTTCGGGCTGTCGAAGACACCCTCGACGGGCGCGTCCACGGCGAAGCCATGGTTGTGGGCGGTGATCTCAACGCGGCCGGTGGCCTTGTCGAGCACGGGCTGGTTCAGTCCGCGGTGGCCGAACTGCAGCTTGTACGTGCCGAGCCCCAGGGCGCGGCCGAACAGCTGGTTGCCGAAGCAGATGCCGAAGTAGGGCAGACCGGCCTGCAGCACCTCGCGCAGCACCGCGACCTGTGCGTCGGATACCGAAGGGTCGCCGGGCCCGTTGGAGTAGAACACGCCGACCGGATCGATCGAACGGATCGCGTCGAACGACGACGACTGCGGCAGCACGTGCACGTCGAAACCGAGAGCGGCGAGGTTTTCGAGCGTTGCCCGCTTGACACCGAGGTCGATGACGGCGAGGTTGCCGATCCGCTCGGCCGTGGCGGGCAGCACGTACGTCTCGGCGACCGAGACCTCTGCCGACAGGTTCTGACCGGCCATCTCGGGGGCAGCCGTCACGCGGATCAGCTGCTCCGCGGGATCAAGGGCAGCATCCGCTCCCGAGAAGACACCGCCGCGCATCGCACCGGCATCGCGGATGCGGCGCGTGAGCGCACGCGTGTCGATGCCACTGATACCGACGATTCCGTCGCGGATCAGTGCATCATCGAGGGACTCCTCGGCACGCCAGTTCGACGCCCGGCGGGCGGGGTCGCGCACGATGTAGCCGGCAACCCAGATCTTCGCCGATTCGTTGTCCTCGGCGTTCATACCGGTGTTGCCGATGTGCGGCGCGGTCTGCAGCACGATCTGACCGGCGTAGGACGGGTCGGTGAGCGTCTCCTGGTAGCCGGACATGCCGGTCGCGAAGACGACCTCGCCAAGGGTGGTGCCGCGCGCGCCGTAGGCGCGGCCGACAAAGCGGGTGCCGTCCTCGAGGACGAGTACGGCGGAATCTGCGGTGAGGGCGGTCAAGAGTTCACTCCGTTCTCCGGAGCGCCGCACAACTGCTGGAGCTCCGGGAGGATCTGCTGGGGCTCGGCTGCCGAGAGCCGAAGGTAGGTGTCGACGAGGATCCCATCGGCGACCCGCCAGTCAAGGCGGATCAGGCCGGACGGCTCCACGACGCGGTCGATGGTGACGGTGGCGACGTCGGCACCGGCGAGCCGGTCGGCCGAGAGAAACACGGTGGGTGCGCCATCAAGGCTCAACGCGACGCCACGGTCGGTCAGCGCGAGCTCTCCGCGAGCGCGGTATGCGAGCGGTCGCACCGCGGCGCGCTCCAGAGGCTGACCGTGCTTCGTCGTCGCCACGTGCAGCACCTCGTACCGTGCCGAGACCTCGGCGTGTTCGGGAACCCCGAGCGGTGCGGTGAGACCCGAATCGCGACGCAGACGCGCGCGCCACGCGAAGAACATCGTGAGGAGGATGGCCGCCGCGATGGCGGCCATGATCAGGCCGGCAAGTTCGCGCGTCACTTCGACTCGCTCCGCTCGCTCAGCACATCGCACTTCGACTCGCTCCGCTCGCTCCCGACAGACCGCAGATCCTCGACGAGTTCCCCACCGTCGAGAGTCACGACACCGCCGTGGATGGTCCACTGGACGCGACCGGGAAGCTCCCGTCCGAGGTACGGCGAGTTTTGGCTGCGACCGTGCAGGTCGGACTCGGTGAAGACCCCGGGCACGTTCGGGTCGTACAGCGTCACGTGGGCGGGCTTTCCGACTTCGAGCGCCCCGAAGCCGTCGAGCTGCCCGATGCGCGCGGGCGCGGCGCTGAGCACACGCGCCACGTCGGCCCAGTCGAGCTGGCCGGTCGCCACCATCGACTGGTGCACGACGCGCAGTGCGCTCTCCAGGCCCACCATGCCGTTCGCGGCGGCCTGCCACTCGCAGGCCTTGTTCTCAGCGGGGTGCGGGGCGTGGTCGGTGGCGACGATGTCGATCGTGCCGTCGGCGAGACCCTCGCGCACGGCCATGACGTCCTCCTGCGTGCGCAGCGGAGGGTTCACCTTGTACCGGGCGTCGTAGTCGCGCACGAGTTCATCGGTGAGCAGCAGGTGGTGGGGGGTCACCTCGGCCGTGACCTGGATGCCGCGCTTCTTGGCCCAGCGGATGATGTCGACACTGCCCGCCGTGGACAGGTGGCACACGTGCAGGCGCGAGCCGACGTGCTCGGCGAGCAGCACGTCGCGGGCGATGATCGACTCCTCGGCGACCGCCGGCCAACCGGCGAGGCCCAGCTCTGCCGAGACGATGCCCTCGTTCATCTGGGCGCCCTCGGTCAGACGCGGGTCCTGTGCGTGCTGGGCGATGACGCCACCGAACGACTTGACGTACTCCAGGGCGCGGCGCATGATCAGCGGGTCCCACACGCAGAAGCCATCATCGCTGAACACGCGCACGCGTGCCCGCGACGACGCCATGGCGCCCAGCTCGGCGAGGCGCTCGCCCTTCTGCCCGACGGTGACAGCGCCGATCGGTTGCACGGTGGCGTAGCCGGCTGCCTCGCCGAGGGCGAGCTCCTGCTCGACCACGCCGGCGGTGTCGGCGACCGGCTGCGTGTTCGGCATCGCGAACACGGCGGTGAACCCGCCGGCGGCGGCCGCACGGGTACCGGTCAGCACCGTCTCGGATGCCTCGAAGCCGGGCTCACGCAGATGCGTGTGCAGGTCGACCAGGCCGGGCAGGGCCACCAGCCCGGCGGCGTCGATGACGCGCGCTCCGGACCGGTTCAGCCCCGTTCCGATCTCGGCGATGATGCCGTTCTCGATCACGATGTCGGCGCTCTCGCGTCCGAGCAGCTCGACTCCTTCGATGACGAGGGTCTGGCTCATTTCACTTCCCCTCGTTCGTCGTTTCGTTCGCCTGCGAGCAGCAGGTAGAGCACAGCCATGCGCACCGCGACGCCGTTCGTGACCTGCTCGAGCACGGTCGAGCGCGGCGAATCGGCGGCCTCGGAAGAGATCTCCAGGCCCCGGTTCATGGGTCCGGGGTGCAGAACAATGCTACCTTCCGGCAGCGCCGCCGCACGCACGGCGTCCAGACCCCAGAGCCTGGAATACTCCCGCTCAGTGGGGAAATACGCGGCGTGCATCCGCTCGCCCTGAATGCGCAGCATCATCACCGCGTCGGGTCCCTCTGCCAGCGCGGCGTCGAGGTCGTACAGCACCCGCACCGGCCACTGCGAGACGTTCTGCGGCACGAGCGTGGGAGGCGTCACGAGCGTGACGTCGGCTCCGAGCAGCGACAGCAGCCAGACGTTCGAGCGAGCCACGCGGGAATGCAGTACGTCGCCCACGATCACGACGCGCAGCCCGGCGAGGTCACGACCGCGGCTGTCGGCGCCGTGGTGGCGTTTGCGGATGGTGAATGCGTCGAGCAGCGCCTGAGTCGGATGCTCGTGCGTGCCATCACCGGCGTTGACCACGCCGGCCGAGATCCAGCCGCTGGTCGCGAGCGTGCGGGGCGCGCCCGAGGCGGAGTGACGGATGACGACAGCATCCGCCCCCATCGCCTCCAGGGTCTGGGCGGTGTCCTTCAGGCTCTCGCCCTTCGAGACGCTGGAGCCCTTCGCTGCGAAGTTGATGACGTCGGCGGAGAGACGCTTGGCAGCGGCCTCGAACGAGATGCGCGTGCGGGTGGAGTCCTCGAAGAAGAGGTTGACCACGGTCTTGCCGAGTAGCGTCGGCAGCTTCTTCACCTGGCGCGACTGGGTGTCGGACATGTCCTCGGCTACGTCGAGGATGCGCAGGGCGGTCTCTCGGTCAAGCGTGCGGGTATCGAGCAGGTGCCTCATGATTCGATCGTCACCTCGTCGCTGCCGTCGAGCTCGCGCAGACGCACGTTCACGCGTTCGGTGCGGGCGGAGGGAATGTTCTTGCCCACGAAGTCGGGGCGGATCGGCAGTTCGCGGTGTCCGCGGTCGACAAGGATCGCGAGGCGCACGGCCGCGGGGCGGCCGATGGACTGCAGCGCGTCGAGTGCCGCGCGGATGCTGCGACCTGAGAAGAGCACGTCGTCGACGAGGACGACGGTCTTGCCGTCGATGCCGCCCTCGGGAATGTCCGTGCGCTTGGGTGCGCGGGTCGGATGCTGCGACAGGTCGTCTCGGAAGAGCGTGATGTCGATCGCTCCGACGGGAATGTCGACGCCGGCGATGCCGGAGATGACCGGCCCGAGCCGCTCGGCGAGGGTCACGCCGCGGGTCGGGATGCCGAGAAGGACAAGGCCTTCGGCGCCGCGATTGGATTCGAGGATCTCGTGGGCGATGCGCGTCAGAGCGCGCGATATATCGGCTTCATGCAGCACGGTGCGTGCAGACAACGGCCACGTCCCTTCTCCGCCTCTCCGGACGGGGTTAAAGGTTGGTGATGACACCAGTCTAGCGAACCCCGCCCGCGCTCGCGGCCGCGCGAGGTGCCCCGCGCGCCGTCTCGCGCGCACGAGAACAGGACGGATGCTGAGAACAGGACGATCCTGCGGAATTCGTCCTGTTCTCGTGAGATCGCCTGTTCTCAGTGACACCAGACGGCGGAGTGGATGCCCGACTTGGATCCGGGCTGTCAGCTGCTCAGGCGCCGGGACGCAGTGCCTCGTCGGTGACGGGGTCGATCTTCTCGGCGCGGATTGCGTGACCTGCGGTCGACAGGCACTTGCCGGTCTTCAGATCCCACTTCCAGTCGTGCATGCTGCACGTGAGCACGCCGTCCTCGTCGATCTTGCCGGTGCGGGTCAGGTCGGCACGCAGGTGCGGGCACCGGCGCTGCACGACCCAGTCGCCGATCTCGGCATCTTCGGTCTGATCGGTCTGCTCCTGGTACCAGTTCTCGACGTACTCGATGCGGTCGACCGACAGGCACTTCAGGAACGTCGTGAGGAACTCGTTGAACTTGCCGCTGCGCCCCACCGAGAACTGCATCGACAGGAAGATCGAGTTCGACCAGTCGATCTCATGATCGCGGATGTTCGTCGAGACCAGGTCGGCGGGGATCGTGTACCAGTAGATGCACTCCTCCCCCGCGTACTCGCGCACCTTGGCCTTCGGGAAGTCCACCACCATGTCGAGGTCACCGATCTTGAACCGCACATTGCCGCCGACGCCGAGCCGGATCGTGCGGGACTTCTTCAGCAGCGGCTCCCACCACGCCTTGAGCGCCGCGAGCATCTCTTCGGGCGGCAGCACCTCGGCGCGCGTGGCCTCTTCGTCGATGGCCTCCTGTTGCCTGGTCGCCTTCTGCTCGGCGAGGTACTCCCACTTCTCATCGAAGATGTGGTCGATCTCGTCCTGGCTGTACAGGCTCTGCGTTACCGTCATCTCGCCGTGATTCATGTCTACGACGGTGCCGGGGATGAAAAGCTGGCCGTCGTACTGCGGCGCCTGCTCCTTCAAGTGAGCCAGGAACTCCTTCTGATCGGTGAAGATCGAGTCGTCGTCCTGCCCGGTGCCGTTGTAGCGGAAGAGCTCCTCGCGCAGGAACATCGGCGGGCCCGCCATCGGGAACACGTGCGGCGCGTCGACCTTCTCGATGTAGTACATCGCGCGCTTGTTCTGCGCCTCGCGCTTCAGGCGCGCGAAGTTCTGCTTGGCGCCCTGCGGCAGGTCGTAGACCATCGGCCACCAGATGGCGCCGGACACCTGCGTGAAGTACGCCTCGGGCTTGCCGAACGACAGCAGCGCCTCCAGATCGAGCGGATGCGAATCGTTCTGGTTGAGGATCGATGCCGTGCCGTCATCCACGCTCAGCGACGAGTCACCGATCGGGCCGTCGCTGGGGGCGCGCAGCGGCGTGATCATCATCTTCAGGTCGCCGCGCTCGATCACCTGGCCGGCCGGCGCGTAGGTGATGTTGTTGTACCCGAGCGCACGGATGTCGACCTCGAGGTCGTCGGTGACGTACTCGGGCAGCAGCACCTCGATGTCCTTCGAGATGTACCGCTCGAGCAGTCGCGGGTCGAAGTGATCGCGGTGGCGGTGCGAGATGTACAGGAAGTCCGCCTCGCGCCCGTAGCGCTCCCAGTCGAGCCCGCGGTTGTCGGGGAACGGGAACCACGAGCCGAAGAACGACGGACCCAGCACGGGGTCGCAGATGATGTTCCCGCCGACCGTCTCGATGAACATCCCCGCGTGGCCGAGTCCCGTGATCCGCATGTCTCTCCTCTGTTGTGGACAGCCTCGAGTGTACCGAGCCGAGGCTGGGACTCCGGGGACGCGAGCCGTGGGAAACGCCTGCGGCGCTCACCTCAGGGCTCGAGTAGTCCGCGGATGTCGTCGGCCGTCAGCGCCTGCGAGAACAGCGCCTCGTCGTCCATGACCGCGGTGAACAGCCGCGCCTTGCGCTGCTGCAGGGCCAGTACCTTCTCTTCGATCGTCCCGGCCGCGATCAACCGGTACACGAACACGCGCCGGGTCTGCCCGATGCGGTGCGTGCGGTCGATCGCCTGTGCTTCGGCGGCGGGGTTCCACCACGGATCCAGCAGGAAGACATAGTCGGCCTCGGTGAGGGTGAGCCCGAAGCCACCGGCTTTCAGGCTGATCAGGAATACGGGCGCGTCACCATCTCGGAAGCCGTCGACCGCGGCTTCGCGGTCTCGGGTCGAACCGTCGAGATAGGCGTACGGGACGCCGGCGGCGCGCAGGCGCTCGGCGGCCAGTTCGAGGAAAGAGGTGAACTGGCTGAACACAAGGGCGCGGTGGCCCTCGGCGCGCAGTTCGGTGACGTGCTCGAGGAGCACGTCGAGCTTCGCGGATGCCACGGACTGTGCATCCGGCTCGATCAGGGCAGGAGACAGTGCGAGCATGCGCAGCATCGTCAGCGAGCGGAACACGATGAACCGGTTGCGGTCGAGGTCCTGCAGCAGGCCGAGCACCTTCTGACGCTCACGCTGCAGCACGGTGTCGTAGACGGCTCGGTGCGCGGGAGCCAGGTCGACGAGCACCTCTTGCACCTGCTTCTCGGGCAGGTCTGCGGCGACCAGGTCCTTGGTGCGGCGCAGCATGAGGGGACGGATGCGATGGCGCAGGCGTTCCAGGCGCTTCTGCCGGTACGACGAGCCCTCTTCGTTCTCGGGCACCTTGCCCTGCTCGATCGGCTGCACGTACTCCTCGCGGAAGCGACGCTTCGAAGGGAAGAGCCCGGGCGCGGTGAGCGAGAACAGCGCCCACAGGTCGATCAGACTATTCTCCAGCGGCGTGCCGGTGACGGCGATCGTGACGTCGGCGTCGAGGGTTGCGAGTGCCCGGTGCACCTTGGTGGCAGGGTTCTTGGCGAACTGCGCCTCGTCGACGATCACACCCGCCCAGCGCGTTCGTGCGTACTCGTCGGCGTCCAGACGCAGCAGTGCGTACGAGGTGACGACGATGTCGGACTGCTCGGCGATGTCGGCGATGCCCTGGCCGCGCCTCGACGCCGTGCCCTCGACCACCCGCACGCGCAGCCCGGGCGCGAACCGCGCCGCCTCGCTGCGCCATGTTCCCAACACCGAGGTCGGCGCCACGACGAGGAACGGCCGGTTCTCCCCCTGCTCCGTCGCGTGGAGCACGAGAGAGAGCAGCTGCAGGGTCTTTCCGAGCCCCATGTCGTCGGCGAGAATCCCACCGAGCCGGTGCCGCCACAGGAAGGCCAGCCACTCGAACCCCTGCTGCTGGTACGGCCGCAGCTGAGCGGTCAGGCCGTGCGGAGGTGGGGTCGTCGGCACGCTGTCCACGCCACGCAGCCCCGCGGCGGTCTCGCGCCAGCTGACGGCGGGTTCGGCCTCATCCGCGAGGTCTTCGAAGTCCTCCCAGAGCGCGGTCTGATAGCGGCTGATCCGGGGTCCGGTCTCCCATTCGGCGAGCTCTGCTGCCTCATCGATCAGATCGCGCAGTCGCTGCAGCGCGGGGTGGGCGAGCGAGAAGTAGGACCCGTCGACGAGCAGCAGCTTGGTGCGACGCATGCTGAGTGCGGTGAACAGCGGCGCGAACGGGATCGCCGTGCCGTCGATCGTCACGATGATGCCCATGTCGAACCAGTCGGGGTCGGTGGATTCGACGGTCGTGATGGCGATCTCGGGGGTGCCTGCCAGCTCGCGGTACGCCGTTCGCCGGCCGGTCACGACGACCTTCACCGCGCTGTCCTCGAACAGCGGCAGCACCTGTGCCGCCCATTCCGCAGCCGCAACCTGCTCGAACTCCCCGGCGGCATCGAACTCGTCCGGCGTACCGCGGGTCCAGATGGCCTTGATCTCGCGGGTCAGGTCGGCTTCAGCATCCGCGTCCCGAAACCCGCCCCGCACCGGGGCGAACGGCACGGTGCCGTGCCCGGCGTACTCCCACTCGAAGCGGTAGTCGATCCGGTGCCCACTGCGGAAGCGCACGCGCAGCACTGCTTCGGGGACGACCGGCGCCGGCAGGCTCACACGATCGGATGCCCGCACCGACGCCTGTCGCGCCAGCGACGGGTACACCTCTGCGAGGAACGCCGCACGGTCGCGACCCGGAACCGGGATCTCTCCGCCGGTCGTGAGCGCCGCGAGCACCGCAGGTGGCAGAGTCACCTGGGCGAGTGTCACCTCGACCGCCGCCCCGGTCACTTCCCAGCGATAGAGGCCGATCGCGCCGATCGGGCGGAGTGACGCGGCCGGCACCTGCTCCCCCTCGAAGGTCACGTCGGCGGCGACCGACAGTCCGTCGTCTTCCCGCGCATCGATCCGCAGCCCCGCAGACGCGGACTGCGCGCGCCGGACGGTGGTGTGCTTCTGCGTGGCGACGATCGGGATGCCGAGACGGTCCAGTGCGTCGAGGTGCTGCCACAAAAGCGGCGCCTGCACTCGGTCGAGGGCGATCCAATCACCGGCGGTGCCCGAGAGAAGGGAGTCGCGGGCGAGGCTGAGAAAGTCCGCGAACCAACGCGCCTGCTCCGGCACGAAGCCGCTGGCTGCCCGACGCACGGACTCCCACGACGCGTCACCCTGGATCCAGTTGCCGGTGGAACGGCTGCGCATCAGCGGACGCACGACCAGCATGACCTCGCCCGGTTCTCGACTGAGCCCGCGCGGGGTCGCCGTCTGCAGGGCGGCCGCGCCCCAGCGGTCATGGGCGTGCCCGGCTCGCGTGCGCAACTCGATGCCCAACGCGAGCGGCTCGGTCTGCGTCGAAGCCGACGGATTCAGCAGCGCACGCCAGGCCGGCGGTGACGCCTGCGCGAATGCGCCGAACTGCTCCCAGGACGCTCGGGGTGGCGGGCTCACCGCAGGCGCCGTCGCAGGCGCGGGACCGGTGCCGTGCGACTGCTGCTCAGTGGTTGCACCGACGAGGATCGCCGCCACCACGTGCTTGCACGCCACCCGCACCGGGCACGAGCATCCCGTGGTCATGACGCGCCGGGCGTCGAAGCGCACCTGGCAGCGGTACGGTGACCGTTCGCTGCCGCGCACGTGGGCGGTGAGCGTCTGCGTGGCCGGGTCCCAGGTGGTCTGGGAGACCTGCCCGCGCCGGGCGTAGTCGAGGCCCCGCCGATAGCCGGCCTCACCGGCAAGGGCGCGCAACGCGCGCTCCTCAAGCCGGGGTGACGTCATGACAGCATCCTGACGCCGCCCACCGACATCGCCGGGCCACCGCGTCAGATCGAGCGCGCGATTCGGGCGAGGACGCCGTGCACGAACGCGCCGGAGTCCTCGGTCGAGAGCTCCTTCGCAAGTTCGACGGCCTCATCGATCGCGACGGCGGTGGGGACCTCGTCGTTGTAGACGATCTCCCACGTGCCGATGCGCAGCAGGGCGCGGTCGACGGCGGGCATCCGCTCGAGCTTCCAATCGCGACTGTGCGTCGTGATGTGCTCGTCGATTTCGTCGCGGTTGTCGATGATGCCGTCGACAATATCGCGGGCGTACAACCACGAGGCCTCGCGCGCGGGCTCGTTTGCCGCGCGCTTGGCGGCGGCGGCGAGCACTACCGAGACCTCCTCGCCACGAACGTCGGAGGAGAAAAGGATGTCGAGGGCGCGCTTGCGCGCCTTGGTGCGGGCGCTCAACTCAGTCGTTGACTCGGCCGAGGTAGTCGCCCGAGCGGGTGTCGACCTTGACCTTGGTGCCGGTCTCGAGGAACAGCGGAACCTGGATCTCGTAGCCGGTCTCGAGGGTCGCGGGCTTGGTGCCGGCCGACGAGCGGTCGCCCTGCAGACCGGGCTCGGTGTAGGTGACCTCGAGCACGACCGAGGCGGGCAGCTCGATGTAGAGCGGGTTGCCATCGTGCAGGGCGATCTGCACCTGCTGGTTCTCGAGCATGTAGTTCTTGGCGTCGCCGACGATCGCGGCCGAGACGGTGAGCTGGTCGTAGTCCTCGACGTCCATGAACACGAAGCCGTCGCCGTCGGTGTACAGGTAGGTGAAGTCACGACGGTCGACGTTCTCGATGTCGATCTTCGTGCCGGCGTTGTAGGTCTTGTCGACCGACTTGCCCGTCACGACGTTCTTCAGCTTGGTGCGGACGAAGGCGCCGCCCTTGCCGGGCTTGACGTGCTGGAACTCCACGACGCTCCAGAGCTGTCCGTCGATCTTGATGACGACGCCGTTCTTGATGTCTGCAGTGGATGCCATGCGTGCGGGTCCGTTCGTGTAGAAGTCAGGTGGCCGGCGCGGTTGCGCGCAGAAAGTGGCCGAGCATCGATTCTAACGGATGCCCGCGACCGACGTTTCAGAGGCGACGGCGCACTACGGCAGTGCGGCGACGAGCTCGCGCACCGCTTCGGCGTACCCGTCGACGCCTCGGCCGACGACGCGCACGGTGGCAACGTCATCGAGGTACGAGAAGTGGCGGAAGGATTCCCGGGCGTACACGTCCGAGATATGCACCTCGGCGAAGGGCAGACCGATGCCGGTGAGAGCATCGCGCAGGGCGACAGACGTGTGCGTGAGCCCTCCCGGGTTGATCACGATACCCGCGCAATCCTCACGGGCGGCGTGGATCGCATCGATCAGCACGCCCTCGTGGTTGCTCTGCACGGCGCGCACCTCGTACCCGAGTCTCTCGGCGGCGCGGGCCGTCAGGTGTTCGACATCGGCGAGCGTCGCCGTGCCGTACACGTCGGGCTCGCGCGTGCCGAGCAGGTTGAGGTTCGGTCCGTTCACCAACAGCAGCCGGCGCGCGGTGCTCATCCGGCGACCTCTTGATACGCCGCGAACATCAGTGACTCATCGGGCGCCTGCACGACGGTCGGCTTGGCGATGTCGTCGAGCAGGATGAACCGCAGCATCCCGCCGCGGGCCTTCTTGTCACGTTGCATGGTCGCCAGCAGCTGCTGCCAGGCACCGGCACGGTACGTGGTGGGCAGCCCCAACGACTCGAGCACGGCACGGTGCCGATCAGCACCGGCATCCGATAGGCGCCCTGCCAGTCGCGAGAGCTCGGCTGCATACATCATGCCGATCGAGATCGCGGCGCCGTGCCGCCACTGATAGCGCTCGGAGTGCTCGATGGCGTGGCCGAGGGTGTGGCCGTAGTTGAGGATCTCGCGCAGGCCCGCTTCGCGGAAGTCGTCGGAGACCACCTTCGCCTTCATATCGATGGCCAGTTCGATCGTGCGACGGAACTCGTCGGTCGTCGTGTCGATCGCGCGTGCCGGGTCAGCCTCGATGATGTCGAGGATCTCGGGAGCCCAGATGAAGCCCGCCTTGACGACCTCGGCGTAACCGGCGGTCGCCTCATTGGCGCTCAGGCTGTTCAGTTCGTCCAGGTCGCCGATCACAGCGCTGGGTGCCCAGAACGCCCCGACGAGGTTCTTGCCCTCGGCGGTGTTCACGCCGGTCTTTCCGCCGACCGAGGCGTCGACCAGGCCGAGCACCGTCGTGGGGACGTGCACGACCTGCACGCCGCGCAGCCACGTCGCAGCGACGAAGCCCGCCACGTCCGTGACAGCGCCGCCGCCGAAGCCGATCACGGCGTCTGTGCGGGTGAAGTCGGCCTGACCCATGACCTGCCAGCAGAACGCCGCCACCTCGATGCGCTTGCCCTGTTCGGCGTCGGGGATCTCGGCCAGCAGCACCTCGCGCGGGCCGTTGGTAGTGTCGGCGAGCACACGGTCGCGCAGTTCGGCGGCGCGCACCGCGAGCGTCGGCGGGTGCACGATCAGCACCTTGCGCACGGTGGGCGCGAGTGCGGCGGGAACCGCGTCGAGGATACCGCGCCCCACGGTGATGTCGTACGGGCTCTGGCCGGTGACGCTGATAGTGGTCGTGGTCATGGCTGCTCTGTCCTCCAGGCTGCGATCTCTTCTGCGATCATCCGCATCGGACGCCGCGATGTGTCGATAGTCAGGTCGGCGACCTCGTCATACCAGCCGCGGCGCTGTTCGAAGATGGTCCGCCAGCGGGTGACCGGGTCGTCTTCGCCGGACAGGAGCGGGCGGGTCGATCCGCCCAGGCGTTGCGCGACGGCGTCCTCTGTGACGGTGAGGAAGACGACCGGGTGCCGCGCGAGAAGTGCCCGGGTGTCGGAATCGGTCACCGCTCCCCCGCCGAGTGAGATCACCCCACCCTCGGCGACAGCCTGGGAGACGGCCGCGCGTTCCAGGGCGCGGAAGTGCGCCTCGCCGTGCTCAGCGAAGATCTGCGGAATCGGCCCGTGCTCCGCGGCGACGCGCTTGTCGGTGTCGATGAACGGCACGTCGAGCAGCCGGGCCACCTTGCGGCCCACGCTGGTCTTGCCCGCGGCCATCGGGCCGACCAGGACGAGCGTCAGCGGATGCTCAGGCGTGCTCATCATGCGCGAGCAGCGCCGCCTCCGAGGCGGGCGCCGTGCGCAGCGCCTCGGGGATCGCCGCGAGGTACGACTCGATGTTGCGACGCGTCTCGCCGACGCTGTCGCCGCCGAACTTCTCCAGCAACGAGTTCACCAGCTCGATGGCGACCATCGCCTCGGCGACGACACCGGCGGCGGGAACAGCGCACACATCGGAGCGCTGGTGATGCGCCGTGGCGCTCTCACCCGAGGTCACGTCGATGGTGCGCAGCGCGCGCGGTACCGTCGCGATCGGCTTCATGCCCGCGCGGATGCGCAGCACTGTACCGGTCGTCATACCGCCCTCGGTTCCACCGGCGCGGTCGGACGCCCGGGTGATGCCGTCCTCGGCAGTGAACAGTTCGTCGTGAGCGGCCGAGCCCCGACGGCGGGTCGTCTCGAAACCGTCACCGACCTCGACGCCCTTGATCGCCTGGATGCTCATCAGCGCCTGTGCAAGGCGGCCGTCCAGTCGACGGTCCCAGTGCACGTGCGATCCGACCCCAGGGGGAAGACCGTAGGCGAGCACCTCAACGATGCCGCCGAGGGTGTCGCCGTCCTTCTTCGCGGCGTCGACCTCGGCGACCATGAGCGCCGA
Source organism: Microbacterium esteraromaticum (assembly GCF_028747645.1). Classification (NCBI taxonomy): domain Bacteria; kingdom Bacillati; phylum Actinomycetota; class Actinomycetes; order Micrococcales; family Microbacteriaceae; genus Microbacterium; species Microbacterium esteraromaticum. The sequence continues at coordinate 1,668,352 of NZ_CP118100.1, forward strand.
GGTGGCCGCATCGAAGCAGCGCAGCGGGTCGGCGTCCAGCGCATCGACGTCTTCGGGGGTGGGCAGTGCCGCACCGTCTGGCACCTGGACGGGGCCGATCGAGAGCGTGTGGCTGACCAGGCGGATGCCCAGCTCGGAGAGGAACGCCCGTGCGAGAGCCCCGAGCGCGACGCGTGCCGCGGTCTCTCGGGCACTCGCGCGCTCGAGGATGGGGCGTGCCTCGTCGAAGTCGTACTTCTGCATGCCGACGAGGTCGGCGTGCCCGGGGCGCGGGCGCGTCAGCGCCGCTCCCCTGCCCCGCGAACGGTCGGTGAGCTCGGTCGGTGCCGGGTTCATCACCTCGGTCCACTTCGGCCACTCGGTGTTGCCGATGCGCAGGGCTATGGGGCTGCCGAGCGTGCGACCGTGCACGACGCCGCTGGAGATCGTGAGTTCGTCCTGCTCGAACTTCATGCGCGAACCGCGCCCATAGCCGAGCTTTCGGCGCTGCAGGTCGGCCTGGATCGCCTCGGCCGTGATGGTCACACCGGAGGGCAGGCCCTCCATGATGGCGATGAGTTCGGGGCCGTGGGATTCGCCGGCCGTGAGCACGCGGAGCATTGCTCTAGTCTTCCATGGCGCGAGACCGCATGGCCGCCACTATGACGTCCTCGTCCGGCAGAAGGTGCTCCTGCGACCCGTAACGGAAGATCCGGATCTGCCGCACCGCCTGGTAAAGCAGCATCTCGAAGCCCGAGATGACGTTCGTGCCGGGCCACTGGGCTGCCAGAGCCGACGGCCACGGCGCGTATGCGGCCTCGAACAGGGCGCCGCCAACGGCTGCGAGCGGAGTGACGACGTCCGTATCGAGCACGGTTCCGCTGGGCAGGGTGGCCACGGTCGCATCCACGTCGGATGCCGCATACTCGAAGCCCTGGACGCTGAGCGCGATGCCCAGCGCGCTCGCGATCTCACGAAGCCGTCCGGCCGCTTCGGGGCGGCGGGCGCGCACATCGACGCGTGTCGCACCGAGATCGTGGAGGGCGACGAGCGCGGATGCCGCCGTCGACCCTGCGCCGAGGATTCGTGCGCGATCGATACGTGTCACACCGGCGTGCGCGAAGGCATCGACGATGCCGCCGACGTCGGTGTTGAAGCCGCGCAGCGTCGGGCCGAGCAGCAGTGTGTTGACAGCGCCGGTCAGCGCCGCATGGCGGTCATGCTCATCAGCACGCGCGTGCGCGACCTCCTTGAGGGGCATGGTCAGCGAGAGCCCGCGCCAGGAGTCGTCGAGCCCGCTCAGCGCATCGCCAAAGGACTGCTCATCCACTCGGCGACGGCCGTAGTGCCAGTCCAGCCCCAGCAAGCCGTATGCCGTCGAATGCAACGCCGGCGAACGGCTGTGGCCGATCGGGTCACCCCAGACGGCGAGTTCGGTGCGTGCAGGGGCGTCCACCTTCGGCTCGGAAGGGTTCATCAGTAGCATCCGCCGTCGGGGTTCTCTTCGCACCACTTGCGGTACTGGGCCTCGGCCGCCTGCTGCTCGGCGTAGGTCGCCGAGAAGACGGTCTCACCCGTGTCGAGATTCACGGTGACGAAGTAGAACCACGGGCCATCGGCCGGATTGGCCGCCGCCTCGATCGCCGCGTGGCTGGGGTTCGCGATCGGCGACGCGGGCAGTCCCGGGTGCACGTAGGTGTTCCACGGGTTGTCGTCACCGACCACCGACTCCCATGGCCACGATGCGACCGGGCCGTCGTGGTTCAGTCCATAGCCGTACTGCGCCGTCGAGTCCATCTGCAGCAGTCCGTGGGTCTCGTCGTTGGCGGGGTCGAGACGGTTGGCGATCACGCGCGACACCTTGTCGAAGTCTGCGGTGTGACCTTCGCGCTGGATGATCGACGCGGTCGTCAGCACCTCCTGGGCGTCGTCAGCTGAGACTCCGACCTCGTCAAGGGCTTGCTGCGTTCGGGCGACCATCGCCTCGATGACGCCCTTCGCGGTGACGTCGGGATCGAACGTGTAGACCGCCGGGAACAACCAGCCCTCGAGCGTGTCGGCCGCCACGCCGTACGCACCGGGGTCGGCCACGGCCGCCTGCAGGTCTTCCAGCGGGATGCCGACGCCGTCGACGATCTGCGGCAGCGTCGATCGCACTGTGCCGCCCTCGGCGACTCGCACGGTGTTCTCCATGCGGTTCTCGGGGTTCTGCAGCGCCTCGAGCGCTGCGGCCGCGGTCATCTTCTGCTGCAGCGCGTAAACGCCGGGGTAGAAGGTCACCGCCTTGCCCTCGTCGATGAGGTAGTCGTAGAAGACGCTACGGGTCTTGGTGACGCCGGCCTCATAGAGGGCGATCGAAACCGGCTCGCCGGTGTCACCCTGCTTGATCGTCACCAGCGCCTCGCCGGTGGCGATACCCGCCTCGTAGTCCTTCGGCTCACCCCACCCCATCATGTCGCTGATCCGTTCGCCGTACTGACCCCAGATGGCGAAGCCACCGACGACGGCACCGCCGAGGATCACGAGCATGATGATCAGACCGATAAGACACCCGCGCCCGCGGCGCTTCTTCGGAACGTCGCGGTGCTGTTCTGGCGCGAACAGCTCGTGCAAGTGGGGGGCGTCGGCTTCTTCGTCCGGTGCTGTCGATGTCGGCGCGTCGGTGGTGGGGTCTGCGGGCACGGGGCTCCCAGCATCGGCACGCGGGGCATCGCTCTCCCAGAGCGGCAGGGGATGCGTCGCCGCGGCGGTGTCGTCGCCCTGCTCCAACGCGACGTGGGATGACCGACGGCGCGGCACCTCGGGTGTTTGCGGAGCCGACTCGGATGCCGGCAACGGAGCGGGCTCGGGAGCGGTGCGCGACCCCGAAGCGGATACCCCTCGCCGGGTCGCCTCCTGGGCCGCAGCGTCCCGAGCAGCGGCGCCTCGGGCAGCGGCTTCACGCGCCGCCGCTTCCCGAGCAGCAGCCTCGCGGATCGCACGACGAGAGCCTGGAGCGGGCGCATCGCGCTCCGAGTTCCCCGGCAACGGCGACGATGCCGTCGGAAGATTGCCGAACAGATCGTTCGGAGCGCCATTGTTCCGTGCGTCCGGGTCAGACATCGTGCGATGACTCCTCGGGGGTCTCGACCAACACACCGGCGGGGCGACCGGTGCTCTTCTCGGTGTCGACCGCGTGCTGCAGCAGTACGACCGCGGCGACCTGATCGACAATGCTACGAGAGTTCTTCTGCGAACGTCCGGAGGACCGCAGCGCGGTGTGCGCGCTGACCGTGCTCAATCGCTCGTCGACCATCCGTACCGGTCGACCGGTGCTGGTGAGCAACAGGGCAGCGAACTCACGGGCATCCGTCGTCGACGGCGTCTCCTCGCCCCGCATGTTGACGGGCAGGCCCACGACGATCTCGAGCGGCTCCCACTCGTCAGCAAGCTGAGCGATCCTCGCCACCGATGTTTCCGAGCGGGGCACGGTCTCAACAGGCACCGCCAGCATTCCGTCCGGGTCGCACCGCGACACGCCGACGCGGGCTCTGCCCACGTCGATACCGAGGCGCACCCCGCGACGGAAACCGCTCACGCGTCCGCCAGGGTCGCCACCACCGCGTCCAGCGCGGCATCCAGTGCCGACGCGTCGGTGCCACCGCCCTGCGCAACGTCGTCCTTGCCGCCGCCACCACCGCCGAGCGTTCCGGCCGCGATGCGCACAAGGGCGCCCGCCTTGGCACCTGCGGCGCGAGCCGCCTCGTTCGTCGCGATGACCACGATCGGGCGACCACCGGCGACTCCGCCGAAAGCCACGACAGCAGCATCCGACCCCAGGCGCTCGCGCACGCTCAACGCGAGCGTGCGCACGTCGTCGGCCGAGCCGACCTCACCCAGCGACGCGGATGCGACCCGGTACGCACCCACGTTCCGCGCGGCCTCGGCCAAAGCCGGCACACGCCCCTCGCGTTCCTTCGCCTCGAACTGCGCGATGCGCTTCTCAGCAGCCTTGAGGTTCGCCTGCAGCTCCTCGATGCGCGCCGCGAGCTGGTCGCGGGGCGACTTCAGCGCCGCGGTCAGCTGCGACACGACGGTGCGCTCGGCGGCCAGCTCACGGAATGCGTCCTGGCCGACCAGTGCTTCGATTCGGCGGTTGGACGCACCGATCGAGGATTCACCGACGAGGCTCACCAGACCGATCTCGGAGCTGCTCGACACGTGCGTTCCAGCGCAGAGCTCGCGCGACCACGGGCCGCCGATGTCGACCATGCGCACGACGTCACCGTACTTCTCACCGAACAGTGCCATTGCGCCGGCTTCCTTGGCCTCATCCAGCGAGACGACACGGGTCGTGACCTCGAGTGCGTCGTCGACGGCGCGGCTCACGATCTCCTCGATCTCACTGCGCGTGTCGGTCGACAGCGGTTGCGACCACGCGAAGTCGAAGCGCATGTAACCGGCACGGTTGAGCGACCCCGCCTGCGTGGCGGTCTTGCCGAGCGTGTCGCGCAGCGCCGCGTGCACCAGGTGGGTGGCCGAGTGCGCCTGACGCGCGGCACGACGGTTCGCACCATCGACCACGGTGGTGGCACGGTCGTCGATCGCGACAGACCCGGATGCCACATGCACGGTGTGGCTGATCAGGCCGGGCACCGGCCGCTGCACATCGAGCACGTCGAGCTCGAAACCGGTGCCGACGATCGTTCCCTTGTCAGCGACCTGGCCGCCGGACTCGGCGTAGAGCGTCGTCTCGGCGAGGATCACCTCGGCGACGTCGCCCTCGGACGCGCTGGTGACGGTCTGGCCGTCGACGATGATGCCGAGCACGCGTGAGTCCGCCTGCAGATCGGTATAGCCGAGGAAGCCGGTCTCGCCGAGCGCACGGAAGTCACGATAGATCGACAGGTCGGCCAGCTGGCTCTTGCGACCACGGGCGTCGGCCTTGGCGCGCTCGCGCTGCTGCTGCATCAGCGAGTCGAAGGCGCCGCGGTCGACCTGCAGGCCGGCCTCTTCAGCGACCTCGAGCGTGAGATCGATCGGGAAGCCGTAGGTGTCGTGCAGCAGGAACGCCTCGGACCCGCTCAGGGTGGAGCCGCCGGCCTTCTTGGTGTCGGTCAGTGCGAGATCGAGGATCGTCGAGCCCTGCGCCAGGGTGCGGCGGAACGTCTCTTCTTCGGCGTACGCGGCGGACGACAGCGTCGCCCACTCGGTCTCCAGTACCGGGTAGGCCGACTTCATGGCATCCCGCGACGCCGAGAACAGCTCGGGGAAGCTCGGAGTGTCGACACCCAGCAGACGCATCGCGCGCACGGTGCGGCGCATCAGCCTGCGCAGGATGTACCCACGGCCCTCGTTGGACGGGCGTACGCCGTCGGAGAGCAGCATCAGCGACGAACGCACGTGATCCGCGATCACGCGGAAGCGCACGTCATCCTCGTGGGCCGCACCGTAGCGGCGACCCGACAGTTCGACCGCGCGGTCGAGCACCGGACGCACCTGATCGGTCTCATACATGTTCTCGACGCCCTGCTTGAGGAAGGCGACGCGCTCGAGCCCCATGCCGGTGTCGATGTTCTTCTTGGGCAGCTCTCCGACGATGTCGAACTCGGTGCCGCTGCGCAGGTTCTGGATGAAGTCCTGCATGAACACGAGGTTCCAGATCTCCAGGAACCGAGAGTCATCGGCGGCGGGGCCGCCATCCTTGCCGTATGCGGGCCCGCGGTCGAAGAAGATCTCGGAGTCCGGACCGCCGGGGCCGGGCTGGCCGGTGTGCCAGTAGTTGTCGGCGCGCCCCAGGCGCTGGATACGCTCGGGCTTCAGTCCGATGACGTCGCGCCAGATGGACTCTGCCTCGTCGTCGGTCTCATAGACGGTGACCCAGAGATCCTTCTCATCGAACCCGAGCCCGCCATCGGACTCGGACGAGGTCAGCAGCTCCCATGCGTAGCGGATCGCGCCCTCTTTGAAGTAGTCGCCGAACGACCAGTTGCCCAGCATCTGGAAGAAGGTGCCGTGGCGGGCCGTCTTGCCCACCTCTTCGATGTCATTGGTGCGGATGCACTTCTGCAGGTCGGCGATCCGCGGGTGCGGCGATGGCACAACCCCGGTGAGGTAGGGGATGAACGGCACCATACCGGCGACCGTGAACAGCAGCGTCGGGTCATCGCTGACCAATGACGCGGACGGGACGATGACGTGGTCGTTCTTCTCGAAGTAGTCGAGGTAGCGCTGCGCGATCTCCGCAGATTTCATGGCGTTGGTTGCTGTCCTTGCGTGCAGTGCCGCGGAGCGGCGAGGGGCGATGCGGGTATCAGTCGTCGGTGTCAGTCGTCGGCAGGATCCGACAGACGGGCGTCCTGCTGGCGGTAGGCGTCACCGAGAATGGCGGTGAACTGCGACAGACGCGCGTCGATCTCGCCGAAGATCTCCTGACCGCGCGGGTCCTTGTTCATGAAGTGGGCGGCGACGAACCCGCCGATCACACCGATCAGGAACCACAGCAGATTCTTCATTACGCCATCCTACGACGAGAGGCGCCGGGGAATCCCCGACGCCTCTCGGATGCGTCATCAACAGGCGGAAGCCTGCCTCAGATCAGCGAGCCGCGTAGTACTCGACGACCAGCTGCACTTCACAGGTCACGGGGACCTCAGCGCGCTTCGGACGACGAACGAGCTTCGCCTGCAGCTTGTCGAGCTCGACCTCGAGGTAGCCGGGAACGGGCGGCAGGACGTCGGCGTGACCGCCGGCGGCTGCGACCTGGAAGGGCTCGAGGCCCTCGCTCTTGGCCTTGACGTGGATGAGCTGACCCGGCTTCACGCGGAACGACGGGCGGTCGACGAGCTGACCGTCGACGAGGATGTGACGGTGCACGACCAGCTGGCGCGCCTGCGCCGTGGTACGGGCGAAGCCGGCACGCAGCACGAGGGCGTCCAGACGCATCTCGAGCAGCTCGACGAGGTTCTCACCGGTCAGGCCGTCCTTGCGGCGGGCCTCGTTGAAGGCGATGCGCAGCTGCTTCTCGCGGATGCCGTACTGCTCGCGCAGACGCTGCTTCTCACGCAGACGGACGGCGTAGTCGCTGTCAGCCTTGCGCTTGGTGCGGCCGTGCTCGCCGGGAGCGTAGGGACGCTTCTCGAGGTAGCGGGCGGCCTTCGGGGTGAGCGGGATTCCCAGCGCGCGGCTGAGACGGACCTTGCGGCGGTCCTGGGACTTCGTAACCACGAAGCATTCCTTCCGTTACGTGGACGCGTCTTTCACGTCTCACGGGCGTATCTCCTGCGCTCTGCCGGCAGGCGCACGCCGGGGCGCCTGGTCGGTGGGTATGAGCGGAGGGATGCCCGAAAACTCGGTTTCGAGCCGATCCATGCTATCAGATCGGCCATCGGTGACCGCCGGGTCAGCGATCGCCGAGAATACGACGGATGCGCTCCAGACGCGCTGCGACGTCGCGCTCTGCGCCAAGCGGCTTCGGCTGGTAGTAGCGGCGTCCGTCCAGATCGTCCGGCAAGTACTGCTGCGGGACGATTCCCGCCTCGTTGTCATGCGGGTAGCGATACCCCTTGCCATGGCCGAGCCGCTTCGCCCCGGCGTAGTGCGCGTCACGCAAATGAATCGGCACGCGGCCGAATCCGCCGGCGCGCACATCGGCGATCGCCTGGTTGATGGCAAGGTAGGCGGCATTCGACTTGGCCGTCGTCGCGAGGTAGATGGTAGCCTCGGCCAGCGGGATGCGCCCCTCGGGCATCCCGATGAATGCCACGGCGTCCGCAGCAGCGGTGGCGATGACCAGCGCCTGCGGGTCGGCGAGCCCGATGTCCTCCGCCGCCGAGATCACCAGGCGACGAGCGATGAACCGGGGGTCCTCCCCCGCTTCGATCATCCGGGCGAGGTAGTGCACGGCGGCATCCGCATCCGATCCGCGGATCGACTTGATGAACGCACTGATGACGTCATAGTGCTCGTCACCCTGCCGGTCGTAGCGCAGCAGCGCGCGGTCGACCGCCTGCGAGACGTCCTCATCCGTGACGTCGGCGGAGGCATCCGCATCGGCTCTCGACAGCGCGACGGCCGCAGCTGCCTCCAGGCCGGTGAGCGCACGACGCCCATCACCCGAGGCGAGACGGATCAGCGCCGCGCGGGCCTCATCGGTAAGCCGCACGCGTCCGGCGAGCCCTCGGGCGTCGGTGACGGCACGGTCGACCAGAACGCCGATGTCATCATCGGTCAGCGGCTGCAGCGTGAGCAGGAGCGAACGCGACAGCAACGGCGAGATCACCGAGAACGACGGGTTCTCGGTCGTGGCCGCGATCAGGATCACCCAGCCGTTCTCGACGCCGGGCAGCAGGGCATCCTGTTGAGCCTTGGTGAAACGGTGGATCTCATCGAGGAAGAGGATCGTGGTCTGCCCATACAGGTCGCGCTGAGTGATCGCCTCTTGCATCACCTCGCGAACGTCCTTCACACCCGCGGTGATCGCCGACAACTCGACGAACCGTCGCCCTGACGACCGGGCGATGGCCTGAGCGAGAGTGGTCTTGCCCGTGCCGGGCGGCCCCCAGAGGATGATCGACACTGCGCCTGGCGCGCTGGCCTCGGGGTCGGCCAGTGCCACGATCGGCGAGCCGGGCCGGAGCAGATGCTGCTGACCGGCTACCTCGTCGAGAGACGTCGGGCGCATGCGCACCGCGAGCGGTGTCTGGCCCGACATCAGGGAGGCTGCGGAGGTCATACGTCCAGGCTACTGGCGCGACCGACACGCGGTCGCGCCGACGGTAGGCTCGCAGGGTCGGACGGGTCGCGCACGATCCTCCGAGTGATGAGCAGAGGAGAACGACGATGGCGGCACGCGGTTCCCGCGGAGCGCAGCAGCGCGCTCGCACCGAGGCCGAACGGGCGCGACTCTACGCGGCCCGCACGGCATGGCACGAGAAGCTGCTGCGCCGCAAGCATCGCGACAACCTCATTGCCGTCAGCGCTGGCACCCTGATCGTCGCGGGCGCCATCGTGAGCCAGACCCTTCTGGGCACGTCGGCGACCCCCGCTCCCGCCGATCCCAGCACGACACCGTCGCCCGCTGCGACAACTCCGGCATCCCCCACACCGACCCCCACGCCCGAGCAGAGCACGGACGAGTGAACCGGGGCGGCGAGTGAACTAGGCTGGCTCTCGTCCTTTCCCACTCCCGCGGGATACCTGCGCAAGGAGAACACCGTGTCTGACGACAACGCCGCCAAGCCCACCCCTCCCGTTCCGGGTCCCCCGGTTCCTGCTCCGCCGCGTCGGCCCATGCCGACCGCCGCTGCCGCCCCGGCCGCCGCGCCTGCACCGGCGGCGCCCGTGAATGCGGATGCCGCGCAGTGGGGCCGTGTCACCGATGACGGCACCGTCGAGGTTCGCGAAGGCGACTCGTGGCGTGCCGTCGGCCAGTACCCCGACGGCACGGCCGATGAGGCGCTCGCCTACTACGTACGCAAGTACGACGACCTCGCCGTCAAGCTCGGCACCCTGGAGACGCGCGCCCAGGGCGGCGGTGCTTCGGCATCCGATCTGACCAAGCAGGCCACTCATCTGCGGGGCGAGGCCGCTGACGCGGCTGCCGTCGGTGACCTCGTCGGTCTCCGCGCCCGCATCGAGACGCTGATCGAGTCGCTGGCCGAGGCTACGGCGAAGGAGGCGGCAGCCGCCAAAGAGGCGCTCGACGCCGCCATCGCCGAGCGCACGACGATCGTCGAGAAGGCCGAGCAGATTGCCGCCCGCGACCTGAGCAAGGTGCAGTGGAAGCAGGTCACTGCTGAGATGACCGAGCTGTTCGACGCCTGGCAGGCGCACCAGCAGAACGGTCCGCGCCTTCCCAAGGGAGTCGCGCAGCAGCTCTGGAAGCGGTTCCGCACCGCCCGTTCGACGGTCGACAAGGCCCGGCGCGTCTTCTTCGCCGAGCTCGACGACGTGCACCGCGCAGCGCGCGACGCGAAGTCCCGACTGATCGAGCGCGCCGAAGCCCTCGCGCCCCGCGGCGTCGACGGCATCCCCTCCTACCGCAACCTCCTCGACGAGTGGAAGACGGTGGGACGCGCCGGACGCAAGGCCGACGACGCCCTGTGGGCGAAGTTCAAGGCCGCCGGCGACGCACTCTACGCGGCACGCGCCGAGCAGGCAGCCGCTGAAGAGGCAGATTCCGCGCCGAAGATCGAGGCCCGCGAGGCTCTGCTCGTCGAGGCGAAGGGTGTCGCCGACGAGCCGAACCTGAAGCGGGCACGCGCCCTGCTCACCCGCATCCAGCGCGAGTGGGACGAGGTGGGTCGCATCTTCCCGCGCGACAAGGAGCGCGCGCTCGACGACCGGATGCGTTCGATCGAGCAGGCTCTCAAGTCGCGTGAGGACGTTGACTGGAAGAAGAACAACCCCGAGACCAAGGCGCGTGCGAACGACATGAGCTCGCAGCTGGTCGAGGCCATCGAGAAGCTTGAGTCCGAGCTCGCCGCCGCCGAGAAGTCCGGCGACAAGAAGGCGATCAAGCAGGCAGAAGAGGCGCTCTCGGCACGTCGCGCCTGGCTGAGCGCGCTCGGCGGCTGAGCACCGCGGTTATCCACAGTATGAGCCGTGTCGCCCCATTGCGGGGTGACACGGCTCATACTCTTTGACGTGCACTCAGCGCTCTTCTACCGTCCCGGCCAGCCTCTCTCGCTGCCGGAGCTGTCCGCGGCACGACTGGACGGCCACGTCATCGAGGTCGGCGAAGGATTCATGCCGGCCGACACGGTCGAGAGCGCCGCTGACCGTGCCGTGAGCATCGCCGACCTCCTCCCGCCGAGAACGGCAGCGAGCGGACATTCGGCCGCGTGGGTTCACGGCGCGAGCGACCAACCGCCCCGCGTGCACCATGCGACGCGCATCAACCGGTCGCGGCCGCGCACATACTCATCGACACGCATCATCTACCACGAGCACCGACTCGACGCCGGCGATGTGCAGCTCATCGGCGGCGTTGCCGTCACGACACCCCTGTGCACCGCGACGACGCTGCTGTTCGATCTGGCGTGCGCGGGCGGCGACGACCGTTGGCTACGGGGCCTACTAACCGCGTTCCCCCGGCTCGACGGCGAGCTGCGTGCGCACGTCGAACCGATCAGCCGTCGTCCCGGCATCCGCGCAGCGAAACAGCTCCTCGCGCGGATGCTGTCGGATCAGGAGGTCGTGACGCGGTAGACATCGTACACCGCGTCGATCCGCCGGACGGCATTGAGCACGCGGTCCAGGTGCACGGAGTCACCCATCTCGAACACGAAGCGGCTCAGCGCAAGGCGTTCGTCGGTGGTGGTGACCGTCGCCGACAGGATGTTCACGTGGTGCTCGCTGAGCACGCGTGTGACATCCGACAACAACGCCGAACGATCAAGGGCCTCGACCTGGATCTGCACCCGGAACACGCTCTTGGTGGTGGGGGCCCACTCGACCTCGACAAACCGGTCGGGGTCGTCTCCGAGGGACTTCACGTTGACGCAGTCCTGCCGGTGCACCGAGACGCCGCTGCCACGGGTGACGAAGCCCACGATCGGATCGCCGGGCACCGGGGTGCAGCAGCGGGCGAGCTTGACGAGGATGTCGGAGTCGCCGCGCACCAGGATGCCCGAGTCGCCACCCTTCCCCTCACGGACGGGGGCCTGACCGGGCAACTCGATGGCACCTGTACTGGTGTCCTCCTCGACCGTGACCAGCGCGGTGACCTTCTCGATCACGGACTGCGTCGAGACGTGCCCCTCGCCGACGGCCGCGTACAGCGCCGACACGTCCTCGTAGCGCAGTTGGTGCGCGACCTGCGTGAAGGACTCCTGGCTCATCAGACGCTGCAGGGGCAGGTTCTGCTTGCGCATCGCCCGGGCGATGGACTCCTTGCCCTGCTCGATCGCCTCTTCGCGTCGTTCCTTGGTGAACCAGCCGCGGATCTTGTTACGCGCGCGGGTGCTCTTGACGAAACCAAGCCAATCCTGGCTGGGCCCTGCATCCGGGTTCTTCGAGGTGAAGACCTCGACGACGTCGCCGCTCTTGAGCTCGGTCTCCAGCGGCATCAACCGGCCGTTGACCTTTGCTCCCATCGTGCGGTGCCCGATCTCAGTGTGCACCGCATAGGCGAAATCGACTGGTGTGGCGCCAGCCGGCAAGCCGATGACGCGCCCCTTGGGGGTGAAGACGTAGACCTCTTTCGCCCCGATCTCGAAGCGCAGCGAGTCGAGGAACTCGGTCGGGTCGGCGGTTTCCGCCTGCCAGTCCGAGATGTGGGCGAGCCAGGCCATGTCCGTATCGGGCACGCGCGAGTCGACCTTGCCGCCGTTGACACGTTCCTTGTACATCCAGTGCGCGGCAACGCCGAACTCCGCCTGCTGATGCATCTCATGCGTGCGGATCTGGATCTCGACGGTTCGGCCGGACGGCCCGATCACTGTGGTGTGCAGCGACTGGTACAGGTTGAACTTCGGCGTCGCGATGTAGTCCTTGAAACGTCCGGGCAGCGGCGTCCAGCGCGCGTGGATCGCGCCGAGCACGGCATAGCAGTCGCGGACGGAACCGACGAGCACGCGGATGCCGATGAGATCGTAGATGTCGTCGAACTCGCGTCCGCGGATGACCATCTTCTGATACACGGAGTACAGCTGCTTCGGCCGGCCGACGACCTTGCCTCGGATGCGGAGCTCGCGCAGGTCTTCATCGATCGACTCGATGACGCTTTGCAGGTACTTCTCGCGCTGCGGTGTGCGCTGCGCGATCAGGCTGTTAATCTCGGCGTAGATCTTCGGGTGCAGAACGGCGAAAGAGAGGTCTTCCAGCTCGGACTTGATCGTCTGGATTCCGAGCCGATGCGCCAACGGCGCGTAGATCTCGAGGGTCTCTTTCGCCTTGCGTGCAGACTTCTCGGGCGGCACGAAGCCCCACGTGCGGGCGTTGTGCAGGCGGTCGGCGAGCTTGATCAGCAGCACCCGGATGTCTTTCGACATCGCCACGATCATCTTGCGGACCGTCTCGGCCTGCGCGCTCTCGCCGTACTTGACCTTGTCGAGCTTGGTGACACCGTCGACGAGCATCGCGACCTCGTCGCCGAACTCTTCGGTCAGCTCGGCCAGCGCGTAGCCGGTGTCTTCGACCGTGTCGTGCAGCAGCGCAGCCGCGATGGCACGCGGTCCCAGCCCCAGCTCGGCCAGGATCTGTGCGACCGCGAGCGGATGCGTGATGTAGGGCTCACCACTCTGACGCAACTGCCCGGCGTGCTTATCGCGCGCCACCCGGTACGCACGCTCGATGATCGGCAGATCACCCCGGGGATGGTTCGCCCGAACCGTGCGGATCAGGTTGTCGAGGTCATTGACACGGGGGGCACGAGAGAAGATGCGCGGCACAAGGCGACGCAGGCTCGATCCCTGCGACGGCGCCGGTGAATCGACCATCTGCTGCTCCTGTCCCGATCAGAACATCCTACGCGCGTTCGCCCCTACCGCTGAGCGAGGGAGGCTCAAGCCCCAGAGGCCACCGAGCGCTCGCGCGCCTCGTGCACCTTCGCATCGTGTGCGGCGATCGCCAGCTCCTTCTCGCGCAGAAGCGAGTAGAGCGGCGCGGCCACGAACAACGTCGAATAGGTCGCGACGATGATGCCCACGAAGATCGAGAGCGAGATGTCGGTGAGAGTCTCGGCGCCGAGCCAGAACGAGCCGATGAACAGGATCGCCCCCACGGGCAGCGCCGCAACGATCGACGTGTTGATCGAGCGCACCAGAGTCTGGTTCACCGCGAGGTTCACGGATTCACCGAACGTACGCGTCGTCTGGTTCGCGTCCTCGGTGGTGTTCTCACGGATCTTGTCGAACACCACTGTCGTGTCGTACAGCGAGTACGCGAGGATCGTGAGAAAGCCGATCACCGCTGCCGGCGAGATCTCGAACCCGGCCAGCGCGTAGACACCGATCGTGATCACGAGCACGTCCAGCAGGCCGATGATGGCGGCGGCAGACATCTTCCAGGTGCGGAAGTAGATCGCGAGGATCAGGAACGTCAGTGCCAGGAAGATCGCCAGGCCCCACAGCGACTGCCGCGTGACATTCTCACCCCAGGCCGGGCCGATGAACGAGTTGGTGATCTCGTCGACGTTCACGCCGTAGACCTGCGCGAGCTGCTCGGTGACCTGCTGGGTCTCAGCCGCGCTCATCTGCGAGGTCTGCACGCGGATGTCCTGGCCGTTCACGACCACGACCTTGGTGGTGCTCTCGGGAACGACCTCACGCACGGCATCCGTCGCCAGCGACTGATCGGTCGACTGCGGCGCCGAGACCATGAACTGCGATCCGCCGGTGAACTCGATCGAGAACTGGATCGGACGGATCAGCGGCACCAGCGCGGACCCGATGATCAGCGCGATGGCGATGATGAACCAGATACGACGCTTGGCGACGAACGGGAAGGAGGTCTTGCCCGAGTAGAGGTTGTTGCCCAACTCATTCATGGAGAACATCAGTCGTCGGAGTCCTTTCGGGCGCTTGACGAGCCCTGAGCTGCGAGGGCCTCGGCGCGCTTGCGCTCAGCGATGGTCTGGCGCTTCTCGGCCTCACCGCGCGCCCCCTGATTACGAGCGGCGCGACCGGTGCTGGCGACGCGCGCCTCCCGGTACTGAGCACGTCCACGATAGACAGCTCCCAGCGACTCGGGGTCGAGTCCGGACAACCGATGCCCACCACCGAAGAACCGGGTGCGTGCGAGCAGTTGCATGACGGGGTGCGTGAAGATGACGAAGATGAACACGTCGATGAGCGTCGTCAGACCAAGGGTGAACGCGAAGCCCTTCACCGTCGAATCGGCCAGCACATACAGCACCACGGCGGCGAGCACGTTGATCGACTTCGAGATGTAGATGGTGCGCTTCGCGCGCCCCCAGCCGTCCTCGACCGCGCCCGTGATGGACTTTCCGTCGCGCAGCTCGTCTCGTATTCGCTCGAAGTACACGATGAACGAGTCGGCGGTGAATCCGATCGACACGATCAGACCCGCGACGCCGGCCAGCGACAGGCGGAAGCCCATGCGCCACGCGAGGATGCTGATGATGACGTAGGTGAGCACACCCATGACGCCGATCGAGGCGATGATCACCCAGCCGAGTGCGCGATAGCTGATGAGGGAGTAGACCGCGACCAGTCCCAGGCCGATGAGACCGGCGATCAGCCCGATCTGCAACTGCTGCGAGCCAAGCGTCGCCGAGATGGTGTCAGAGCTCTCGACGGTGAAGCTCAGCGGCAGCGCGCCGTAGCGCAACTGGTCGGCGAGCGTCTTCGCGCTCTCCTGGGTGAAGTCGCCCGAGATGCTCGGGTTGCCGTCGAGGATCGCCGCCTGCATCTGCGGCGCCGAGATCACCACGCCGTCGAGCACGAACGCGAACTGGTCGCGCGGGCTCAGGCCGGCGATGCGGTTGGCGTTCAGGCGCTGGCTGATCTCGCCGAACACCTCGGTGCCCTCGCGGTTGAGGTCGAGGTTGACGGTCCACTTCGCCGAACGCTGGTCGCGACCGGACGTCGCGTCATCGATGACCGTGCCGTCGAGCTCCTTCGGCCCGAGCAGATACTTGACCGACCCGGTCGGGTCGCAGGCGACCAGCGGCTCGCCAGCCGGCGGCGTGGTGTGGTCGCGGGGAGCGGCGCAGTCGAACGACTGCAGCTCGGCGATCTGCTTCTCGGTCATCCATGCCGGGTCGCTGCCGTCGGTGGGCTCCGGCGTGGGCACCGCGTTCATCGAGTCGTCGGGTGTGGGGAACGGCGTGGGGTTGCCATCCTCGCCGATGAACTCGGTCGCAGCGTCAGTTGCGGCCAGTACGGCACGGAACTCCAGCTGGGCGCTCGCCTGGATGCGGTCGCGGGTTTCCTGATCGGCGACACCGGGAATCTGCACCACGATGTTGCGGCCGCCCTCGGTGGTGATGTCGGCCTCGGCGGTGCCGGAGGCGTCGACACGCTGACGGATGATCGCGGCAGCCTGGTCGAGCTGCTCCTGCGTCGGGTCGGCACCGTCCTCTGTCTGCGCGCTCAGGACGATCTGAGTGCCGCCCTGCAGGTCAAGGGCGAGCTCAGGAGCCCACGAGCTCTCCTTGAACCCGTACACGCCGATCGCATTGATGCCGAACAATGCTGCTGTGACCAGGAGCAGGCCGAGCAGGACCCGCCACGCATGGCGGGTCGGAGATGAGGATGCCACGTAGTTCCGCTTTCCGCGTGAGACGCCCGTAGGCGTCAGTTCTCGTCGTTGCGCTCGAGACGAGCCTTGGTCTCCTCAGGCGTCTCGACCTGGATCGCCTCGATACCGTCGGTCGCGTCCTTCGCGGGGACGCTGTCGAGGTGCTCTTCGACAACCTCTTCCTCAGCGACGTCGTCGGAGTCGACGGTCTCCTCGGTCGGGTCTACCACGCGCAGGATCGCCTGACTGTGCACCTCGATGACCACGCCGGGGGCGAGCTCGATCTGTGCGGGCCTGTCGAGGTCGACCGCGTCGTATGACACGACGGTTCCGTACAGACCCCCCTGCAGCAGCACCTTCGCGCCGGGAATCGTCTTGGCGGCCTTCTCCTCCTGCTGTTCCTTCATCTGCTTCTGGCGCTTGCGCGTGTTCATGAACATGAACACGAGCATCACGGCGAGAAGTCCGAAGAGGATGATTTCCATGAGAGTTGAAGCCTTTCGAAGTGCACGCTGAACGCGGCGGTGCGTAGGGGGATATGGCCGGGAAGTCTTCAGCGATTATAGGTCATCGAACAATGCCACTCCCTCGGGGTGCGAGATCCCGAGGTGCGCGTACGCCTCGGGCATCGCGATCCTCCCGCGCGGCGTGCGCCCGAGAAAGCCGATGCGCACGAGATACGGTTCGACCACGCTCTCGACAGTCTCGCTCTCCTCACCCACCGCGACGGCGAGCGTGTTGAGGCCCACCGGGCCTCCACGGAAACGCCGCACGAGCGCATCGAGCACCGCGCGGTCGAGCCGATCGAGGCCGATCGCGTCGACATCGTACAGCTCCAGCGCTGAGCGCACATCCGAGAGCGACGCATCTTGCCCGCCGCCGTGCACGAGCGCGTAGTCGCGCACTCGGCGCAACAGGCGGTTCGCGATGCGGGGCGTGCCGCGCGAGCGTCGCGCGATCTCGGAAAGAGCGTCATCGGGCAGACGCACACCGAGAACACCGGCAGATCGGCTGATGACCTGTTCGAGGTCGTCAGCGCTGTAGAACTCGAGGTGGCCGGTGAAGCCGAACCGGTCGCGCAGCGGGTTGGGTAGCAGACCCGAACGCGTCGTGGCTCCGACGAGGGTGAAGGGCGCAAGCTCCAGCGGAATGCTCGTGGCTCCGGCACCCTTGCCGACCATGATGTCGATGCGGAAGTCCTCCATCGCCAGGTAGAGCATCTCTTCTGCCGATCGCGCCATCCGGTGGATCTCGTCGATGAAGAGCACCTCGCCGGGCGTGAGGCTCGACAGGAGCGCAGCGAGGTCGCCGGCGTGCTGGATCGCTGGGCCGCTCGACAACCGCAACGGGCGTCCGCTCTCGTGGGCGACGATCATCGCCAGCGTCGTCTTGCCGAGGCCGGGCGGGCCGGCGAGCAGGATGTGGTCCGCCGTGCGCTCCTGCAGGCGTGCGGCTTCCAGAAGCAGCTGCAGCTGACCGCGCACCTTGGCCTGACCGACGAACTCGTCCAGGCTCGACGGGCGCAGAGCGCCCTCGATCGCAAGCTCGGTGTCGTCGAGGGCTTCGGCCGCATCGCGCGCGTGCTCAGCCACGGTTCGCCCCCGGCCCCATCGCCGCCAGCGTACGGCGCAGCAACGCCGGCACGGATTCGTTCTCGGCGTCAGTGGCGATCTCGGCCGTCTGCGACACGGCTTCGACCGCGACCTTCTCGGACCAACCGAGGCCGACCAGCGCGGCCACGACCTGGTCGGTGACGACCGTCTCGGGGGCACCCACCGGTGCAGTGGCGACACGGGGCTGCACCTTGCCGGCCAGCTGCACCACGATCAGCTTCGCCGTCTTCGGACCGATCCCCGATACCCGGCGGAACGGGGCATCGTCCTCGGCCGTGACAGCCTCGGCGATCTGATCGACCGTCAGATGCGAGAGCACACCGAGCGCCGACTTCGGGCCGACGCCGGTGACGCTCAGCAGCTGACCGAAGATCTCCAGCTCGTCCAGATCGCCGAAGCCGTACAAGGTCAGCGCGTCCTCACGAACGATCAGACTGGTGTGCAGGCGCAGCTGTTCCCCCACGACCGCGGTGTGCGCGATGTCAATGGGCACGAAGACGGTGAAGCCGACACCGCCTGTCTCGATGACGACCTGGCCAGAGACCGCGTGCAGAACCGTGCCGCGCAGGGAGGAGATCATGCCTGTCAGCCTAGCGGTTGGGTCGTACATACATTCGAGCGACGCGCTCAGCATCCGCCCACGCACGTTGAGCCGGTGTCTGGGCGGCTCCCCCGGCGACCGACGCCCCGTCCCGTCGCCACGCATGGCACAGCGCGATCGCCAGGGCATCCGCGGCGTCTGCGGGCTGGGGTGGGGCATCCAAGCGCAGGATGCGGGCGATCATGGACTGCACCTGCCGCTTGTCGGCGGACCCGTATCCGGTGACGGCCGCTTTGACCTCGCTGGGCGTGTGGGTCGCCGCCGGAAGACCCGCTTCGGCGGCGATGAGCAGCGCGACACCGGAGGCTTGCGCTGTACCCATCACCGTCTGACGGTTCTGCTGCGCGAAGACGCGTTCAACGGCGACGGCCTCGGGATGGTGCTCGTCGATCGCGGTGCGGATGCCCGCGGCGATGCCGGCGAGGCGCTCAGCGATGTCGGCGTCCGGCGGGGTGCGCACAACACCCACGTGTACGAGGGTGGCCCTGCGGGCGCGATCGACATCCACGATGCCGACGCCGCAACGGGTCAGCCCAGGGTCGATGCCCAATACACGGAGGGTGCTCACTCCCCCAGGCTACGGTCCGCCGTGCGCCCGCTGATCAGGCGCGCCCGAAGTCAGTCCTCGTCGCCGTCGTTCTCGAGCTCGGCCTGCACCTCTGCGGGCAGGTCGAAGTTGCTGAACACGTTCTGCACGTCGTCACTGTCTTCGAGCGCATCGATCAAGCGGAAGATCTTGCGCGCAGTGTCTGCGTCGATCTCGACCTTGAGGTTCGGCACGAACTCGACGTCCGCCGACTCGTAGTCGATGCCCGCTTCTTGCAGCGCCGTGCGCACCGCGACGAGATCGGTCGCCTCGGTCACGACTTCGAACCCCTGGGCGTGCGGCTCGATCTCCTCGGCTCCCGCTTCGAGCGCCGCCATCATGACGTCGTCCTCGGTGGTGCCCTCGGAACCGACGACGATGACGCCCTTGCGCGAGAAGTTGTAGGCGACCGAGCCCGGGTCTGCCAGCGTGCCGCCGTTGCGGCTGAGGGCTGTGCGCACCTCGGCAGCGGCGCGGTTCTTGTTGTCGGTGAGGCACTCGATCATCAGTGCCACACCGTTGGGACCATAGCCCTCGTACATGATCGACGCGTACTCGACGGCCTCGCCGCCGATGCCCGCACCGCGCTTCACCGCGCGGTCGATGTTGTCCTTGGGAACCGACATCTTCTTCGCCTTGAAGACGGCGTCGTAGAGCGTCGGATTGCCCGCCAGGTCGGCGCCGCCCAGCTTCGCCGCGACCTCGATGTTCTTGATCAGCTTCGCCCACGACTTCGCACGGCGTGCGTCAATGACCGCCTTCTTGTGCTTCGTCGTGGCCCACTTGGAATGCCCGGACATATGTCTCCGCTCGTCTTATCCGCCCGGAGTCGCCTCCAGGGCGTCGTCCAGTCTAACGAACCGGCCCCGGGTGCCGTTGTTTTCGTCTCTCCGCGGTGCAAGAGTGGTGTTCATGAACGATCGGGCGAGAGCGCTCGACGCGGCGCATCGACGCGCCACCGAGTTCCTTCAAGGACTCGATGACCGTCCGGTCTGGCCTCGGGCGAGCTTCGACGACATGATGACGCGCTTCGATGGACCGCTACCCGACGAGGGCGTCGACCCCGCCGATGTGGTGGATCAGATCGCCCTGGCTGCCGATCCCGGCCTCGTCGCGATCCCCGGGGGGCGCTTCTTCGGGTTCGTGATCGGCGCCACGCACCCGGCGGCGCTGGCTGCGGACTGGCTCGTATCCGCATGGGATCAGAACTCCGGGTCCTCCCGGCTCACTCCCGCCACCGTGGCCATGGAGCGCACCGCGGGCACATGGATGCTCGATCTCCTCGGCCTACCGCCCGACGCGAGCGTGGGGTTCGTCACAGGTGGTCAGATCGCCAACTTCACCTGCCTGGGCGCCGCCCGGACAGCCGTGCTGGCCCGCACGGGGTGGGACCTCGCAGAGCGGGGAATGCGCTGTTCTCCGGCGATCCGCTTCGTCGTCGGCGCTGATCGACACGGCTCGGTCGATCGGGCGGCGCGGTACCTCGGCATCGGCCGGGCCGAAGTCACGGTCGTCGAATCCGACGATCAGGGCCGAATGCGGCCCGAGGCGCTGTCGACGGCACTCGCCGATACCGACGGCCCGCTGATCGTTTGCCTTCAAGCGGGGGAAGTCCACACGGGGGCCTTCGACGACTTCGCCGCGCTCATACCGATCGCGCGTGACCACGGAGCGTGGGTGCACGTGGACGGCGCCTTCGGTCTGTGGGCCGCGGCGTCGCCCTCGCTGCGACATCTGACGTCGGGCATGGCGGAAGCGGATTCGTGGGCGACGGATGCGCACAAGACGCTCAACGTCCCCTACGACTGCGGTGTCGCGATCGTCCGCGACCCCGCCGATTCGATCGCTGCGTTCCGCACCGGCGGCGACTATCTGATCTACTCGGGCCTCGACCCCTGGGATGTCACACCTGAACTGTCGCGCCGCGCGCGGGGCGTCCCCGCGTTTGCGGCTCTGCGCAGCCTCGGACGCACCGGGGTCATCCGCCTGATCGACGGCCTTCACGCGAACGCCGTGGCGATGGCGCAGGGACTCGCCTCCATCACGGGCGTACGGGTCATCAACGACGTCGACTACACCCAGGTGATGCTGCGCATGGACTCGGACGACGATACGCGGGCCCTCGGCGAAGCCATCCTGCGCGACGGCACTGCGGTGATGACCGGCGCCGAATGGCGTGGCCATGCCACCCTGAGATGTTCGATGTCCTCGTGGGCGACCACGCCGGCGGACGTCGACCGGACCGTCGCCGCGATCGCTCGACTCGTCGCCTCGATGTGAGCTCGGCGCATCGCGCCCGATCAGATGGGGTCTTCCCCACCGTCGGCCCTTAGGCCTGCCGGATGCAAGCAGGTGCGCAGCGGGCCAGGCCCGCGTGGTCGTCGCTGCCCGCCACCCTTCGAGCGAGCGTTGTGGATTGCATCGGCGGCACGTATGTCGATGACGTCGCTGCGCAGGGCGGATTCAGCGCGGGATACGCCGGTGTCGTCAGCACCACGAAGGGAAGGGCGTTCGTGAAGGCGGCGGGGCCCGCCTCCCACGCAGTCTCGCTCACGCTCTACCGCCGGGAGGGCGCGCTGCTCCCCAGCATCCCGCGGTCGCTGGCGCCGCGTGCTCTTGCCGTCATCGACGGCGATGACGGCTTCGCCCTCGTCACCGACGTCGTCGACGGCGCTCACCCCGGCGCGGCATGGTCGGCCGCGGACCTGCGGTCGGTCGCGCGCACGCTGAGCCGTCTCGCCGAGACGCCCGCCCCGGATGACATCCCGGATGCTCGGGATGACACAGCGGACTTCACACGGTGGCATCGGATTGCCGACGACGCCGGTTTGCGAGACGCACTGCCGCACGACCTGGCCGCGCAGTTACCGCGCCTGGTGGACATGGAGCGAGGGTTCGCCGACGCCGTCACTGGGCGGATGCTGATCCACGGCGATCTCCGTGCGGACAACATCCTCATCGGTGACGGCGACGCACGATTCGTGGACTGGCCGTGGGCGGTGCGCGGTGTGCCGTGGTTCGACCTGCCTTCCCTGTTGCCGAGCATCGAGGCCGGCGGCGGCCCGCCCTGCGAACAGGCATGGCCGATCTTTCAGGAGTTCGGCGCACCCGACCCGCACGAGCACCTGCCGATCATCGCGGGCATCAGCTCGTACTTCTGGTACTGGCAGGGGCAACCCGAGCCGGCGCCGGTCCCCGGCCTGCGCGCCTTCCAGCGCGCGCAAGCATTCGCGGCGCTGCGGTGGCTCAGCGCGCTACTGTGACTGTCAGGCGGCGCGGACTGCCGTCCGCTCCGCCACCCTGGCGAGGAAGCGCTCGTGGAACCGCGTCTCCCCCGAGATCTCGGGGTGGAAGCTGATCCCGAGCAGGTTCCCCTGTTCGACGGCGACGATGCTGCCGTCGTCCAGGACGGCCAGCACGACGGCATCCGATCCGACGTCCTCGACCACGGGACCGCGAATGAATGCGGCCCGCACAGCGGGCTCGCCCAGGGCCGGCACGTGGACCGCCCCCTCGAAGGAGTCGACCTGACGTCCGAACGCGTTTCGGCGCACGAGAACGTCGAGTCCCCCGAAGGTCTGCTGCCCTTCGATGCCGTCCGCGAGCCGGTCCGCGAGCATGATCAGTCCCGCACAGGTACCCAGCACCGGCAGTCCTGCCGAGATCGCGTCGCGGATCGGATGCTGCATGCCGAAGGTACGCGCAAGCTTGTCGATGACGCTCGACTCGCCACCGGGGATGACGAGCCCGTCGACACGGGCGAGCTCCTCGGGACGACGGACGAGCGTCACCTCAGCCCCGAGTCTCGCGAGCAGGGTGGCGTGCTCGCGCACGTCACCCTGCAGCGCGAGCACGCCGACGTTCGGGTTACCAGCCACGCTCGGCGAGCCGGTGCGGCGCGGGCAGGTCGCTGACGTTGATGCCGACCATCGCTTCCCCCAGTCCGCGCGAGACCTCGGCGACGACCTTGGGGTCGTCGAAGAAGGTCGTCGCCTTCACGATCGCCTTCGCGCGCGCCGCCGGGTCGCCAGACTTGAAGATGCCCGATCCGACGAACACACCGTCCGCACCGAGCTGCATCATCATCGCGGCATCGGCGGGAGTGGCAACGCCACCGGCGACGAACAGCACGACGGGCAGCTGACCGGTCTCAGCGATCTCGGCGACGAGCTCGTAGGGCGCCTGCAGTTCCTTCGCGGCAACGTACAGCTCATCCTTCGACAGTGCACCGAGAGCTGCGATCTCACCGCGGATCTTGCGGATGTGCTTCATCGCCTCGGACACGTCGCCGGTGCCGGCCTCACCCTTCGAGCGGATCATCGCCGCTCCCTCGGTGATGCGGCGCAGCGCCTCACCCAGGTGAGTCGCACCACACACGAACGGCACGGTGAAGGGCCACTTGTCGATGTGGTTGACGTAGTCGGCGGGCGAGAGCACCTCGGACTCGTCGATGTAGTCGACGCCGAGCTCCTGCAGCACCTGCGCCTCGACGAAGTGCCCGATGCGCGCCTTGGCCATCACGGGGATCGAGACGGCGTCGATGATGCTGTCGATCATGTCGGGGTCACTCATTCGCGAGACGCCGCCCTGCGCGCGGATGTCCGCCGGCACGCGCTCGAGCGCCATGACGGCGACGGCACCGGCATCCTCGGCGATCCTCGCCTGCTCGGCGGTGACGACGTCCATGATGACGCCGCCCTTGAGCATCTCGGCGAGACCGCGCTTGACCCGCTGCGATCCGGTGGTGGGGTTCTGGTCGGATGCCATGGTCACTCCTCTTGTGACAAAAATCGGTTTGGCCTATGTCAAAACATAGCACCATAGAATCGAACCGTGGACGACCAGATCACCGGAAGCACCGCCGCAGAGATCGCCGACAGTGTGCGCGGCCTGCGCGAACGCGGCACGCTGCGCCCCGGCGACGCCCTCCCCCCGGTGCGCGAACTGGCCGTCCGCCTCGGAATCAATCGCAACACCGCCGTCGCCGCCTACCGTCAGCTCGCCGGGGCCGGACTCGTCATCTCCCGCGGCCGAGCCGGCACGCTGATCGCCGGTGCCGAGAGCGTCGCGCAAGAGGGCCTCGCCGATACCGTGCTGCACGACATCGCCTCGGGCAACCCCGACCCAGCGCTCATCCCCGACCCGACCCCCGCGCTCAGCCGCATCGTGGGGCGTCCCGTACTGTACGGCGAACCGGTCATCGACGCGGCGCTCGAAGCGTGGACCCGTGAGTGGATGCACGCCGATCTGCACCGCGACGATCTCACCATCTGCGTCACCAGCGGAGCCGTCGACGCCGTGGAACGACTGCTCGCCCAGGCGCTGATGCGCGATGATGCCGTCGCGCTCGAAGACCCCTGCTTCCTGGCGAGCATCCATACGGTGCGCCTGGGCGGCTACCGCGCCGTGCCCGTGCCGGTCGATGACGAGGGCATGACCGTCGAGGGGTTGCGTGCGGCGCTCGACGCCGGCGTCCGCGCCATCATCAGCACGCCCCGTGCGCAGAACCCGACCGGTGTCACCCTCACACCCGAGCGCGCCGCCGCGCTGCGCGAGGTTCTGGCCGATCACCCGTACGTGCTCATCATCGAGGACGATCACTTCTCGCTGCTCTCCCCGCACGCGTACGCGACCCTCATCGGCCCTCAGCACCGCCGCTACGCGCTCGTTCGCTCGGTGTCGAAGTTCCTCGGTCCCGATATGTGCCTCGCCCTCGCCGCGACCGATCCCACGACGGCAGAACGACTCTCTTTGCGTCTGAGCCCCGGCACGACCTGGGTCAGCCATCTGCTGCAGCGTCTGGCGCACGCTCAGCTGACCGATGCGTCGGCGAGGACGCAGATCTCGACGGCATCCGCGCACTACGCAGAGCGCAACGCCGCCTTCGCCGCCGCGCTCGAGACGCACGGCATCTCGACGAGTTCCGTCGACGGGCTGAGCCTGTGGGTGCGATTGACGGCCCCCGCACGCACGACCGCCGAGCGCCTGATGCGGCGGGGGTGGTTGGCGCGCACGGGCGACGAGTTCTGCATCGACGAATCCTCGCCCGCGTCGCACCACCTGCGATTGACGGTGCACGATCTGTCGGATGCCGACGCCGCGCGTCTGATCGATGATCTGGTCGCCGCGCAGCGCTGAGGACCCGTCGCACGGCAGTGACGGGCACGGGTCCGCCGGATGAGAGGATGAAGGGATGAAGATCCTCTCGATCCAGTCGGCCGTCGCTCACGGGCACGTCGGCAACTCCGCCGCCGTCTTCCCGTTGCAGCGCATCGGTGTCGATGTGCTGCCGGTTTACACGGTGAACTTCTCGAACCACACCGGGTACGGGGCGTGGCGCGGACCGATGATCGACCCGACCGACGTGCGCGAGGTCATCACCGGCATCAGTGACCGCGGCGTGATGCCCGAGATCGACGCCGTGCTCAGCGGCTACCAGGGTGGCGAGGGCATTGCCGACGTCATCATCGACGCCGTCGCACAGGTGAAGGCGGCGAATCCGAACGCCGTGTACGCGTGCGACCCGGTGATGGGCAACGCCAAGTCGGGCTGCTTCGTCGCTCCCGCGATCCCCGACCTGCTGCGCGATCGCGTCGTGCCCGTGGCCGACATCATCACCCCGAACCAGTTCGAGCTCGGCTTCCTGACGGGAACCGAGCCCGACACCCTGGATTCCACCCTGGCCTCGGTTGACGCCGCGATGGCCATGGGACCGTCGACCGTGCTGGTCACCTCGGTCGAGCGCCCTGACCGCGACGAGGGAACGATCGAGATGCTCGCCGTCGACGGCAAGGGCGCCTGGCTCGTCGCCACACCGCACCTCCCGATGAAGGCCAATGGCTCGGGAGACGTGACGGCGGCGCTGTTCACAGCACACTACGTCTCGACCGGCGATGCGAAGCTCGCGCTCGAGCGCACGGTGTCGAGCGTGTTCGACTTGCTGCAGGCGACCCTCGACTCCGGGGATCGCGAACTGCGCCTGATCGAATCGCAGGAACGCTACGCCAACCCGCGGATGCAATTCACCGCACGGCAGGTGCGCTGAGCACCCGGCTACTCGGGAAACGCCTCTTGCAGCGCAGCGTCCCACGCGGCTTTGTCATCGGGGCACATGTACCCGGCGGCGAACACCGCGGTCTTCGCAATGCCCTGAAGACGCGCGCCGAGCTCGCTTTGCGTCGCGTCTGCGGGGACCAGTTGCTGCACCAATGGCGAACCGCTGAGCATGGCCATCATGAACTCGGCATCGATGCGGTGCTGGTTCAGGATGCCGCTCTCGCAGGTATCCGACCCCAGCGCGAGCAGGATCCATTCCTCCCGCTCGGTCCAGGTGCCGCCCTGCGCTTCCGCGCGCTCACGCGCCTGCGCCACGAGTTGCTTCTGCGCTTCGGTGACAGCGACCAAAGGTGACCCATCGAGCGGTAGCTGCTGCTCTTCGAGGAAGGCGTCGCGCTCAGCGAGCGCATCGGCCATGGCTTTGTCGTCGTCGGGTGCGGGTGCCGAGCTGTTCGTGGGGGTTGTGCGCGGCGACTCCGTCGGCGCGCAGGCAGTCAGGACGAACGCGAGCGTGGCCACGACGGCGAGCGGCGCAGCCACGCTCAGGCGATGAGATGCGGTGGTCATATTCCCTCCCGAGAATCTGTCACCCCAGTCTTTCAGCGCAGCGCCACCGACGACTCAGTTATCCACAGGCCAGGCGTGGGCCACGGCGTCGCGCACCTCGCCGAGCAGCTGTGGCAGCGCCTTGGTCTTGGCGATGATCGGGAAGAAGTTCGCGTCGGTCGACCACCGCGGCACGATGTGCTGATGCAGGTGCTCGGCGACGCCGGCACCTGCCACGGCTCCCTGATTCATTCCGAGGTTGAAGCCATCGCACCGCGAGACGTCCCGCAGCACGCGCATCCCGATCTGCGTGAGAGCGCCGATCTCGGCGACCTCCTCGGGCGTGGCCTGATCGTAGGTGCCGATGTGACGGTAGGGGCACACCAGAAGGTGGCCGGAGTTGTACGGGAACAGGTTCAGCAGCACGTACGCGGTCTTGCCACGCGCGACGATCAGTCGTTCGGCGTCATCGTGCTTGGGTGCCTCGCAGAACGGGCACTCCTCACGCAGCGGCTCCGGCCCCGCCTGGATGTACGCCATCCGGTGCGGAGTCCATAGCCGCTGGAACTCATCCGGAACACCGGCGAGGTGCCGGGCGTCCTCGGGCGTCGGCTGCTGATCCTGTTCCGTACTCACGCGAGGTCCTCGGCCGTCATCACCCGCGCGTGGTTCGCGACTGCGTTCCGGATCCGCTCCATCGCGACCTCGACCGGCACGCCGTTCTCCTGGGTGCCGTCACGGAAGCGGAACGAGACGGTTCCGGCGTCGCGGTCCTGCGCACCTGCGATGAGAATCAGCGGCACCTTGGCGGTGGTGTGGTTGCGGATCTTCTTCTGCATCCGGTCGTCGGAATGGTCGACATCGGCGCGGATGCCCGCGGCGCGCAACTGCCCGATGACTTCGTCGAGGTAAGGACCGAAGTCATCGGCCACCGGCACGCCGACCACCTGCGCGGGAGCCAACCACAGCGGGAAGTCGCCGGCGTAGTGCTCCAGCAGGATCGCGAAGAAGCGCTCCACCGAGCCGAGCAGGGCGCGGTGGATCATCACCGGGCGGTGCTTGGCCCCGTCGGGGCCGGTGTACTCCAGTTCGAAGCGCTCGGGCTGGTTGAAGTCGAGCTGGATCGTCGACATCTGCCAGGTGCGTCCGATGGCGTCGCGCGCCTGCACTGAGATCTTCGGACCGTAGAACGCCGCTCCACCCGGGTCGTCCACCAGCTCGAGACCGGACTCGACGGCGACCTCGCGCAGCGTGTCGATCGCGGTGGTCCACTGCTCGGGCTCACCGAGGAACTTGGGGTTGCCCACCTCGTTGGTCGACAGCTCCAGGTAGAAATCGTTCAGCCCGTAATCGCGCAGCAGCTCGAGCACGAGGTTGAGGTTGGTCGCGAGTTCCTCGCGCACCTGGTCCTGGGTGACGTAGATGTGCGCGTCGTCCTGCGTCAGGCCGCGCACACGCGTCAGACCCGAGAGCGTGCCGCTCTTCTCGTACCGGTACACCGTGCCGAACTCGGCCAGGCGCAACGGCAATTCGCGGTAGCTGCGACCGCGCGCGCGGAAGATCAGGTTGTGGAACGGGCAGTTCATCGGCTTGAGGTAGTAATCCTGCCCCTGGCGCGTGACGTTGCCCTCGTCGTCGACGACCTCATCGAGGTGCATCGGGGGGAACATGCCGTCGGCGTAGGTCTGCAGGTGCCCCGACGTCTGGAACAGGTCCTTCTTGGTGATGTGCGGGGAGTTGACGACGTCGTACCCGTTGCGCAGCAGGTGGCGGCGCAGGTTCTCCTCGATCTCGTAGCGGATGATGCCACCCTTGGGGTGGAACACCGCCAGTCCCGAGCCGATCTCGTCCGGGAACGAGAACAGGTCCATCTCGACGCCGAGCCTGCGGTGGTCGCGACGCTCGGCCTCGGCCAGACGCTCCTGGTACGCGCGCAGTTCTTCCTTGGTGGGCCAGGCCGTGCCGTAGATCCGCTGCAGCTGGGGGTTCTTCTCGCTACCGCGCCAGTAGGCGGCCGCGACGCGGGTGAGGTCCCATCCGTTGCCGATCATGCGCGTGCCTGGCACGTGCGGGCCGCGGCAGAGATCCTTCCAAGCGACCTCGCCGTCCTTCGTGACGTTGTCGTAGATGGTCAGCTCGCCGCCGCCGATCTCCGCGGAAGCGCCTTCGGCAGCATCCGCGCCCGAGCCAGGCCCTCCGGCGAAATCGATCAGCTCGAGTTTGAAGGGCTCGTGTGCGAGTTCGGCGCGCGCTTCACTCTCGGTGACGACCCGGCGCGTGAAGCGCTGACCTTCGCGGATGATGCGCTGCATCTCTTTCGAGATCGCCTTCAGATCCTCGGGGGTGAAGGGCTCATCGACGCCGAAGTCGTAGTAGAAGCCGTCCGTGATCGGCGGGCCGATACCGAGGTTCGACTGCGGACGGATGCGCTGCACCGCCTGCGCGAGCACGTGCGCGGTCGAGTGGCGCAGGATGCTGAGGCCGACCGGGCTGTCGATCGTGACCGGCTCGACCACGTCGGTGTCGGTGACGGTGGCGGCGAGATCTTTCAGTTCGCCGTTGACGGTCATCGCGACGACGGATCGATCGGTGAACAGGGCGAAGCCGTCGCGCTGTTCGGAGGTGGACTGGGCGTTGTCTGACACGGGGTATCTCCAGATAGACGATGGAAGGAGTCGACTCAGCTGCGGGCGCTGTGCGCCCTGCCCGCTCAGGCCCTCGTAGTTCGCACGACGACACCGGTGACAGAGGTCACGATGGTCAGCGCGGCGGATTCCATGCCCACGAGTCTACGCGTTCGGCGACGCGCGCCGGAGTACCCCGCTCCCTCACTTCACGATCGGCAGGCCCGTGGCATCGGCGGCCTGCTGCAGCGAGCCGAGATTGGTGAGCGTGGTGAATCCGGCCTGCTCCATCAGCGCGATGGCCTGACCGGCTCGGTTGCCCGAGCGGCAGTAGACGAGGTACTCCGCGTCGGGGTCCAGGTTCGGGATCGCGGCGGCGAGCTCACCGCTGTTGAAGTCGAGCAGGGTCGACCCTTCGAGGTGCCCGCCCGCGTACTCGTCGGGAGTGCGCACGTCGAGCACGACGGTGTCGGTGCTGATCTCGATCGGTTCGGCGGTGGTGCTCGGCGAACCGGCACAGGCGGTCAGCGTCAGGGCGAGGGCGATGGCGGATGCCGAGACGGCGAGAAGACGGCGCATGAGGTGTCCTTTTCGTAGGGGTCGTGGTGAGGCGGGGTGATCAAGAAGTGGGGGTGGGTTGTTCGACGACGCAGCTGTCGCCGGGACAGTACTGCGGTGGCGTACGGCCGAATCGCGCCTGCAGGGCGCAGCCGACGCAGATGCCGAAGGCGGTCTCCAGGAACAGGAGCGTCAGGCAGATGCTGCACAACGCCAGTGTGAGCCACAACGGCGCGGCGAACACCCCCATGCTGGCGCACGAAATGGCCGCAAGACCGAAGCCGAGCCACCATGCGAATGCCTTCTGCGGTGCGCCAACCCACTCCGGACGCTGCCCTCGGACAGCGAGACGACCGAGCGCGAGCGACGGTGACCACCGGTCTCCGGCTGTCACACGCAGCAGCATGTCGATCAGAAAGAGCATGCCGAACGGTTGCATGATCTCGACGCGACCGGTGAAGTACGCCGCCGCGAAGGAGACACCACCGAGCAGGAAGAGGATGCCGGCGCCGGCGCGCACGGCACGCTCGTCGATGACGGCGGTTGCGTAGCCGGGGACGAAGCGGCCGATCCTCGGCGCGTCGGCGCGAATGCCGGAGGGGTCGGATGTCACAGGGCTGTCCTGTCTGGTGGTGAGGGCGGTCAGGTGGTCAGGGTCGTCAGGAGTGGGGGCAGTTCTTGGGTCAGTACGAACGCGCCCATCGCCAGCACGAAGATGCCGAACCCGCGGCGGAGTGCCCGCTCGGGGAGGCGTCCGGCGAGGGCGACGCCGACGAACGATCCGGCGATCGCCGTTGCGGTGAATCCGAGCACGATGGGCCACTGCACGGGAACCGAGAGCAGGTATCCACCGAGCCCCGCGAACGACTTCATGGCGATCACGAGCAGCGAGGTACCGACGGCGACGGCCATGGGCAGGCCGCCGAGCAGATTCAACGCGGGCACGACGAGGAATCCCCCGCCGGCGCCGACCAGACCCGTCGCGACGCCGACGAGAAGTCCGTCGATGAGGATGCGGATCGTCGCCCGGCCGTGTGTGGGTGCCGATGCCGCGTCGCCCGCGGACTTGCGTCCGCGGATCATGGCGATGGCGGTGACGATCATCATGATCGCGAAGAGCACCATGAGCACCACACCAGGGATGAACCCGCCGATGAGCCCGCCGACGAAGGCGCCGGCCATACCGGCCACGCCGAAGAGTGCGCCGGTCTTCCAGCGCACTCGCCCGGCGCGCGCATGACTGATCATGCTCACCGCGCTGGTCGCACCGACGATGAACAGCGACGAGGCGATCGCCTCTCGCGGTTCCATCCCCAGTACGTAGGTGAGAATCGGAACGGTGAGGATCGACCCTCCGCCGCCGAGAAGCCCGAGCGAGACGCCCACCAGCGCGGCAAGCGCGAGAGCGATGATGATCAGATGGGGTTCCACTCGGGCTCCAGAACGGGCTTCGGATCAGGCGGCGACGGGCAGGGCGCCCGACATCTGCACCCAGGCGTTGTAGCTGCCGTCGAGCTCGGCGATGTCGTAGCCCTTGCGGCGCAGTGCACTGGCGGCGACGCTGTTGCGCACGCCACTCTGGCAGTAGGTGACGATCGTGCCGGCGTCCGCAGCCGGCAGTTGGTCCAGGTTCCACAGCACACGGCCGCCCGAGAGCTGTGCGGCGCCCGGCAGGTGTCCGGCAGCGAACTCGGTCTTGTTGCGCACGTCGAGCAGCAGGACATGCTCGAATCCGTCGAGGTCCTCGGGTTGGACGAGCTTGGGTACGACCAGGTCGAGTCCGTCCAGAGAGGTGATGAAGCCCCGCACAGCGTCAATGCCGACGCGGATCAGGTGATCGCGCATCTGCTCGGCCTCATCGCGACTCGCGGCGAGCAGCACCAGCGGACGCTGCTCTGTCTCGGGGTCGTACACCCACGCGCCGTAGCTGGCGGCCTTCTGAACGCCCGGGATGTTGAGGGCGCCCTCGACCGTTCCCTCGTGCACCTGGCCGTTGTGGCGGGTGTCGACGAAGATGACACTGTCATCGGCGAGTTCTGCCCCCAGCCGCTCGCTGGTGTACTCGATGAGTTCGGGCTCGTCGCCGATCACTGCGGGGCCGATCTTGTTCTGCTGCTTCATCCGAGCGAAGTACGCGTGAGCGTCGGGCTGGCCGTTGAGCAACTCATCGATGAAGCCCTGCTCATCATCGTTCTTCAGATAGCGGGACCACCACGAGAAGTTGCGCTCGTAGCCGACCGTGGTCGATGCGATCGCGCCCAGCGCCTTGCCGCAGGCCGATCCGGAACCGTGGGCGGGAAGCACCTGCACGTAATCGGGCAGGGTGAGGAACCGGTCGCGCAGGCTGGCGAACAGATCCTTGGCCCCGGCGAAACGGGTGTCGACGAAGCCGGCGGCCTCATCGAGCAGGTCGGGGCGTCCGAGATCACCGACGAACACGAAGTCTCCGGTGAGCATGAACCCGGGATCGCTCGACTGCGCGCCATCGGTGACGAGGAACGACAGGTGCTCGGGGGTGTGTCCGGGGGTGTGAACCGCCTCGACGGTGATGTTGCCGAGTGCGATGCGGTGACCGTGCTTCATCCGCACGGCGCCGACGAAGGCATCCGAGTACGTCCAGTCGGGACCACCCTCGTCGGAGACGTACATCGTCGCGCCGGTGGCGGCGGCGAGCTCGCGGGTGCCCGAGAGGTAATCCGCGTGGATGTGGGTCTCGGTGACGGCGACGATCTTCATACCGTTCTTCGCGGCAAGATCCAGGTAGACGTCGAGGTCGCGGCGGGGGTCGACGACGATCGCCTCGCCCTTCGCCTGGCAGCCGATGACGTAGCTCGCCTGCGCGAGGTCCTCATCGTAGATGCGTTCCAGAAGCATGGTCAGTCCCTTCGTGTGCGGAGCAGTCGGTCAGTGGGTGGTGCGCGTTCTCAGCGCCCGAACAGGCGTGCGAAGAATCCGCCGCGTTCGGACTTGGCAGCGTCGATCTGCGCTTGCGTGTGCGTTCCGCCGCACCACTGTCCGGCGGGGACGCTGCGCTTCACAGATGCGACGTGCTGGCCGCAGCCCGCCCAGGTCGTCTTTCCGCAGGTGCGGCAGGTCGTCGGTCGGCACATGGCTCATCCTCAATCTCATTTGGATACCCCTAGGGGTATGCGTGATGAGATCGACTATACCCTAGGGGGTATCGGCATTGTCAACTCGAGCGACAGTCGAAGGGCCTCGTGGAGGGCTACGCCAGCATCCCCCGCCAGGCTGTCTCAAAGGCGCTCCGGCACCGCCCGAGCGCATCAGCATCACCCAATGGCACGCCCCGCACGAAGCCCTGGTAGTAGAAGACACCGTTGATCAGGTCGATGCTGGAGTCGATGTCCAGATCCGGGCGCAGCACCCCTTGCTCCACGCCGTGCCGGAGCGCGCGCTCGATGCCGACCCTGCGGTGAGTCACATGCGACCGCCAGTACGTGCGCTGCAGCTCGCGATCGGCCATCACCAGGTGCATGCGCATGCGAAATCGGCGATCGGAGTACTGCGCGCTGAAGATGTCCCGGGGGCTCCTGAAGTAGGCATCAATGATGTTCTGCCTCAGATCGCCCTCAAGACGAATATCAATCACGCTGCTTCTGCCGTGGTCCAGTGCCGCCGCCACGAGATCGGTCAGCCTCCCCCATCGGCGGTAGAGCGCCGCGCGCGAGACTCCGCTGGCCTCGACGACGGCGTTCACGGTGACTTCCTTCCCCGCGTCGATCAGCGCGAGGGCCCCGTGGAGGATCCTCCCGTCGTGCTCTTCGATGCGCGGCCGCCCTGGGCGCCGGCGCGTCTGCGCAGACATGGCGTCGCTCCGAGCGGCCGCGCTCATCCGCGCAGTGCCTTTGCACGCAGCGCCGCGACTCGATCGTCGCTCAGTCCCGCACGTCGCAGTGGAGCGAGAGCGTCACCCCCATGCCGGGCGCGCAGCGCGTCGAGCGTGCCCCGCATCGCGTCCGGATGGAAGCCCGCATCGGCCGCAGCGAGGGCTGCGGCATCCATCGGAATCCCCATCGCCTGCATCATCGGACCCAGGATCGGCTGCGTGCGTTCCATGACCGCGGGCACATTCGGTCCCGTGCGACCGTAGTCTGCGCAGATCTCGTCATCGGAGGCGCCAAGCGTCAGGAGCAGTGCAGCAGCGAGCACCCCCGTCCGGTCTTTACCCGCCGAGCAGTGAAACGCGACCGAGCCGGGCGCCGCAACAATGACTGAGAGGGCTTGCACGAGCAGCGGCGCCGATCCTTCGAACAGAGACACGTACATGGGAACGTAGCGCTCGCGATACCCCGCGCCGGGTGTGCCCCCGAAGGCGGCATCCGTCGCTTCCTGTGTGAGCAGCGAGATGTGGTGATAGGTGACCGGCAGATCGGCCAGCGGCCCGCGGCCCGTCAAACGCGCCTCGACATTCGAGCGCAGGTCGATGACCGCCGACAGGCCGTCCCGAACGAGCACTCGCGCATCGTGGTCGGTGATGTACGACAGGTCGTCGGCACGAAGAGCGAACCCGGGGCGCACCCGGCCCCCCTCGATCGCGATACCGCGCAGTTCGCGGAGGTTGACCGGTGCGCTCAGGGGAGGCGAGACAGGGGTGAGCGGAGTCATGTGATCTTCTTTCGGATGATGGCGCTGACCTGGTCGATGACAGTGACAAGCACGATGATGCAGATCACCATCGCCGACAGGTGGCCGTAGTCGTACATGTTCATGGCTGTAGTCAGCTCGAGGCCAATACCCCCGGCACCGACGAGGCCGAGGATCGTTGCGCCCCGGATGTTCCCTTCGAACAACAGCAGGGTGTAGCTCGCGAGCAGCGGCATGGCCTGCGGGAGGACGCCGTACTGAACGATCTGACGCTTCGATGCGCCGACGGAGTGCATGGCGGTGATCGGGCCACGATCGACCGCCTCCATCGCTTCGGCGAACACCTTGCCTATCGAACCGATCGAGCCGACGGTCATCGCGAGGATGCCGGCGAACGGGCCCAGCCCGACGGCGGAGACGAACATCAGCGCGATGACGAGATCTGGCAGAGCGCGGATGATGTTCATGAGCCAGCGACACGGGTAGTACAGCCAGGGAGGGGCGATGTTGCTCGCCGCACCGAAGGCGATGAGCAGAGCGAGCACTGTGCCCAGTACCGTACCGACCACGGCCATCTGGAGTGTCTCGATGAGCAACGAGACGATCAGGTCGAACTGCGAGAAGTCGGGTGGGAACAGGCGAAGCAGGAACTCGCCCATATTGACAGCGCCCTCCCCCAGCTTGACGACGTTGAAGCGCCCACCGTTGGCCGCCCAGACGAAGACGGCCACACCGATGATCGCGCCGACCACGAATCGTGCGCGCGGAATGCGGAAGGCTCTCTCGAGGCGTTCGCGCTCGCGCGGGTCGAGCGCCGGCGACGTCTTGCGGCGGGGTGCCGCCGCGGTCGTACCGTCTGCAGACGTACCACGCCTGGTCATGCGGTCGCCTCCTCGTCGTCGGTCTCGTAGACCACCGTGAGTTCCTCGGTCGTCAGCTCTGTGGTCGTTCCGGCGACGACGATTTCGCCGTGACGAAGCCCCACGATGCGGTCGGAGTGCGCCATGGCCAACGGCAGCACGTGCAGGCTCACCAGCACCGGGATCTGCTCTTGGTGCGCGATGGATCGCAGCAGTTCGAGCACCGTGTCGCTCATGCGGGGATCGAGAGACGCGACCGGTTCGTCGGCGAGAATCACGCTTGGGCGCTGCATCAGCGCACGAGCGATCGCGACGCGCTGCTGCTGACCGCCCGACAGCGATCTCGCCTCGTCGTTGGCCTTGTGCGCAATGCCGACTCGGTCGAGCAGCTCGAGCGCGCGTCGACGGTCTTCCTGGCTGAAGGTGCCCAACAGGTTCAGCGGGCCGGCAGCGTGGAGCGCGCCGGCCAGCACGTTGGTGAGCACTGAGAGCCGGCCGATCAGGTTGAACTGCTGAAAGACCTGCCCGACGTCGGAGCGCAATGCCCGCAGACGTCGGCCGCGCAGGGCTGATACGTCGCGTCCGTTCACCCACACCGTCCCTCCGGTGACCGGAGCAAACCCTGTGATGGCCTTCATGAGGGTGG
This sequence comes from Microbacterium esteraromaticum, assembly GCF_028747645.1. NCBI lineage: Bacteria > Bacillati > Actinomycetota > Actinomycetes > Micrococcales > Microbacteriaceae > Microbacterium > Microbacterium esteraromaticum. The sequence goes on from NZ_CP118100.1 coordinate 1,704,211, forward strand.
ACTTGCCGGAGCCCGAGGCGCCGAGAACTCCGACCATCTCGCCGGGATTCAGGTCGAGGTCGACGCCGTCGAGAACGAATGGGCCATCGGAGCCATACCGCACACGCAGCCCGCGGACCGATACGGCTCGTTGCACACCGACCGCTTCGCGACTCGCGTCAGGAGGGTTCATGAGCACAGTCATGAGGTCAGTCGAGATCGGAGATGTCGACGCCCGCGACTGCGGCGATGTCGACGAAGGGCTGGAACAGGTCGGTCGCGGGCTCGACGATCGGCTCGATGCCCTCGGGGATGCCTTCCGCGTACAGGCCGAGCTCATCGGCATTGTCCAGGTCGTAGACCACGGGGATGGCGTCCAGCAGAGCCGCCCTCTTCTCCGGCGCCATACTCTGACTGCCGAGGAGGGTCATCGCCACCGGCATGGGGATGCTCTCGCCGATAGAGCGCGTCTCGCCGACCTCGAACGGAAAGAGTGGCGAGCCTTGCCCCGCCATCGGCGGAAAGAGCGTCGACGTGCAGGCGACATCGGCCTGTCCCTGCTGAAGCGCGAGCAGACTGCGGTCGTGACCGCCCGACATCATCGACGTGTAATCCTCGTCCTTCGTCAGTCCGGCTGCGTCCAGCATGTGCACAGGCATGAAGTAGCCCGAGCTGGATGCGGGATCAGCGAAGACGACGACAGTGTCGACGGTGATGTCGTTGAGGTCGTGCAACTCGGAATCATCCAGCACGAGGCAGGTCGATACCGGGTCGTCTGCGCCCGGCCACGCGACCAGCGGATCGACTTCTCCGGTGTTGACCGCGAGTGCTGCCGGAAATCCGCTGGCCATCACGATGTCGGAGTGCCCGGCGCGCACCGCCTCGATCGCGGCGGAGTAACTCGGCACGTCGGTGATCTCGACATCGAGGCCAGTCGCCTCACCCAGGAGGTTCTTCAAAGCATCCACGGGGGTGACCGCGTTCGGATCGTCCACGAGCGGTAGCGTCACCATGCGTATGGTGCTGGGCGCCGGATCGGAGGCCCCTTCGGCGGATGCCCCACCGGAGCAGCCGGTGAGAGCGACGACGCCAATGGCGAGCGTACCGAGAGCGCGTGAGGTGCGAGAGCGCATGGGAGACCTTTCGGGTGTCGGGGCCGAGTCGTTCGCTCGGGCTCGGTAACCACAGTCGCGCCACAAGGTGTCCACGAATTACGAGACCGCCGGTACGGCGGCAGAAGTCTCGGTGAATGGTGAGTTACGAGCACATCGGTCTCGTAACCACACGAGGTGTCGCGCCCACAAAACGCGAAAACCCCCTGATCTCTCAGGGGGTTATGCGTGTGCGCGATACTGGGATCGAACCAGTGACCTCTTCCGTGTCAGGGAAGCGCGCTACCGCTGCGCCAATCGCGCCAAAGGGCTGTTCAGTTCACATGCAGGCATCTTAAGAAGAAATCCTACATTCGAGCGGATGACGAGACTCGAACTCGCGACCCTCACCTTGGCAAGGTGATGCGCTACCAACTGCGCTACATCCGCATTTCGCTCCCGGCGAGCCGGGCACTTCATCTACTTTACCCCACGTTCACCACTGCGATCGACCATCCCGGTCAACCCGGCACCGAAGCCGGAGCGCCGACCACCCGACAGCCCTGCGGTCACCTCTCCACACACACACAAGAAAACCCCCGGCTGGACCGGGGGCTTCGTCTGTGCGCGATACTGGGATCGAACCAGTGACCTCTTCCGTGTCAGGGAAGCGCGCTACCGCTGCGCCAATCGCGCCCAATGGGCTATTCAGTTGTCGGAGAGGTGGCGACGGGATTCGAACCCGTGTAAACGGCTTTGCAGGCCGGTGCCTAGCCTCTCGGCCACGCCACCGCGAGGTGGATTCGAACTCCACATGCCGAAACCCCCCCCTTACGGGGGCTCCTGCACTCGAGCGGATGACGAGACTCGAACTCGCGACCCTCACCTTGGCAAGGTGATGCGCTACCAACTGCGCTACATCCGCATTTCGTTCCCGGCGTCCCGGGCACTTGAAATACATTAGCCCAGGTTCACCGCATCACCAAACCACTCCGCGCATCCGGGCGTGTCCGACGACGCGCACGCCGAGCGCCACGCCCGGGCTGCGCCACGGTGCCGGCACTCCCCCGCCGATCGGGTATGCTCTCTATCTGTGCCCTTGAGCACATCACAACAACACATGGGCGATTGGCGCAGTTGGTAGCGCGCTTCCTTCACACGGAAGAGGTCGTGGGTTCGAGTCCCGCATCGCCCACCATCGAAAGGCCCGGGAAGCTCCCGGGCCTTTCTCGTTCCGGTCGGGCGGTCTATGCCGAGTGAAGCGACGCACTCGCCGGCGCTAGGCTGAGCCGCGACGAACTGGGGGCACGAATGCGCGCGTTTCGACTTGTGCTTGGTGGGGTGCTGGCGGCTTCGCTTGTTGCGGTGGGCATCCGCGGCGCGTTACTGACCCACCAGGCGTGGCTCCCTTGCGCTGCAGGAAGTTCCGTCGAGGCCTGCACGGCAGCGATGGATGGCCCGGAGCATCTCGCAGCACTGGCGCTTCTCTGGGGTCTCGCTCTTGTTCTCACCATCACGGCCGCCTTCGTTCTTCGAACTCGCCCTGCACGAGTTCTCGGCATCAGCGCTGCTGTGCTCGTGCTGCTCATGAACAGCATCACCGAGTACGCACTCGCGCTGGGCTTCGTCGGCGGGCACCACGATGTACCTCCGGGAACGGGCTACGGGCAGGCGTCCGCCTGGATCCTGGCGGGCGTCCTCGTCGGAACGGGGACACTGGCTGATGGGCGCACGCCGCGCGCTCCCGTGGCACCGTTCGACCGGACCCAACCGATGCCGGTACGCTCGATCCGGCATATCGCTACCCGAGCGAGAAGAAACAGGAGCGTCACGTGATCGAACACGCGAAGGTGAACGGCGATTGGGAGATCGACCCGGCTCACACCCGCATCGGATTCTCGGCCAAGCACGCGATGGTCACGACCGTTCGCGGGGCGTTCAACGACATCACCGGTCACCTGCATGTCGACACCGAGCAGCCCGAGAAGTCCTGGGCGAAGGTCAGCATGGAGGTCGCCAGCATCGACACCCGCAGCGCTCAGCGCGACGAGCACCTGCGCAGCGCCGACTTCTTCGACGCCGAGAAGTGGCCGCAGATCACGTTCGTGAGCACGCAGATCGAAGAGGTCGACGATCGCGCCTTCGGCGTCACGGGAGAGCTCACCATCCGTGACGTCACGCGTCAGGTGATGATCCCCCTGGCCCTGACCGGCATTGAGACAGGGGCGTACGGCGAGTTGCGGGCCGGCTTCGAGGGAAGTCGGCGTCTGAATCGCAGGGACTTCGGCCTGGAGTGGAACACCCCGCTCGACTCGGGTGGCGTGCTGGTCTCAGAGAAGATCACGCTCGAGTTCGAGATCTCCGCGGTGAAGACGCAGCCCGAGCAGTCCGACGAGGGTGGTCAGGGCGACTGAGTCCTACTCACGCGCCCAGCCATAGCGTGCGATCAGCGCACGCGCCACACGCGCGTAGCGCTGAGCGTCAAGCACCGCCGCCTCGCGGCGCATGCCGTCGTGGTGCACGCTGTACAGCTGCTCGATGTCCACCCAGGACTCACGCCCGCGCACATCCCACGCTCCCGAGCCGATCGGCAGGTAGTCACGATCGCGGTCATGCGGCTTGCTGGTCATCCGCACGGCGTAGACTCGATCGGCCGTGTGCCGCCCGATCACAAGAACGGGGCGGTCCTTGCCGCGGCCGTCGTTCTCCTCGTACGGCACCCAGGTCCAGATGATCTCACCCGAGTCCGGCGCGTCATTGCGGGACGGTGAGTAGCCGACCGCGACGTCATCGACCCGTTCCGGATCGACCTGCACGGTCTCGGCACCGGGCATCCGCCCCGGCTCGACGTCCTCACCGTGATCGCGTGCGACCGACCCACCCGAAAGCGACCGCCCCTCCGGACGAAGCACCGCGTCGCCGGCGTGCCGGCGACGCGGTCGCTGTGATTCGTCCTTCACCAGCATCCGATTGACGATGCCGGCGAGGGCAGACAGGAACTTGTTCGTCGAACTCACCTGCCTACCCTACCCAGCAGCTACTCGACCAGCGCGTAGCCCGCCTCGCCGTGCACGACCTGGTCGACGCCCGCGACCTCATCCTCGCTGGTCACCCGGAACCCGATCGTCTTCTCGATCGCCAAGCCGATCACGAGGGCCACCACGAACGAGTACACCAGCACTCCCCCGGCCGCGATCACCTGCACCGCGAGCAACCGCCAGTCCCCACCGGTGAACAGCCCCTGGTCGGTCGCGAAGAAGCCGAGGTACACCGTACCCAGCAGACCTCCCACCAGGTGCAGACCCACGACGTCGAGCGAGTCATCGAAGCCCCAGCGGTACTTCAGGTCCACCGCGAGAGCGCAGGCGACTCCCGCGAGTGCTCCCAGCAGCAGCGCCCAACCGGGCGTGAGGTTCGCGCAGGCCGGCGTGATCGCGACAAGACCGGCCACGAGGCCCGACACCGCGCCGACCGACGTCGGCTTGCCGTCCTTGATGCGCTCGATCAGGATCCAGCCGAGGATGCCCGCGGCCGCCGCCCCCAGGGTGTTGATCCCGATCAGACCCACCTTGCCCATGTCGTCGGCCAGCCACTCCGCACCGGCGTTGAACCCGAACCAGCCGAACCACAGCAACGCCGCCCCCAGCAGCGTCAGCGGCACGTTGTGCGGACGCTGGATGCCCTTGGCGAAGCCGATCCGCTTGCCCAGCACGAGCGCCAGCGCGAGAGCGGCGGCTCCCGCGTTGATGTGCACCGCGGTGCCACCGGCGTAGTCGATCACGGCGATGCCGCTCTCCTCACCGAACAGCGCCGTTCCGAGGTTCATGATCCAGCCACCGCCCCACACCCATGCGGCGATCGGGAAGTACCCGAGTGTGCCGAACAGGCCGACGAAGATCAACCACGGACCGAACCTCGCCCGATCCGCGATCGCGCCCGAGATCAGCGCGACGGTGATGATCGCGAACGTGGCGCCGTAAGCCACGCTCAGCAGCGCCACGTTCGCGCCGTCCCCCGCGGCGGTGTCCACCAAGCCGAAGTCGGCGAAAGGATTGCCCGCGAACTGCATCGGGTCTGACACCGCGCTCATCGAGAACCCGTACAGCACCCAGAGCACCGCGATCAGACCGATCGCGCCGAAGCTCATCATCATCATGCTGATGACGCTCTTGGCCTTGACCAGTCCGCCATAGAAGAATGCCACTCCCGGTGTCATCAGCAGCACCAGTGCAGTGGCTGTGATCGCCCAGGAGATGTTGCCCGCAGCATCCATCCCAACCTCCTTCAATCATGTGAACGAGGCTCAGTCTGCGGCGGTCGTGTTTCGACGACCGACGCGCTGTGTTGCGGCCGTGTTACAGGCCGTGGCCGAATGTGAACGTCGCGTTACGCGGCGTCAGGCAATGAGTGCGTGAGCGCGTTGAGTCGGGAGATCGCGCGCAGGTACTTCTTGCGGTAACCGCCCGAGAGCATCTCATCGGCGAACACGGCGTCGAGCGAGACGCCGGTCGCGGCGATCGGCAGCTGCGCGTCGTAGACGCGGTCGACGAATGCGACGAACCGCAACGCCTCAGACTGATCGCTCAGCACGCGCACGTCGCGCAGACCGACCACGTCGACGTTGTCGATGAGACGGATGTAGCGCGAAGGATGCACCTGGGCGAGGTGACGGATGGCATCCGAGAAGTCATCGTCGGATGCCGTCCCCCCGGTCGCGCCCCGCGCGATCGTCGCGGCGTAGCCGGCATCGTCGAGCACGACGGCAGTGCCATCGATAGCGCGCTGCCGGTAGTCGACGCCATCGATGCGCAGAGTCTGGAACGCCTCGGACATCGCGTGGATCTCGCGCAGGAAGTCCTGCGCCGCGAAGCGTCCCTCGCCGAGCGCGTTCGGCGGCGTGTTCGAGGTGGCGGCGAGGCGGGTTCCGGATGCCACCAACTCGCCCAGCAGTCGGGTCATGACCATGGTGTCGCCCGGGTCGTCGAGCTCGAACTCGTCGATGCAGAGCAGGTCGGCCCCGCGCAGCAGATCGACGGTGTTCTTGTAGCCGAGAGCTCCGACCAGCGCGGTGTATTCGATGAACGACCCGAAATACTTCCGCCGTGCCGGCATCGCGTGATAGACCGACGCCAACAGGTGGGTCTTGCCGACGCCGAACCCGCCGTCCAGGTAGACGCCCGGCTTCATGGGCTCGACCTTCGGTGCGCGCCGGAACAGCCCGGCCTTCTTCACGGGCTCTCCCCCACCGGCGAAGCGCATCAGCGTGCGCTTCGCCTCGTCCTGTGACGGGTAGGCCTCGTCCGCGCGGTAGCTCTCGAAGGTCGCACCGTCGAACTGCGGGGGCGGAACAAGACTGGCCAGCATCTCGTCTCCGGTCACGACGGGTGTGCGTTCGGTGAGATGCACGACACCCGTGCCGATCTGCTGGGTCATCACGTTCCTGAAGTCATAGTCTTGCGATCCGAGTGCGGGCACGCTGGAAGGGATCTAGGGTCAAAGGGGACGGCTCGATTTTACGCCGTCCATCAACACCCCAGGCATCCTGCACCCAGAGGAGCAATAGTGACCGTCGCACACGACACCTCATCCGCCAAGTTCGCCGAGTACGCCGAACCCGGTCGTCTCGTCACCACCGAGTGGCTCGCACAGAACCTTGGCACCCCCGGCCTCGTCGTCGTCGAGTCCGACGAGGACGTGCTGCTGTACGAGACCGGCCACATCCCAGGTGCGGTGAAGGTCGACTGGCACACCGAACTGAACGACCCTGTGGTGCGCGACTACGTCGACGGCGAGGGCTTCGCCGCCCTGCTCAGCCGCAAGGGTATCTCGCGCGATGACACCGTGGTGATCTACGGCGACAAGAACAACTGGTGGGCCGCATATGCCCTGTGGGTGTTCTCACTGTTCGGGCACGAGGACGTGCGCCTGCTCGACGGCGGCCGCGACAAATGGATCGCCGAGGGCCGTGACCTCACCACTGAGAAGACCGTGCGTCCCGCCACCGAGTACCCGGTCGTCGAGCGCGACGACTCGGTGCTGCGCGCCTACAAGGACGACGTGCTGGCCTTCATCGGCCACGGACCGCTGATCGACGTGCGCTCTCCCGAGGAGTACTCCGGTGAGCGCACCCACATGCCCGCATACCCCGAGGAGGGCGCGCTGCGCGGCGGTCACATTCCGACGGCGCAGAGCGTGCCGTGGGCGCGCGCGGTCGCCGAGGACGGCGGATTCAAGTCGCGCGCCGAACTGGAGCAGATCTACCTCGACGGCGCCGGTCTCACGCCCGGCGACGACGTGATCGCGTACTGCCGTATCGGTGAGCGCTCCAGCCACAGCTGGTTCGTGCTGCAGCACCTGCTGGGCTTCGAGAACGTACGCAACTACGACGGCTCATGGACCGAATGGGGCAGCGCCGTGCGGGTGCCGATCGTGACCGGCACGGAGCCCGGCGCGCTCTGAGCGTGGGAGAATCACAGGGATGACTGACACGCCCGTCCCTGCCGCGCTCGCCGAGTTCCGCGACGAGTTCCTCGAGTTGCCCGAGAGCGACCGCCTCGAGCTGTTGCTGGAGTTCGCGAACGAGCTGCCGGCCGTCCCGGAGCGTCTCGCCGACCATCCCGAGCTGTACGAGCGCGTCGCGGAGTGCCAGTCCCCCGTTTTCATCATCGTCGAGGTCTCCGACGGCATCGTCGCCATGCATGCGACGGCGCCGCCGGAGGCACCGACGACCCGCGGGTTCGCCAGTATCCTCGGGCAGGGCATCACCGGGCTGACCGCTGACGAGGTGCTGGCGATCCCCAGCGACTACCCCCAGACGATCGGGCTGACCAAACTGGTCTCGCCGCTTCGGATCGGCGGGATGACCGGGATGCTGATGCGCGCCAAGAACCAGGTCGCACAGAAGCGCTGAGTGCTCAGTTCGGTGCGCCGTCCTCGGCCAACCCCTGCGCTGTGATCCAGTCGGTGATCGTCGCCGTCCACCCGCTCTGGTCGTAGTTCCACAGCTTGGTGTGCCGCGCGACCGAGATCTCGGGCATGGTGACCAGATCCGGGCGTGCCTTCGCGAGCGCGTGCGAGGCGTCGGCAGGGACGAAACCGTCGTCCTCGCTGTGCAGGATCAGCACGGGAGCATCGAGCTCGGATGCCCGTGCCACCATGTCGAGGCGGTCGAACGCGATCGGCGCCTCGGCGCCGCTCAGTCGTGCCATCACGGAGTTCTGGAGCGCTCCCATCGCCAGTGCGGGCAAGGGCTCCCGCAGGCCCGCCTCGCGCGCCTGGAACCGCAGCACGGTGCGCCAGTCCACGACCGGCGAATCCAGCACCAGTGCCGCGATCGCCTCCCGATGCGCGGACGACACCGCCGTCTGCAGCGCGATCGCGCCGCCCATCGACCAGCCCATCAGCACGATGCGCTCGGCGCCGTGGCGCATCGCGTACCCGATCGCCGCGTCGACGTCGCGCCACTCCGCGGCCCCGAGCGCGTAGGAACCCCGCCGCGAACGCGGCGCCTCGCCATCGTTGCGGTATGAGACCACGAGCACGGGCAGCCCGAGCGCGTGGAAGACAGGCACCGCACGCAGGCACTCCGAACGCGTCGTGCCCCGGCCGTGCACCTGGATCACCCAGGTAGAGGAGGACTGCGGAAACAGCCACGCCGGGCAGGGCCCGGCCGGCGAGCCGATCAGCACGTTCTTCCACGGCAGGTGCAGCTCATCCGGTGCGACGTAGTACCAGCCGCTGAAGGCGGCGTCCTGATCGAGGTGCGCATCGGGTGCGATCTGTGTGAGCAGCTTGCGGCGCACACTGGTGGCATCAGCGCTCAGCACCGCGCCGAGCTTGACGTAGTCGTGTGATCCCGCGGTAAACAGCCCATAGCGGCCGGGGAGCTCGGTATCGACCGTGCGGTCGAGCTCGATCGTCTGCGCCGCGGTGTCCACGGAACGGATGCGCACATCCTTCTGACGGACGGCGGGTGTCACCACGCGGCGGGCGGTACTGAACACCGCGACGGCGGCCGCCGCGGCCGTAGCGGCGACGACGGGGAGGGCGAACGCTGCGGCGTGCCTGAGACTCTTCATCGCCTCCTGACTCTAGCCTGTCCACGTGACCGCAGACCCGGAGGCCGCCGCCCTGTTCGACGCAGCGGTGGCAGAGTTGCGCACGGCGTCGTCACGGACCGACATCGTCGTGCGCGAGATCCCCGCCCCGCGCGACCTCGCTCCGTTCGCTTTCGCTCTGGCCGCGGATGTGCGACCCGATGACCACGGCGATTCCCTGTACGGCACCGGGCGGTTCGTGCTGCTGCACGATCCAGACGAACCGCCGTCGTGGGGCGGCGCCTGGCGGATCGTCGCATACGCCCAGGCTCCGCTCGAGCCCGAGATCGGCACAGATCCGTTGCTGGCGGACGTGGCCTGGTCGTGGCTTGTCGACGCACTTGACGACCACGGAGCCGAATACCACTCCGCATCGGGCACCTCGACGAAGATGCTCTCGAAGGGATTCGGAGCGCTCGCCGAAGAAGGCGACGGCGCGCAGATCGAGTTGCGCGCGTCGTGGACAGCCGACGCCCCCCTCCGGCCACATGTGGAAGCATGGGAGGAACTGGTGGGAATGCTCGCAGGGCTCCCGCCCGGATCAGAGGATGTCGCCGTGTTCGGCGCAAGAAAGGGCGGACGTGGCTGACTACTCCGTGATCAGCGACCGCGCGGAGTTCGAGAAGGCCAGTCGCGCGCTGGCCGAGGGCGATGGGCCGGTCGCCGTCGATGTTGAGCGAGCATCGGGATTCCGGTACTCGCAGCGCGCATACCTGATCCAGGTCTTTCGCCGCGACGCCGGGGTCTTCCTCTTCGATCCTCCCGCCATCGGCGACTTCAGCGCACTCCAGCGGGCCATCGGCGCCGAGGAGTGGGTGTTCCACGCGGCCAGCCAGGACCTGCCATCCCTACGAGAACTCGACCTCGAACCACCCCGCATCTTCGACACCGAACTGGCATCGCGGCTGCTCGGCAGCGACGGATTCGGCCTCGCCGCCGTCGTCGAGCGCACGCTGGGCATCTCGCTGACCAAGGCCCACTCGGCAGCCGACTGGTCCACCCGGCCGCTGCCGGCGCCGTGGCTCGAGTACGCTGCGCTCGACGTCGTGCATCTGATCGACGTGCGAGACGCCCTCGTCGACGAACTCGCAGCTTCGCAGAAGACCGAGTACGCGGCGCAGGAGTTCGACGCCACCCTGCATCGGCCACCCAAGCCGCCGCGCGAAGAGCCATGGCGACGCCTCAGCGGTCTGCACAAGGTGCGCGGTGCCCGCCAACTCGCCGTCGCACGCGAGCTGTGGACGGCACGGGAGGACTACGCCCGAGAGATCGACGCCGCACCGGGCCGTCTCGTGCCCGACCGCGCACTCTTGGCCGCCGTGCTCGCCTCCCCCACCTCGAAGCAGGCGCTCGCCGGCCTGAAGGAGTTCAACGGTCGCGCCAGCCGCACGCAACTGGATCGCTGGTGGGACGCCATCGCGCGCGGCCGCGCCACCGAGCAGCTGCCCCGCGAGCGGGTGCCCAGCGACTCCCTCCCACCGCCTCGGGCGTGGGTGGACCGCAACCCCGAGGCCGATCTGCGGCTGAAGGCCGCCCGACCGGTGGTCGAGGCGATCGCCGAAGAGCTGCACATGCCCACCGAGAACCTACTGACGCCCGAGCACCTGCGCCGGGTCGCCTGGCACCCGCCGGCGCTGACCGCGGATGCCATCGGCGCCGCGCTCAGCGAACTCGGCGCGCGGCCCTGGCAGGTTGCGCATACAGCACAGAAGATCGCGGATGCCTTTGTAGAAGGCCCGCAATCCACGACGGATGCCGACACGGCGGATTCGTAGAGTCCGCCCAACCGATTCCCCCGCCACGACGCGCACTCCTAGGCTGGTCGCATCCCCAACCTTTGGAGGCAGAGTGGCCGAGATCTCGGACGTCTACTTCGTCGATGGAGTGCGCACACCCTTCGGGCGCGCCGGCGAAAAGGGCATGTACTGGAACACCCGCGCAGATGACCTCGCCGTGAAGGCGACCATCGGCCTGATGGAGCGCAACGCCGGGGTACCGGCCGAGCGCATCGACGATGTGGCAATCGCCGCGACGTCGCAGACCGGGGATCAGGGCCTCACCCTGGGCCGGTCGGTCGCGATCCTCGCCGGCCTTCCGCAGACCGTTCCCGGCCTCGCCGTCGAACGCATGTGCGCGGGTGCCATGACGAGCGTGACGACCATGGCCGCATCGATCGGCATCGGCATGTACGACTTCGCGCTCGCCGGTGGTGTCGAGCACATGGGACACCACCCGATCGGCGGCAACGCCGACCCGAACCCGCGTTTCGTCGCCGAGAAGATGGTCGACCCGGGCGCACTGAACATGGGTGTCACGGCCGAGCGCCTGTTCGACCGCTTCCCGCACCTCACCAAGGAGCGCTCCGATCGTTTCGGCATGCTCAGCCAGCACAAGGTGCAGGCTGCGTACGACGCCGGCAAGATCCAGCCCGATCTCGTCTCTGTGGCAATCAAGGGCGCCGACGGAGCCTGGGGTCTGGCGACCGAGGACGAGGGGCGTCGCCCGGGCACGACCATGGACGACCTGGCCGCGCTGAAGACCCCGTTCCGGCCGCACGGTCGTGTCACCGCCGGCACGTCATCCCCGCTGACCGACGGCGCGACCATGTCGCTTCTCGCCGGTGGCGGTGCGGTGAAGGAGCACGGCCTGGCGCCGAAGATGCGGATGGTCTCGTTCGCCTTCGCCGGTGTGCAGCCCGAGATCATGGGCATCGGTCCGATCCCCTCGACCGAGAAGGCGCTGAAGAAGGCCGGTCTCACGATCGATGACATCGGTCTGTTCGAGCTGAACGAAGCCTTCGCCGTGCAGGTGATCTCGCTGCTCGATCACTTCGGCATCGCCGATGACGACCCGCGGGTCAACCAGTGGGGCGGCGCGATCGCGCTGGGTCACCCGCTGGCAGCATCCGGAGTGCGTCTGATGATCCAGCTCGCGGCGCAGTTCGCCGAGCGCCCCGACGTGCGCTACGGCCTCACCGCGATGTGTGTCGGTCTCGGCCAGGGCGGTTCGGTCATCTGGGAGAACCCGCACTACGACGGAAAGAAGAAGAAGTGAGCTACGAGGACATCGACTTCTCGCCGATCATGGCCCTCACCGAGGGTGAGGTGATCACGCACTCCCCCGTGCGCGACATCCGCCTTCCCTCGGGCAAGGTGCTCGCGCTGATCACGCTCGACAACGGGCGCGACCACACCCGTCCGAACACGCTGGGTCCGGCGACGCTCACGGAGCTCGGCGAGACGCTCAACGCCCTCAAGGCACGCGCCGCATCGGGTGAGATCCAGGCCGTCGGCATCACCGGCAAGCAGTACATCCTCGCCGCCGGCGCCGACCTGTCCGACATCAGCCGGGTCGGCTCGAAGGACAACGCTCGCCTGATCGCACAGCTGGGCCACAAGGTGATCGGGTCGCTGTCCGATCTCGGTGTGCCGTCCTTCGCGTTCGTCAACGGACTGGCGCTGGGCGGCGGCATGGAGATCGCGCTGAACTCCACCTACCGCACCGTCGATGCTTCGGCAGCCGCCTTGGCTCTGCCCGAGGTCTTCCTCGGGATCATCCCCGGCTGGGGCGGCGCCTACCTGGTGCCGAACCTGATCGGCATCGAGAACGCCCTCGAGGTCGTCATCTCGAACCCGCTCAAGCAGAACCGCATGCTCAAGCCGCAGCAGGCGTTCGAGCTGGGCCTCATGGACGCCATCTTCCCGGCGGCGAACTTCCTCGAGAACTCGCTGGTCTGGGCTGACGCTGTGCTGGGCGGCAAGAAGGTCGAGCGCAAGAACGCACCCGGCAAGATCGAGCGCACCGTGAAGTGGCCCGTCGCCATCAAGATGGCGCGCACCATGCTCGAGTCGAAGATCGGCACCGTGCCGCGCTCGCCCTACGTCGCGCTCGACCTGCTCGACAAGGCCCGCAGCGGCACGAAGGCAGAGGGCTTCGCCCGTGAGGACGAGGCCCTGGCCGAGCTCGTGACCGGCGACCAGTTCGCCGCGTCGATGTACGCGTTCGATCTGGTGCAGAAGCGCGCGAAGCGTCCGGTCGGCGCACCCGACAAGACGCTGGCGAAGAAGGTCACCAAGGTCGGCATCATCGGTGCGGGCCTCATGGCCAGCCAGTTCGCCCTGCTGTTCGTGCGCCGTCTGCAGGTGCCGGTGCTCATCACCGATCTGGATCAGGCCCGCGTCGACAAGGGCGTGGCATACATCCACGACGAGATCGGCAAGCTCGAGGCCAAGGGCCGCGTCGACGCCGACACCGCGAACAAGCTGCGTTCGCTGGTGACGGGAACCACCGACAAGAGCCTGTACGCGGACTGCGACTTCGTCATCGAGGCCGTGTTCGAAGAGGTCGGCGTCAAGCAGCAGGTGTTCGGTGAGATCGAGAAGATCGTCGCCGAGGACGCCATCCTCGCCACCAACACGTCGTCGCTGTCGGTCGAAGAGATCGGCGCGAAACTCGCCAACCCCGAGCGTCTGGTCGGCTTCCACTTCTTCAACCCGGTCGCGGTGATGCCGCTGATCGAGGTCGTGAAGACGCCGCACACCAGCGACGCGGCGCTGTCGACCGCGTTCGTGGTCGCGAAGGGCCTCGGCAAGAACGCCGTTCTCACCGCAGACGCCCCCGGGTTCGTGGTGAACCGCCTGCTGGCGAAGGTCATGGGCGAGGCAGCACGTGCCGTCTACGAGGGCACGCCGATCGCCGAGGTCGAGAAGGCCTTCGGCCCGCTCGGCCTCCCGATGGGCCCGTTCCAGCTGATCGATCTGGTCGGCTGGAAGGTCGCCGCGCACGTGCAGGACACCATGGTGCGCGCGTTCCCCGAGCGTTTCTACGCCAACGAGAACTTCCATGCTCTGGCCGAGCTGGACGCGATCGTCGAGAAGGACAAGGGCGGACGCGTCACCGGCTGGACCAAGGCCGCTGAGAAGGTGCTCAAGGGCGCCGTCGGCTCGTCGCCGGCGGATGCCGACACCATCCTGACGCGTGTGCAGGACGGCCTGGCGCAGGAGATCCGCATCATGCTGGACGAGGGCGTCGTGCCCGAGGTCGAGGACATCGACCTGTGCCTGATCCTGGGCGCGGGTTGGCCGTTCATCGACGGCGGCGCTTCACCGTACCTTGACCGCGAGGGTGCTTCCGAGCGCGTGTTCGGCGGAACGTTCCACACGCCGCCGATCCGCGGCATCGAGGCCTGACCGCCTGAACCGCACGAAGCCCCGTCGACTTTTGCAGTCGGCGGGGCTTCGTCGTTCCGGCGAGGATTCCCGGACTCAGCGCTGCGCAGGCCTGGTGTCGCGGTCACCGCGCTCGGGCCAGTGCGCGAGGGCTCGTTCGGCGAGGGCCGTGATCGTCAGCGACGGGTTGACACCCGGGTTGGCGGGCACGGCGGACCCGTCGACGATGTGCAGCCCCGGGTACCCCCAGACCCGGTGGTAGGCGTCGATGACGCCCTGCTCCGGGCTGTCGGAGATCACAGCGCCGCCGAGGAAGTGCGCGGTCAGCGGGATGCCGAAGACTTCGGGCCACGACCCCCGTGCCTCGGAGCGAACGCCGGTCTCGGCCTGCATCCGCCGGGCGATCGCCTCGACGGCGGCATGCGCCTGCGGCAGGTGTGTGGGGTTCGGCTCGCCGTGTCCCTGTGCGCTGGTCAGCACCCGACGGCCGAAGCGTCGCCTGAGCGACAGGGTGAGTGAGTTGTCGGCGGTCTGCATGACCAGCGCGATGATCCCCCGCTCGCTCCAGCGGTGCAGCGAGGCCAGCCGCAGTTGCCGGATCGGATGCCGCAGCACGCGGCCCACGACGGCGCCGAAGCGTCGCAGCAGGCCCCGGTCCCCCGGCACCAGAACGGTCGCCAGCGCGCCCATCAGGTTCGATCCCGGCCCGTAGCGCACGTTCTCGACGTGGGTGCGCTCATCGACGTGGAACGAGGTGGTGATCGCGACCCCGTCGGCGAGGCCGGCGCTCTCGGGCACGCGTGCCGCGACGGCACCGTCGAGCGCTTCCGAGTTGGTACGGGTGAGGCGCCCGAGAGCCCCGGAGAGGGCGGGCAGTGCATCGGATGCCCGCATCCGGTGCAGGAGTTGCTGCGTGCCCCACGTGCCCGCGGCGAACACCACCTGCTCGGCGTGCAGGGTTCGCCTGTCACGCCGGAACCAGGCACCGCTGCGCTGGGTGGTGACGACAAAGCCGCCCGACGGGTGCTCGCGCACGTCCGTCACGGTGCGCATCGGCTCGATGATCGCGCCCTGGCGCTCTGCGAGGGCCAGATAGTTCTTCATCAGGGTGTTCTTGGCCCCGACGCGGCACCCCACCATGCAGTTGCCGCACAGCGTGCACCCGGTTCGGGCGGGTCCGGCACCGTCGAAATAGGGATCGGGAACGGTGACGCCCGGCATGCCGAGGAACACGCCGACGGGTGCCTTGCGAAAGCTGTCCTCGACGCCGAGATCCGCGGCGGCGCCGCGCATGATGCGTTCGACGGGCCCGGTGTGCGGGTAGTGCTCGACCACACCCAGCATCCGCTTCGCGGTCGCGTAGTGCGGCGACAGCTCGTCCTGCCAGCGCACGTCGGCAGGCCACTGCGGGTCGGCGAAGAACGCCGCCCCGGGCTCGTAGAGCGTGTTGGCGTAGTTGAGCGACCCGCCGCCGACGCCCGCGCCGGCGAGGATCATCACGTGCGGCAGCCGATGGATGCGCTGCACACCGTGGCATCCGATTCCCGGTGCCCACAGGTATCGGCGCACGTCCCACGAGGTCTTCGCGAAGTCGTCATCCTCGAACCGGCGGCCGGCCTCGATGACCCGCACCCGGTAGCCCTTCTCGCTCAGTCGCAGCGCCGCGACCGATCCGCCAAAGCCCGAGCCGATCACGGCGACGTCCACATCAGGCATCCGACTCCCCCTCACTCAACGGCACGAGCATACGCAGCGCCGCGGGCCGCACGGTGATGCGGCACTCCCCCGCGCCGACGCGCTCGCCGTCGGCGTAGACCACCAGACCCGGCGCCGACACGCTCACCTGCTGGGCGCGCCGGTGGATCACCTCCGGGCGGGTGAGGTGACGGCCCTGCAGCAGCAGCGGGAACAGTCTGAGTAGACGCAGTCGCGTCAGCGGAACCACATGCACGACGTCCAGAGCGCCATCGTCCGGAACGGCACCGGCGCACACCGGCATCCCCCCGCCGTAGCTAGCGGTGTTGCCGACCGCGATCAGAGTGCCGGGCGCAGCCGCCTGAGGTCCGCCATCGACGTCGACGCGGAAGTCCATCGGCTGCAGCCTGATCAGTTCGATCAGCAGCGCCAGGTAGTAGCGCAGAGCGCCTCGCGGCCAGCGCAGCCGGTTGGTGCGGTCGCTGACCTTGGCATCGAAGCCGAGGGCGGCGACAGAGAGGAACGGTGTCGTCCTGCCCTCGCTGTGCACCTCGCCGACGTCGATCAGGCGCGTGCGGCCGCGTACCGCCACGCTCACGGCGGCCGTCGCGTCGCCGCGTGGCAGCCCCAGCGCGCGGGCGAGGTCATTGCCGGTCCCCGCGGGCACCAGAGCGATCGGCACCTCGGCGGCGGCGAGCACATCGATGATGCCCGAGAGCGTGCCATCCCCGCCGACGACCACGAGGGCATCCGGCTTCTCTGCCACGGCCTCCTCAGCCAGGCGCCGGGTCTCGGCCGGTGAACCGCCGGAGTAGACCTGCACCTGCGCACCGTCGGCGCGCAGCGCCGCGATCGCCTCGTCGGCTGCCCGACGGCCCCGCCCCTTGCCGGATTGCGGGTTGGCGACGACCGCGACCCGGCGCACCGGGATCACGTCGCCGACCCGCGCGGTGCGATCACGGCACCGGGGTTGAGAATGCCGTGCGGGTCGAGTTCACGTTTGATGGCGGACAGGATGCGGATGCCGGTCTCGCCGATCTCCTCGGCCAGCCAGGGGGCGTGATCGCGACCGACGGCATGGTGGTGACTGATGGTCCCGCCGGCCGAGATGATCGCGTCGTTGACGTTCGCCTTGATGCCGTCCCAGACCGCGAGCTGGTCGCCGCGCACCCCGGCCAGCACGGTGAAGTACAGCGACGCGCCCGTGGGGTAGATGTGCGAGATGTGGCACATGACGTAGCTCTTGGCACCGGCATCCGAGAATCCCTGCCGCAGGGCGTCCTCGACAGCCTGTCGCAGGCCGGCCAGGTTCGACCAGGTCGTCGCGGTCTCGAGCGTCTCGCAGAACACGCCGGCATCGAGTAGCGAGTCACGCAGGTACGGGCCGTCGAAGCGCGTCTGCAGCCAGTCCTCGGCCGCGCCCTCTCCGGAGGAGGTTCCGCCGGCGGCGCGCATCAGCTCGCTCGCCCGCGCACGCCGGGCAGCGATGTCGTCGCCCTCGTACACGGTCACGGCGCTCGCGCCCTTGGCCAAGGCGCGGCCGATCTTGCCGACCTGGGCGAGGCTGACGGCGGTCTCGGCCTCATCCGACAGCCGGATCACCGTCGGGCCGCCCCCGCCCTGGGCGACGCGCCGCAGCGCGTCGGCCCCGGACGCGAAGTCGGGGAACGTCCACGATTCGAACACGCGGTCGCGCGGGATCGGATGCACGCGCACGCGCACCTCGGTGATGACCCCGAAGATCCCCTCGGAGCCGAGGAACACCCGGATGAGGTCGGGGCCGGCCGCCGAGCCCGGCGAACGCCCCAACTCGATGTCGCCGGTCGGGGTGGCGACGCGAAGTCCGGTGACCATGGTGTCGAAGCGGCCGTTGCCGGCGGAGTTCTGGCCCGACGACCGGGCCGCCGCGAATCCGCCGATCGTCGCGTACCGGAAGCTCTGCGGGAAGTGCCCGAGTTCGCACCCCACGGCGGCCAGCAGCTCTTCGGCGACGGGCCCGGTGGTTCCGGCAGCAAGCACCGCTTCGCTGCTGACCTCGTCGAACCGCAGCAGTCCGCTCAGTCGGCGCAGGTCGAGGCTGATAGCGGCGCGCTGCGCTCCGCGCTCGGGGTCGAGGGCGCCGACGACACTCGTACCGCCGCCGTACGGAATGACGGCGATGCCGCGTTCGACGGCGACAGTCAGCACAGCGCTGACCTCGGCATGATCCGCGGGTTGCACGACAGCATCCGGGGCATTCTGATCGTGCGCGCGACGACGCAGCAGGTCCGGCGTCGAGCGCCCGCCCGCGTGCCGGATGCGCGCCTCGGCGCTCGTGTCGACGTGCTCGGCCCCGACGACATCGCGCAGCGCTGCAAGGTCATCGTGCTCGAGCGCGGATGGGGGTAGCCGAACCTCGGCCAGGGTCGCGGCGGGCTCGGGCCGGTGAATGCGCCCCAACAGAAAA
Source organism: Microbacterium esteraromaticum (assembly GCF_028747645.1). Taxonomy (NCBI): domain Bacteria; kingdom Bacillati; phylum Actinomycetota; class Actinomycetes; order Micrococcales; family Microbacteriaceae; genus Microbacterium; species Microbacterium esteraromaticum. The sequence continues at coordinate 1,722,686 of NZ_CP118100.1, forward strand.
GGGATCAGGCTGCGCACCGCGAAAGAGAGGTCTTTCGCCTTGGCGGGATCGCCCCAGCCGTTCCAGCGCATCAGAGGTGCGTCGCTCGGAGCGGGTCCGGTCTCCCTGGGCTTCACATCGTCCATGCGTTACAGTGTGACAGATCATGGAAGAACGTCAACCAACGGGCGGATCCGCCGCGCTTTCGTCACCGGAATGGGATGCGACGCAGACCCGCATCCTCGATGCCGCGGATGCCCTCCTGCAGCGCCGCGGTGTGCACGGCCTGACCATCGCCGAGCTCAGCCGGCGCGCCGGTCTCAGCAGACCGACGATCTACCGCAACTGGGACGACGCCGACGACGTGGTGCGCTCGGCACTGCTGCGACGCGTGATCGGCATCCTCGACGATCTTCCCCATCCCGTGCGCTCGCGCGCCGAACTCGTCGACAGCGTCCTGACGTTCATCAGTCGGTTCCGCGCCGACGCGGTGTACGCGCGACTGCTCGCCGACGAACCCGAATCGTTCACGCGCTACACGCTGCAGCGCGTCGGCCAGAGTCAGCGCAGGATCCTGCGATGGCTGGCCGCAGCCATCGGCGGCGCACAGCACGGCGACGACGTACGTGGCGACTCCCCCGATGACATGGCTGTGATGCTGTTGCTGATCGCCCAATCCGCCGTGCTCTCGCACGGCACCGTCGCCGAGCTCATCGACGAGGCGGCCTGGCAGCACGAGCTGCGCGCGGCGCTGGACGGATACCTGCGCCCATGACATCAGCCGCCACCCGCACCGCCGATCTGAACGCCGCGCGACGCCGCCGCGAATTGACCGAGGTCGCCGAGACGACCGTCGACGTCGTCGTCGTGGGCGGCGGGATCACCGGCAACGGCGTCGCCCTCGACGCGGCCTCGCGCGGTCTGAGCGTCACCCTGATCGAAGCGCACGATCTCGCTTTCGGCACCAGTCGCTTCAGTTCCAAGCTCGTGCACGGCGGCCTGCGCTATCTCGCCACCGGCGACCTGGCCACGGCCAAGGAGAGCGCCCTGGAGCGCCATCTGTTGATGACCCGCATCGCGCCGCACCTGATCCGTCCCCTCGGCCAGTTGCTGCCCTTCAGCACCGACATCACCGCCAGGCAGCGGGCGGCAGGCGCGTTCGGCATGGGCATCGGTGATCTATTGCGAATGCGCGCCCGCACACCCCGCTCGGTGCTGCCCCGTCCGCGTCTGGTGTCGGCTCACACCGCACGCCGCCTCGTCCCCGCATTGGAGGATCACGGCCTGCGCGGCGGCATGCTCTCGTTCGACGGGCAACTCGTCGACGATGCCCGACTGGTCACGACCGTTGCACGGACAGCGGCCGCCCATGGCGCCCGGGTGCTCACGCGCGTGCGCGCGTTGCAGCTGCGACGCGACGGCATCACCGCCGAAGACGCCCTCACCGCCGAACGGTTCGAGATTCGTGCGCGCAGCGTGATCAACGCCACAGGCGTCTGGGCGGGGACGCTCGACGACACACTGACCGTGCGCCCGAGCCGCGGCACCCACATCGTGTTGGATGCGGCCGACCTCGGCGGCCCGACTGCCGCACTCACTATTCCGCACGAAGGCTCGATCAGCCGCTACGTGTTCGCCCTCCCCCAGCAGCACGGCCGCGTGATCGTCGGGCTGACCGATGAGGACGCCCCCGGGCCAGTCCCTCTGGTGGCGGAACCGGCCGAGCATGAGATCGACTTTCTGCTCCGCACACTCAACCGCGTGCTAGCGACCCCGATCGGACGCGACAGTGTGCGCGGCGCATTCTCGGGACTGCGCCCGTTGATCGACAGCGGCTCGGGCTCCACCGCCGATGTCTCACGGCGTCATCTTGTGACAGACACTCCCTCGGGTGCCATCGCTGTACTCGGCGGAAAGCTGACGACCTACCGCCGCATGGCACAGGATGCCGTCGACCACGCCGTGCGCACGCGCCTGGGCGGCGAGATCCGCCCGTCATGCACCTCCACGCTGCGCCTGGTCGCCGGCCCGCCCGCGGCATCCGATCGTCCGTTCGGCGACGCCCTCAACGTGAGCGTCGAGGACGTCGTGTTCGCGGTGCGCGCGGAGGGCGCGCTCAGCGCGGACGACGTGCTCGATCGGCGCACCCGGATCGGTCTGGTCGACGACGACCGTCGCCGCTGCCTGCCCGAGGTCGAGCGGATCGTCTCGGAAACACTCGCCGAACTCGACGCCTGACGGCGCGGTTCGCTCAGCGACGATCGCTCAGTGGAACGTCGATCGCGTCGGTCTGCTCGGCGGCCTTCGCCACGGGAAGACGCGTACCACCGATCTGCGCGATGACGTCCGCCGTGATCTTCTCGACCGTCAGACCGGCATCGGCGAGGATCTCGTCACGCGTCGCGTGGTCGATGAACTCATCGGGGAGCCCCAGCTCATCCACGGCGGTGTCGACGCCGGACTCGCGCAGCACCTGCCGCACGCGTGTGCCGATACCTCCAGCGCGGATACCGTCTTCGAGCGTGATCACCAGACGGTGCCGCGCCGAGAGGTCGATCACCGACTGCTGCACCGGGATCACCCACCGCGGGTCGATGACCGTGACGCCGATTCCGTGCGTCTCGAGGCTCTGCGCGGCTTTCAGCCCCAGCTCAGCGAACGCACCGGTGGCGACGATGAGCACGTCCTCGGTGCTGCCGCGGAAGAGCACATCGGTGCCGTCCGCGCGGCGCTCCACCGCGACGATCTCATGCGGCGTGTCACCCTTGGGGTAGCGGATGACCGTGGGCGCATCGTCGACGGCGACAGCCTCGTCGAGCGCTTCACGCAGACGCTCACCGTCACGCGGTGCGGCGATGCGGATGCCGGGGACCATCTGCAACATGGCGAGATCCCAGACGCCGTGGTGGCTGGGGCCGTCCGGCCCCGTCACTCCGGCCCGGTCGAGCACGAACGTGACGCCCGCGCGGTGCAGGGCGACATCCATCAGCACCTGGTCGAACGCCCGGTTCATGAATGTGGCGTAGATGGCGACCACTGGGTGCAGACCACCGAAGGCCAGCCCGGCGGCCGAGGCGACCGCGTGCTGTTCGGCGATACCGACGTCGTACACCCGGTCTGGGAACCGCTCGGCAAAGCGTGCCAGTCCCGTCGGTCGCAGCATCGCCGCGGTCATCGCGATCACCTTGTCATCGCGTGCGCCCGCGTCGACCAGCGCATCGGCGAACACCGACGTCCAGGACGTCCCCGATGACGACGACAGCGATCCGCCCGTCTTCGGGTCGATCCGCCCGACCGCGTGGAACTGGTCGGCGTCGTCGTCACGGGCCGGCTGGTAGCCGCGCCCCTTCTCGGTGATGGCGTGCACGATCACCGGTGCGCCGAAGTCCTTGGCCAGCTGCAGCGTCTCCAGCAGCGCGGGGATGTCGTGCCCATTCACGGGCCCCAGGTACTTGATGTCGAGGTTCGAGTAGAGCGCGGCATTGTTGGTGAACCGCGAGAGGAAACCATGGGTACCACCGCGCACACCGCGGAACATCGCACGCCCGAAGGGCCCGAACGCCCGGAACAACCGGTCGGAGCGCTTGTGCAGATCACGGTACGTGCTGGCGGTGCGCACTCGGTTCAGGTACCGCGACATGCCGCCGATGGTGGGCGCATACGAGCGCCCGTTGTCATTGACGACGATCACGAGGTTGCGATCGTTGTCGTCGCTGATGTTGTTCAGTGCCTCCCACGTCATGCCACCGGTGAGGGCTCCGTCGCCGACGACGGCCACGACGTGCCGATCCGCGCGGCCCGTCGCGGTGAGGGCGCGCGAGATACCGTCGGCCCAGCTGAGCGAGCTGGAGGCGTGCGAGGACTCGACGACGTCGTGGGCGCTCTCGGAGCGCTGCGGGTAGCCGGCCAGTCCGCCGCGCGAGCGCAGCTGCGAGAAGTCCTGCCGCCCGGTGAGCAGCTTGTGCACGTACGACTGGTGCCCGGTGTCGAAGATGAACGGGTCATCGGGCGACGAGAACACGCGGTGCAGCGCGATCGTCAGTTCGACGACGCCGAGGTTCGGCCCCAGATGACCGCCCGTTCGGGCGACGTTCTCGACCAGGAATGCCCGGATCTCGTCAGCGAGCTCGGCAAGTTCTTCGGTGGAGAGACCGTCGAGGTCCCGAGGACCGGTGATGCCCGGCAGGATCGGCATGTAGGCGCCTCCGCGACTCGATTTCACGCGACACCAGTGGGCGTGCGCATCGCTCCAGTCTATCGCGGGACGACGGAGGGCTCGGATGCCGAAGCATCCGAGCCCTCGTCGTGGACGCTGGATCAGACCAGCGAACGCAGCACGTACTGCAGGATTCCGCCGTTGCGGTAGTAGTCGGCCTCACCGGGGGTGTCGATGCGAACGACCGCATCGAACTCGACCGGCTGCTTGCCCTCGGGCGAGAACTCGCTCGGAACGGCCGTGACCTTGACGGTCTTCGGGGTCCTGCCCTCGTTGAGCTCGGTCAGACCGCTGATCGAGATGATCTCGGTACCGTCCAGGCCCAGCGACTCCCACGACTCACCGGCGGGGAACTGCAGCGGGACGACGCCCATGCCGATCAGGTTCGAGCGGTGGATGCGCTCGAAGCTCTCGGTGATGACGGCCTTGACGCCCAGCAGCGTGGTGCCCTTGGCGGCCCAGTCACGCGACGAGCCCGAGCCGTACTCCTTGCCACCGAACACGACGAGCGGGGTGCCCTGCGCCTGGTAGTTCATGCTGGCGTCGTAGATGTACGCCTGCGGGCCACCGGCCTGGGTGAAGTCGCGCGTGAAGCCACCTTCGATCTGCTGGCCGTCGTTGACCGCCTTGACCATGGCGTTCTTCAGGCGGATGTTCGCGAACGTACCGCGGATCATCACCTCGTGGTTTCCGCGACGCGAACCGAAGGAGTTGAAGTCCTTGCGGTCGACGCCGTGCTCGGTGAGGTACTGCGCAGCCGGCGTTCCCGGTTTGATCGCACCGGCGGGCGAGATGTGGTCGGTCGTGACCGAGTCACCCAGCGTCGCCATCACGCGTGCGCCATCGATGTCGGTGACCGGGGTCAGCTCCATCGTCATGCCATCGAAGTACGGCGCCTTGCGCACGTAGGTCGAGTCGGCGTCCCACTCGAAGACCGGGCCGGTCGGGGTGGGCAGGCTCGTCCAGCGCTCGTCGCCGTCGAAGACGGTCGCGTACTGCTTGATGAACTGGTCGCGCGAGATCGACGAGTCGATGATCTCCTGCACCTCTTCGGGCGCGGGCCAGATGTCCTTGAGGAAGACGTCGTTGCCGTCGGCGTCCTGGCCGAGGGCGTCGTTGTCGAAGTCGAAGTGCATCGAGCCGGCCAGCGCGTAGGCCACGACGAGCGGCGGCGAGGCCAGGTAGTTCATCTTCACGTCGGGGCTGATTCGACCCTCGAAGTTGCGGTTACCCGAGAGCACGGCGGTGACGGCGAGGTCGTGGTCGTTGATCGCGGCCGAGACCTCATCGATCAGCGGACCGGAGTTTCCGATGCAGATCGTGCAGCCGTAGCCCACCGTGTAGAAGCCGAGGCCCTCGAGGTCCTTGTTCAGGCCCGACTTCTCGTAGTAGTCGGTGACGACCTTCGAGCCGGGGCCGAGCGTGGTCTTGACCCAGGGCTTCTGCTTGAGGCCCTTCTGCAGCGCCTTGCGGGCGATCAAACCCGCGGCGATCATCACCGAGGGGTTCGACGTGTTGGTGCACGAGGTGATCGCGGCCAGGGTGACGGCACCGTTGTCGAGGATGTACTGCTCACCGGCGGGCGTCGTGACCGGCACGGGCTTCGACGCGTGCGCGGGTGCACCGCTGTTGATGTGCACCGGACGCGTGGTGGGCTCCTCTTCGCCGGGGACCTGACCCGGGTCGGATGCCGGGAACGAGTGCTTCGACTCGAGGTCGACGATGTCCTCGCTGGTCGACGGCGTGGCGTAGTTCAGGATGTCCTTCTCGAACTGCTCCTTCGCCTCGGACAGCAGAATGCGGTCCTGCGGGCGCTTGGGGCCGGCGATCGAGGGCACCACGGTGCTGAGGTCGAGCTCCATGTACTCGCTGTAGACCGGCTCGTTGGCCGCGTCGTGCCAGAGGCCCTGCTCCTTGGCGTAGGTCTCGACGAGCGCGACGGCCTCGTCGGTACGACCGGTCAGGCGCAGGTAGTCGAGCGTGACGTCGTCGATCGGGAAGATGGCCGCCGTCGAGCCGAACTCGGGCGACATGTTTCCGATCGTGGCGCGGTTGGCCAGCGGAACGGACGCCACACCGGCGCCGTAGAACTCGACGAACTTGCCGACCACGCCGTGCTGGCGCAGCATGTCGGTGATCGTGAGGACGACGTCGGTGGCGGTGACGCCCGCGGGGATCTCGCCCGTGAGCTTGAAGCCGACCACGCGCGGGATGAGCATCGACACGGGCTGGCCGAGCATGGCCGCCTCTGCCTCGATGCCGCCGACGCCCCAACCGAGCACGCCGAGGCCGTTGACCATGGTGGTGTGCGAGTCGGTGCCGACGCAGGTGTCGGGGTAGGCCTGCAGAACGCCGCCGTTGGTGCGGTCGTAGATGACCTTGGCGAGGTGCTCGATGTTGACCTGGTGGACGATGCCGGTGCCCGGGGGCACGACCTTGAAGTCCTGGAAGGCCGTCTGGCCCCAGCGCAGGAACTGGTAGCGCTCACCGTTGCGCTCGTACTCGATCTCAACGTTGCGCTCGAGGGCGTTCTCGCTACCGAAGAGGTCGGCGATGACCGAGTGGTCGATGACCATCTCGGCGGGCGAGAGCGGGTTGATCTTGTTGGCGTCGCCACCCAGGGCGGTGACGGCCTCACGCATGGTGGCGAGGTCGACGATGCAGGGCACACCGGTGAAGTCCTGCATGACCACGCGGGCCGGCGAGAACTGGATCTCGGTGTTCGGCTCAGCGGCGGCGTCCCACGATCCGAGCGCCTCGATCTGCGCCTTGGTGACGTTCGCGCCGTCCTCGGTGCGCAGCAGGTTCTCGAGCAGAACCTTCAGGCTGAACGGGAGTCTCTCGTGACCGGCGACCGTGTCGACGCGGAAGATCTCGTAGTCGGTGCTGCCGACCGTCAGGGTGCTCTTGGCACCGAAGCTGTTCACCGTGGACACGAATACGTCTCCTTCTGAATCTGATGGAAGCGACAGGCGGTTCCATCTTGCTCGCCAAGGACGCGCCGCGGCTAGCAAGGTGTGCCTTACCAGTGTGCGCCGCAGGAGCCCTCGCCGAAAGCCCGAATTTTATCTTGATATCAAGATAAATCTAGCAGACCATGAGCCCGATAGCCGCTAGCCGCGATCGACGTAGAGCCGGCGTGTCACCAGCCACGTCGTCGCAAGCAGCGCGGCGAACAGCGGCAGCCCCATGATGAGCTTCACGGTGCCGAGTGTCGCCACGTCCCCTTCGAAATAGAACGGCAGCTGAAATCCGAGACGCAACAGGAAGAGCCCCGCCCACGCCGCGGAGAGCCACGCGAAGGTGCGGCGCTTGCGGGCGTCCTGTCGCCAGGCCACGCCCTCGCCGACGAGGAAACCGACGATGATTCCGATGATCGGCCAGCGCACGAGCGCAGACACCAGGAACGCCAGACCATACACGATGTTGGTGATGAACCCGATGACGAACTGGTCCTCGGCCCGACCGGTGAACAGCGGGAGCCCGGCGGCGATCACGGCGGCGATCAGCCCCGAGAAGGCGGCCACCGGCGGTGACTTCATCGCGAGGCGCACGATAGCGAAAACCGCCGCGATACCCACCGAGAGTCCGAGTGCCAGCAGCAGCTGCTGAGTCGTGGTGTAGGTCACGACGAAGATCAGCAGAGGCAGCACCGATTCCATGACGCCGCGCCAGCCGCCGATGACCTGCCAGACCATGTGGCCGGTGGTCTGCTCGGTATCCGGGTCGATGCCCGCGCGGCGCGCGGCCGAGCCCAGCGCCGTGCCGATCATCTCGGCCGCGGACGGCTCCGGAGGCGTCAGGCCGGCGGCCGCCTCTTCGGCGTCTCGGCTCGATGCCGGCGGATCGCTCGAGTCGCGCCCCGGATCGGTCACGCGGCGCCCGGCGTCGACGGCATCTTCAGCGGGATGAGATCACGCGGCGGCATCGGCGAGCCACCGCGCACCACGACGATGGATCGGAAGAGATCCTCGGCCTGCTCGGCGGCCGCGGGGTCGGATGCCGCGTCCCCACCAATCACGCCGCGCAGGAACCACCGCGGTCCGTCGACGCCGACAAAGCGCGCCAGACGCATACCGGCCCCCTCGGCCGCCGTCGCCGGAACCTCGGCGAGCAGTTCTTTGCCCAGCGGCCCCTCACGCTCCTCGACGCGTCCACCCTGGTTGCGGATCTGGTCGCGCAGCTGCACGCGGGTCTCATCCCACAGTCCGCGGGTGCGCGGTGCGGCGAAGGGCTGCACCTGCAACGTGGATCCCGCGTAGTCCAGCCCGACGGCCACGATGCGCTTGCTCTGCTCCTCGACCTCGAGACGCAGGTTCAGTCCCTCACGCGGAAGCACCTTGATGCCGCCGAGGTCGATGTACGGGCGTACGGGGTTCGCCTCGGAGTCGTCAAAAGGACCCGCCTCGGCACGATCGGCCGGCGCAGACTTCAGCGTGGGTTCGATCTCTTCAGTCATTCGCTCTTTCCCTGGGTATAGCCGGTGGATCCGAAACCTCCGTCGCCGCGGACGCTGTCCGGCAGGGCTTCGACGGGTTCGAACCGTGCCTGGACGACAGGCATGATGATCAGCTGTGCGATCCGATCACCGACGGCCACATCGTACGCCTGCTTGCTGTCGGTATTCAGCAGGGTCACCTTGATCTCGCCGCGGTATCCAGCATCAACGGTGCCCGGAGTGTTGACCACCGTGATGCCGTGCTTCACCGCAAGTCCGCTGCGCGGCACGACGAAGGCCGCGTAGCCTTCGGGCAGGGCGACGCGGACGCCAGTGGGCACCAGCGCCCGCTCCCCCGGTTCGAGCCGCACGGCCTCGGTCGAGACGAGATCGGCGCCGGCATCCCCCGGGTGGGCGTAAGCCGGGACGTTCGCGGCGATAATGGGAACAGTAACGGAATGAGTCACCCCATGAGGCTAATGCAGAACACCGAACGTGCCACGAGCGAGACCTACCGCGAACGGCTGACGCCGAGCCTGTGGATGCTGGTGACGATCGCCCTGGCCGGCCCCATGGTGTCACTGGTATTCGTGCCGGTCGGTGCAGAGTTCGCACTCCTGCTGGGCGCCGCAGTCTCGCTGGTCCTGGTCTCACTGAGCATCGTGCTCTCGCCGAAGCTCCGGGTGGTCGGCACTGTTCTGCACGCCGGGCGGGCGCACATCGACGCCCGTTGGTTGGGTGAGCCCGAGGAGTTCGTCGGCGATGACGCGCGCGATCGTCGCACCCGTGACATCGCTCGCGACGGCTGGCACCTGTTGCGTGGCGGCATCGATGGCGTCATCGTGGTGCCGGTGACCGACCCGGCCGACCCGATGCGCAGCTGGACTCTCTCGACGCGCACTCCCGACCGCCTCGCGGCGGCGATCCGCGACGCGCGCGCCGCAGCCTGAGCCCGGCGGTCTCGGCAGCGGTCGGACCGCAGACCCCGGGAAACAGAACGCGCCCCTGGGCCAGTCAGGCCGGGGCGCGGTCGGTCGAAGGAAAGTGCCTCAGGCGGCGCATTCCTTGCAGATGGGACCTTCCGGGCCCTCATGGTCGAGCTGCGAGCGGTGCTTCACGAGGAAGCAGCTCATGCAGGTGAACTCGTCCTGCTGGGCCGGGAGCACGACGACGTCGAGCTCCACATCTGAAAGGTCCGCACCGGGGAGCTCGAACCCCGTGGGGTTGTCCGAGTCCTCGACATCGCCAGCGCCGGGCTGGGTGTTCGGCACACGCTCCTTGAGTGCTTCGATCGACTCGGAGTCGTCTTCGCTCTTTCGGGGTGCGTCGTAGTCGGTTGCCATGCGGTGGGTCTCCACTTCCGTGGTACAAGAGGGGTGGGTTGGGAGGTGCCGTTTCGGGTGTACGGCGGCCATAGTTTGCACGAATGCGGAGCGTTTCGCAAATGCTCGTGCACTCTCCCGGGCAAACTCGCGGCGCGCCCGCGCTATTCCCGGGTGCGCACAGGCACGCATGACACGATGAACCCCTACCCACCAGAGGGGCATTGGCATGGAAAACGTCACCATCGTCGGAACAGAAGCAGGGGTCCTCGTCCTTGCTACTGAGTCCGGACAGCGCTTCGCGCTGCCCATCGACGACGTGCTGCATCGTGAAGTACGTCGCGCCACCCGCCAGGCCGAGCCCACGGCCGCGCGTCTCGCGGCGAGTCCGCGCGATATCCAGGCGCATATCCGCGCCGGCCTGTCCGCCGCAGAGGTCGCGGCGCTGCTCGGCGTCAGCGAATCGGATGTGGCCCGCTTCGAGGGCCCCGTGCTCGCCGAGCGCGAGCACATCGTCGGCCAGGCACTCGCCGTGCCCGTGCTCATCGGCAGCGATGTCGAGCCCGACGCCCAGCCGACGTTCGGCACTGCCGTGCGCGACAAGCTCGCCGACCTCGCTGCGACCGACGAGCGCTGGGTGAGCTGGAAGGACGAGTCCGGCTGGACCGTCAAACTCGAGTTCACCGCGAACGAGGTCGCGCACGACGCCCGTTGGGCGTTCGACCCCCGCCGCAGCACATTGTCGCCCTCGAATGCTGAAGCCGTGCAGCTGTCTCGACAGGGATCGCTTCCGGACGGTCTGATCCCGCGCCTGCGCGCGGTCGATGACGAGCGCGTCTCGCCGTACAAGGACGACAGCCGATTCGACTCCGGCGCATTCGGTCCACGCCTGCTGCCGAAGCCCGACGAGCACACCGACGACGCTTCGGTCGAGGCGGAGCACTCCAGCGCCGCTGCCCAGGCGGCCGCTGCCCGACGTGCCCCCGAGGATCATCAGCCCAGCGCCGAGACCGCAGATCTGCTCGAGGCGCTTCGGCGCCGCCGTGGCCAGCGCGAGTCCGCGCCGCTGCTCGACGACAACGACGGCGATGAAGCCGCGCCGATTGCGCTGTTCGACAGCGCCGAAAACGAGCCGGAACCGGCTGATGAGACTCCCACCGAGCAGCCCTCGACGTCGGGAAAGCCGGCGCCCCGTGGCGACAGCGGTGATGCCGGTGGCGGTCGACGCAAGCGTCGAAACGCGATGCCGAGCTGGGATGAGATCGTCTTCGGCGCACGCACCGACGACTAGAACGCCGCGCCCGCCGGGGTGCGAATCAGCTCGCGAACGCGCCGAGCCGAATCGACGGCACACGCCACTCCTCCGGCGTGAGTGCGCCGTGCTGTCCGATCATGCCTCGACCGCGCTGGTCCTCGGCATCGGCGTCGTACAGCGCGTAGTTCGCGCGTGCGATCGCCAGTAGATCGCCGATGCGTGCACGCGCAGCATCCGTCACGCGGGGTCCGAACAACCCCGCGTCGATCGCCTCCGCCCTGCTGACGACGTCGGCAAGGCCCTCCAGGTCGCGTCGCCAGCGCGCGAGAATAGCGGCCTGATCGGCATCCGGTTCGGTGTACACGTGCAGCATGCGCGGCTCACCGCCGATGTGGCGGATGCCATCGCGCCAGCCCCCCGCGGCATCGAGCAGCAGGTGCCGATGTGCCGGCACATCGACCATGCCGTGGTCGGCGGTCACCAGCACGCCAACGCCGTCCGGCACGCGCTGCGAGAGAGCGGCGTCGACGTCTTCGAGCGCGGCCACCCACTCGGCAGAGTCGATGCCGTACTTGTGCCCGGCCTTGTCGACATCGGGCAGATAGCAGTAGACGAACGCGCCGTCGTGCGTATCAGCCAGCTCGAACGCCTGCGCGACACGATCGGCCGCCGCGCCGGCGGGCACGAAACGTCCGCCACGCAACGTGGCGCGCGAGAACCCGCTGTGCATGTGACCGGCGAGCCCCACGGCGAATGCCGCATGCCCGGCCGCAGAAGCGCGCTCGAATACCGTCGGCGCACTCTGCCAGGTCAGCGGATCGATACCCGCCGCCTCCCACTCGGTCAGTTGGTTGACGAGCACGTCACGGTCGGGATGCCGCACGCGGTAACCGACCACGCCGTGCTCGCCGGGAGCCACCCCGGTGAGCAGACTGGTCAGCGCCGCTGCGGTGGTGGTGGGGAAGACCGCGCCGCCGACGCTCTTCTTCGTCATTGCCGCGCTGAGCGTGCGCGCGTGCCCGGCGTGGGCCCGCAGCGGGATCGCCCCGAGGCCATCGACGACGACGAGCACAGCCGAGCGCACCGGCCGCAGCGCGTCACCCTCTCCGCGCAATGCGGCCAGGAGGCCCGGCGCCACCCCGGTGATGCTTCGCGGTGTTTCCAGGGCGGACGGTAGCATGAGAGACATCCGGGCCAGTCTTTCACAGGCCTCCCGACGCGCGCCGCCGCAATGGCCGCGAGCCCCGCCCCGAGCGACCAGCAGGAACCCCATGCCCAAGACCCCGCCGTCCGAGCCCGTCCAGGAGCGCATCCAGGACATCGATCTGTCACAGGAGATGCAGGGCTCGTTCCTCGAATACGCCTACTCGGTGATCTACTCCCGTGCGCTCCCCGACGCACGAGATGGCCTGAAGCCCGTGCAGCGGCGCATCCTGTACCAGATGGCCGAGATGGGGCTGCGCCCCGAGCGCGGGCATGTCAAGAGCGCCCGCGTCGTCGGCGAGGTGATGGGAAAGCTGCACCCGCACGGCGACTCGGCGATCTACGACGCACTGGTCCGCCTCGCGCAGTCCTTCGCGCTGCGCGTGCCGCTCGTCGACGGGCACGGCAACTTCGGTTCGCTGGATGACGGTCCGGCGGCATCCCGATACACCGAAGCGCGTCTGGCAGCATCCGCTCTCGCGATGACCGAGAGCCTCGACGAGGACGTCGTCGACTTCGTGCCCAACTACGACGGGCAGTTCCAGCAGCCGGCCGTGCTCTCGGCCGCCTTCCCGAACCTGCTCGTCAACGGCGCCAGCGGCATCGCCGTCGGCATGGCCACGAACATGGCGCCGCACAACCTCATCGAGGTCGTCGCAGCGGCCACCCATCTGCTCGATAACCCGGACGCCACCACGGCCGACCTGATGGAGTTCGTGCCGGGACCGGACTTCCCGTCGGGCGGCATCCTGATGGGGCTCGACGGCGTCAAAGACGCGTACGAGAACGGACGCGGTGCGTTCAAGCTGCGGGCGAAGACGTCGATCGAATCCCTCGGACCGCGCCGCACCGGCATCGTCGTCACCGAGTTGCCCTACCAGGTGGGTCCGGAGCGGGTGATCGAGAAGCTCAAGGATGCCGTCAACGCGAAGAAGCTCCAGGGCATCAGCGACGTGCAGGACCTCACCGACCGCAAGCACGGCCTGCGCCTGGTGATCACCATCAAGACGGGCTTCGATCCGGCTGCGGTCCTGGAGCAGCTCTTCCGCTTCACGCCGCTCGAGGACTCGTTCTCGATCAACAACGTCGCCCTGGTCGAGGGGCAGCCGCGCACGCTCGGACTCAAGGAGCTGTTGCGCGTCTACCTGCAGCACCGCATCGAGGTCGTCACCCGGCGCAGCCGCTATCGTCTGGCCCGGCGCAACGAGCGCCTGCATCTGGTGCGTGGCCTGCTGCTGGCGATCCTCGACATCGACGAGGTCATCCAGGTGATCCGCTCGTCCGAGGACTCCGAGACGGCGCGCGCCCGCCTGCAGCAGGTGTTCGAGCTCGACGAGGTGCAGGCCGAGTACATCCTCGAGCTGCGCCTGCGCCGCCTGACCAAGTTCTCGCGGCTCGAACTCGAAGCTGAGCGCGACAAGCTTCTTGCCGAGATCGCCGAGCTGGAGACCCTGCTCGCCGACCCGGCGCTGGTGCGCGCACAGGTCGCGCACGAGCTGGATGCCGTCGCCGAGACTTTCGGCACCCCTCGCCGCACTCTGCTGCTGAACGCCGCTCCGCCGAAGGCGCGCTCGAGCAAGTCCGCCACCGAGCTGCAGTTCGCTGACGCGCCCACCACCGTGCTGCTGTCCGCCACCGGACGCGCGGTGCGCGTCGACCTCGAGCCGGGCGCCGTGATCACGACACCCGCGCGCCGCAGCAAGCACGACGCGATCATCGCCCGCGTCGAGACGACCACACGCAGCGAGATCGGCGCCATCATGAGCACCGGGCGCGTCGTCCGGTTCACTCCGGTGGACATCCCTGCCGTCCCGGCCACATCGGTGGGGCTCGGCGCAGGCGTTCGCATCTCGGACTACCTCGGACTCACCGATCGCACTGAGCGCGTGCTCGCGCTCATCCGCTTCGATGATGACACCCCCGTGGCGCTCGGCACCAAGGACGGCGTGGTCAAGCGCTTCGTCCCGTCGGCGCTGCCGGTGCGCCCTGAGCTGGAGGTCATCGGCCTCAAGCCGAAGGACACGGTCGTCGGCGCAGCCTCGGCATCCGACGACGCCGAGGTCGTGTTCGTCACCTCTGATGCCCAGTTGTTGCACTTCTCAGCCGCGAACGTGCGCCCGCAGGGCGCCGCGGCCGGCGGAATGGCCGGTGTCAAGCTCGGTGCCGGCGCCGAAGTGCTCTCGTTCAGCGTCGTCTCCTCGCCCGACGAAGCGGTCGTCGTCACCGTGTCGGGCGCCGAGGGCACCCTCGCCGGTGCGGATGCCGGGCGTGCGAAGGTCTCGGCGTTCGCGGAGTTCCCCGCCAAGGGTCGCGCGACCGGTGGTGTGCGCGCACACGCCTTCTTGAAGGGTGAGGATCGTCTGCGGCTGGCCTGGGTGGGCGTCGAGCCCCGTGCGATCGGGGCCGACGGCGCCGTGCGCCAGCTGCCCGCGTCGGGTGCGAAGCGCGACGGATCCGGACAGCCGTTGGATGCTGTCGTCAGCGCCGTGGGAACCGCGATCGGCTGACCCGCCACCTCGCATCGGGCGGAATGAGGCGCCGGTACCACCGGCGCCACAGGTCACGCGTCGATGGCTTCCCGGCTGAGACGGTCGCTGGAGCTCATGATGAACTCGCGTCGCGGAGCCACTTCACTGCCCATGAGCAGTTCGAAGGTACGCACCGCGGCATCCGCGGACTCGGCGTCCTCGATGGTGACGCGGCGCAACAGGCGCCCTTCGCGGTCCATCGTGGTGTTGGCCAGCTGGTCGGCGTCCATCTCACCCAGACCCTTGTAGCGCTGGATCGGGTCCTGCCAGCGCTTGCCCGCCTTGCGGAGCTTGGTCAGCAGCGCTTGCAGCTCGGCCTCGGAGTACGTGTAGATCGTCTCGTTCGGCTTCGAGCCGGGGTTCATCACGATCACCCGGTGCAGCGGCGGCACGGCCGAGTAGACGCGGCCGGCCTCGACCAGCGGACGCATGTAGCGGAAGAAGAGCGTCAGCAGGAGCGTACGGATGTGCGCGCCGTCGACATCCGCGTCGCTCATCAGGATGATCTTGCCGTAGCGGGCCCCGGCGATGTCGAACGAGCGTCCCGAACCCGCACCGATCGTGGTGATGATCGCCGCACACTCGGCGTTGCTCAGCATGTCGCTGACCGAGGCCTTCTGGACGTTGAGGATCTTGCCCCGGATCGGTAGCAGTGCCTGGAACTCGCTGTTTCGGGCGTGACGCGCGGTGCCGAGCGCCGAATCACCCTCCACGATGAACAGCTCGCTGTGGGCGACATCGTTGGAGCGGCAGTCGACCAGCTTGGCGGGTAGCGACGAAGACTCCAGCGCCGTCTTGCGCCGCTGGGTCTCTTTGTGCGCGCGCGCCGAGACGCGTGCCTTCATCTCGGAGACGATCTTGTCGAGCAACATCGACGCCTGGTTCTTGTCGTCGCGCTTGGTCGATGTGAAGCGCTGCGCGAGCTCTGTGCGCACCACCTTCGCGACGATCGCGCGCACCGCCGGGGTGCCGAGCACCTCTTTCGTCTGGCCCTCGAACTGCGGTTCGGGCACAGTGACCGTCAGCACGGCCGTGAGGCCCGCCAGCACGTCGTCCTTCTCAAGCTTGTCGTTGCCCGCCTTGAGCCGTCGTGCGTTCTGCTCGACCTGCGCGCGCAGGGTCTTCAGCAGCTCCTGCTCGAAACCCTGCTGATGCGTGCCGCCCTTGGGCGTGGCGATGATGTTCACGAACGAGCGGACGGTGGTCTCGTAGCCGGTGCCCCAGCGCAGTGCGATGTCGACCTGGCACTCGCGATCGACCTCGGTCGCCTTCATGTGCCCATCGGCCTGAAGCACGGGCACCGTCTCGGTGAAGGTTCCGCTGCCCTGAATGCGCCACGTATCGGTGACGGGGGCGTCGGATGCCAGGTAGTCGACGAACTCCGAGATGCCGCCCTCGTAGAGGTACGACGTCTCGACCGGCCCTGCGTCGATCTCAGCGCCGTCAGCAGCCTGCCCGCTCGGACGCGCCGTGGGGCGTTCGTCGCGCACGACGATCTCCAGCCCCGGCACGAGGAACGCCGTCTGACGCGCTCGAGTCTCGAGGTCACCCAGCTGGAAGGTGGCGTCCTTGGTGAAGATCTGCCGATCGGCCCAGTAGCGCACCCGCGTGCCGGTGACGCCGCGCGGCGCCTTGCCGATCACGCGCAGTTCGCTGCGCTCCTCGAACGGCGTGAACGGGGCATCGGGGCGCGGCTCGCCGTCGTCGGCGAACACCCCGGGCTCGCCGCGGTGGAACGACATCGCGTAGGTCTTGCCGCCCCGGTCGACCTCGACGTCGAGCCGCTCCGAGAGCGCGTTGACGACCGAGGCGCCGACACCGTGCAGACCTCCCGAGGCGGCGTACGAACCACCGCCGAACTTTCCACCGGCGTGCAGCTTCGTGTAGACCACCTCGACGCCGGTCAGTCCCGTACGCGGCTCGATGTCGGTCGGCACGCCACGTCCGCGGTCACGCACCTCGACGCTGCCGTCATCGTGCAGCACCACGTCGATCCGCGCGCCGTTGCCGGCGACGGCCTCGTCGACGGAGTTGTCGATGATCTCCCACAGGCAGTGCATCAAGCCGGGCGAACCGTTCGACCCGATGTACATTCCGGGGCGCTTGCGGACGGCCTCGAGCCCCTCGAGTACCTGAAGATGATGGGCGGAATACTCGGCGGTCACAATGTTCAATTGTATTTCGCGCGGCGACACCCGCGGACCGCGACACTCCCCCGGACTCCGCACGCGCGATCACGGCGTACGCGCTGAGCGAAACACGCCGGTCGGCGGGCATTCCCCCAGGCGACTCGTGGTTGTATTGAGCACGATTACCCGCCATACCCGAGGAGGCAACGAGATGAACGCTACGACTGAGCGAGAGACCGTCGAGTACCGCCTCACCGCGTCGGACCGTTGCGACTCGTGCGGTGCACAGGCGTACATCGCTGCGGAGGTCAACGGATCCGAGCTGCTGTTCTGCGCGCACCACGGACGCAAGTACGAGGAGAAGCTGCGCGCGGTCGCCACGACCTGGCATGACGAGACCGCTCGACTGATCGAGGCCTGAACCGTTCGGCGCCCCTCGCGGGCGCCGAACATCACGCGGCGCCCCGGCGGAACGGATCAGTCCGTGATGATCCGACGCACGGCCGGCGTCAGCCGGGTGATGATCTCTTCGCCCACCGTGTCGATGTGCTCGGCGAGGGCCGTAGCATCCTGTTCTCCGTCGTCGCCGGGTCCGAAGACCACCACGCGCTGACCGACCTCGGCACCACCCCACGGGTCGAGGTGCATGCTTCCGCCATCGATGCGCAGAATTCGCCGCGGCCCGCCCGACGTCGCCGCGAATGTGCCCCGCAACGTCGACGGCAGTCCGTGGAAGGCACCGGCACCCACGATGACGGCATCCGGCGTCACCGCGTCGACCGTCGCCACCAGCCTCGCGATGGGTGAGATCCCGTCGAGAACAGGCCCGTCGGCGGAGCGGACGCCGTAGCAGAACGCGCCGATACGGCTCAGCGATCCGCGCAGCTCAGGGCGCCACCACGACGCGGCCGACGCCGTCAGATGCAGCACCTCGGGTCGACCGCCCGCCTCGGTGAGGTGGCGCACCGCTTCGTCGAACACGCGCTGCGCTGCGTCGTCCTCGGCGTCGCTCGCCTCTGCCAGGTGGCTCCACACGCCGACGACGCGCAGGGCGCCGTCGTGTTCTGCGTCGCGGGCGATGGCCACGGCCTGCGGCCATTCATCCGGCCGGAAACCATTGCGGTGCAGACCCGTGTCGATCTTGAGGTGCACGTCGGCGCGGATGCCGGTGCGCCGCGCCGCCGCGATGACGTCGCTCAGGTACGCGGCCGACCCGATTCCCAGCTGGATGCCCGCCACGATGGCGGCTTCGATCTCAGCGGGCACGGATGTCGCCCAGGCGTAGACGTGGCGATCGGTGAGCGCCCTGATCCGCAGCGCGGTATCGATGTCGTATCCGCCGAACCATGTCACGCCCGCCGACGCCGCCTCGGGTACCGACCAGTCCAGGCCGTGTCCGTAGGCGTCGTCCTTCATGACGAGCATCAGCTCGGTGGGCTGCAGTCGTGCGCGCACCGCCGCGATGTTGCGCCGGAACCGGTCGCGTGAGATCTCGAGGACGGGATTGCTCATGCGCTCCACTCCCTGGGTGCGTGTCGGCCGATCACGACGGCGATCTCCAACGCTGTGAGCCCCGTCACCGCAGCCCAGTGCGACAGGGCATCCCGCATCCGGCCGTCTCCGCCGAAGAAGGTGACCGGTGTTCCGTCAGGAACGTCTCCGCCTTCGAGGTCGACGACGCACACGTCCATGGCGATCCGCCCGACGACCGGGTGCACATCCGTGCCGATCTGCACCGAGACGCGATTGCCGAGCGCGCGAAGCACGCCCTGCGCATATCCGCCCGTGACGAGCGCCACGCGGGTGTCGCGATCCGCCCGATGCGTGTAGCCGTATGACACGGCCTCTCCCGCGTGCAGCGGTTTGGTCGAGAGCACGTGCCCTTCCAGCCGCATCACCGGCGACGACGTCGCAACCGTTGAGCCCTCAGGGATGCCGAACAGCTCGTGCGGGCCGATGTCCGCTGAGCCCTCTGCTCTCGCCGAGATGCCGTACCCCGCCAGCATGGCGATGTCGTCGTCGCCGTCCACCAACACACTCGCGGCACCGGCATCCATCACGATGCGGGCGGCCTCGACGAGTCCGTGCCCGTATGCGTCATGGCGCAAGTCGATGACGGCGTCGCGCACGGATTCGCCGGCGTTGCGCATCAGGGCTCGGCGATCGAGAATCACGCGCGGAGCACTGCTACTGGCCATGTCGTCCTCCGGTGGCGCGTCAGAGCTGGATGGTCTTGAAGCCCTTGTCGTGGATGAAGCGGTCGATGGCGGCACGCGCCTCGTGCGCGTAATCGTCGAGCGGACCCGACTGCGGATCCGTCAGTGCCAAGCCACGGCGCTCCGCCGCGGCGCTGACGAGCACATCGGCCAGACCGGGGTTGAGCGGCAGCACCGGCCCCTGCACGTTGCCGGCGAATGCGTTGCGGTGACGGACGATCTCGCCGCGACCCTCGCCGGACGCGAAGCTGCCACGACCCGCGGTGACGGTTCCGTACGCGAGCGAGGGGTCGCTCAGGATCCACTCCGAGGCGTGATCCTCGAAACCGACCACGCGCACGCCCGGGGTCTGCACCGTGATGTACCCGACGCGACGGTCGCGGGTGCGTGCGACACGGTACGGCAGGATGCCCAGCACGTCGAGTGTGCCACCGTCGGTGAGGTCGATCCCCGAGCCGAGCAGCTCGGCCGAACCGCCGACAGCGAAGAGCACTCCCTCCGCTGCCACGTAGTCGCGCAGTGCATCGACACGCGAGACGAAGTCGGCGTGCACGCCGCGCAGTGCGGAGAGCGGACCGTTGCCGATCACGATGACGTCGACGTCGACCGGCAGACTCTCGCCCGGGCCGACGAGCACCGTGACCGGGTCGAGCCCGCGGGCGGCGGCGCTGCGCTCGACGGCGCGCACGTTGCCCCGGTCGCCCGTGATACCGAGCTCTGCGGGATAGAGCTGTGCGATCGTGAACTGCGTCATCGGCGCGCCACCTCCTGATCGCCGTGGCCGAGAAGGCGACGACCGATCATCATGAGTTCGTAGTTGACGAACCACATCTGCTTGCCGGCCTCGGTCTCGGGGAAGGAGCGCATGATCTCGACCGCCTTCTCCATGTCGGGCTCAACCGTGCCGATCTCGACGCCGGCGTAGGCCAGCGCGAGAGCCAACTGGTACGCCTTGTCACCAGTGACGACATCCACGCGAGGCAGGGCGGCGAAATCGACGTCGTAGAGCCACGAGACGTCGGGGGTTCCCTCGTCGATCGCGATCAGGGCGCGCTCGGGGGTGCCCTCAAGCGCGTCGAGGTTCATCTGAATGCTCGGGCCGTTCTTGAACATCACGAACTCGACCTGCTCGCCATTCGGGTCGCGCCGCAGCGGGATGACCTCTCCACGCCCATAGGCCGGGGCCATGGTGGCAAAGCCGGCCGCCGCGCGGTCACCGTCGAAGCGATCGCCCAGAACCCCAGATGCCACGGCGAGAGCCGCGGCAGCATCCGCCGCATAGTGCAGGCCCCGTGCCGGAAGCGTGACGCGGGCATCCGCATCGCCCACACGTACGACGATGTCGCGGCCCGATACCTCGCGCACCTCCGAGAACGCATCGCGTTCGAGGGTGCCCGACGTGCCGCTGCGCGTGTCGACGGCGTTGGCGAGGCCGTGCGCCGATGCGGCGACGATCTCGGGCGCAACACCGAAGAACGTGACCGGCGCGCGCATGGCGTCGACGTCGATCTTCGACAGATAAGGGTCGTCACGGTTGACCACCACGTGCGCCGAAGCTCGCGTGGAGGCGTCGAGCATCATGTCGGCGACGCGCTCGGTCTCGTAGAAGCGGTACAGCTGATCGACCTGCACGTTCAGCGACAGGATCACCGACGGCGAGAGGCGGTCGGCCAGGTCGGCCGCGAAGCCCTCGTCGATCTCGAGCACCGCGACATCGGCCTTGATCCGGCCGGTGAGCGTGGCATCCGCGAGCAACGCACTCGTGACACCCTGCGGCAGGTTCGCCCCGGTGGGATTGGTGAACACGGTCAGCCCGTGCGCACGCAACACCTCGCTGATCATGTGCGTGGTGGTCGTCTTACCGTTCGAACCGAGTACGAAGACGACGCCGTACGCGAACTGATCCGCCAGCGTGGGCAGAAGCGTCGGAGCCAGCCGGTTCGTCAGGTAACCCGGGAAGGCGGAGCCACCCCCGCGCAGCCGGGTCGCGAAGCGCGCGAGCTTGCCGGCGAGCACGGGAAAGACGTACCGCAGACCCGCTGAGCGCGCCTGGGGAGCCGCCGAGCTCATTCGAGGTAGTCCCGCAGCGACTGCGAGCGGCTCGGGTGCCGCAGCTTGGCCATCGTCTTCGACTCGATCTGGCGGATGCGCTCACGCGTCACGCCGAACGTGTCGCCGATCTGGTCGAGCGTCTTGGGCTGACCGTCACCGAGACCGAAACGCATGCGGATGACACCGGCCTCGCGCTCCGACAGCGAGTCGAGCAGCTGCTCGAGCTGGCGCTGCAGCATGGTGAAGCCCACGGCGTCGGCCGGGACGACGGCCTCGGTGTCTTCGATCAGGTCACCGAACTCGCTGTCGCCGTCCTCACCGAGCGGGGTGTGCAGCGAGATCGGCTCGCGACCGTACTTCTGCACCTCCACGACCTTCTCGGGGGTCATGTCGAGCTCACGGGAGAGCTCTTCGGGCGTGGGCTCACGGCCCAGGTCCTGCAGCATCTGCCGCTGCACGCGGGCCAGCTTGTTGATGACCTCGACCATGTGCACGGGGATGCGGATCGTGCGGGCCTGGTCGGCCATCGCGCGCGTGATCGCCTGGCGGATCCACCACGTGGCGTAGGTGGAGAACTTGAAGCCCTTGGTGTAGTCGAACTTCTCGACGGCGCGGATGAGACCCAGGTTTCCCTCCTGGATCAGGTCGAGGAACTGCATGCCTCGACCTGTGTACCGCTTGGCGAGCGAGACGACCAGACGCAGGTTGGCGCCGAGCAGGTGGCTCTTGGCGCGCTGACCGTCGCGGGCGACCCACTGCAGGTCAAGGCCCAGCTGACTGGTCTTCTCCTTCGCCGACATCGTCGACAGCTTCTCTTCGGCGAACAGACCGGCCTCGATCCGCATCGCCAGCTCGACCTCTTCGGCCGCGTTCAGCAGCGCGACCTTTCCGATCTGCTTCAGGTAATCCTTGACCGGGTCGGCGGTCGCACCCGTGATCTGCGTCGAGTAGACGGGTGCGTCGTCCTCGTCCTTGGACGAGATCACGATCGCGCCGGTGGGCAGCGGCTCGGTGAAGGCGGGCTTCTTGTCGCCCTCCTCCTCTTCGGGCTCGTCGACCTCGGCGGCCTCGTCGTCGACCTCGGGCTCGTCGGCCTTCTTGGCGCGCTTTGCGGGCGCCTTCTTCGCCGGGGCCTTCTTTGCGGGAGCGCGCTTCGTTGCGGGCTTGGGCGCCTCGGCGGATTCGCTGGCGGCCCCGTCGACCTCGGGGGTCTCCGCCTCAGCGGCGACGGGCTTCTTCGTGGTCGTCCGGGTCTTCTTGCTCGTGGCAGCAGTCACGTTTCGCCTTTCACGGAGCGGTGCACACGCTCCGAGCCATTTCGGACACTAGTAAGACCCTTGTCAAGCCGATTCATAAGAACGGCCATTGACAACGGGTCGGCTATCCATTATCACACACACCAACGGCTGGCGCGCGCCGGTGACGACATCCGACTCATCGTTTGTCGTCATCGCCGGGTCGGCGATCGGCGAGATAGCGCTCCAGCTCGGCCGCCAGCTCGTCGGCGCTGGGCAGGTCGCGCTCGTTGAACGATTCCTCAGCCTCATCCTCACGCCCCGCCATGTACGCGTCATAGCGCCCCTCGAGAGTGTGCACCATCTGCGTCAACTCCTCGCTGCCCTCGACCTGCTCCCCCACACGCGCGAGGAACTCCTCGCGCTGCTGCTGCACGTCGTCCATGCGCAGCACGAGTCCGGCACCGATCATCACCTTGTCGGCCGCGGCCAGCACGGTGTCGGGGTACTCGGTATCGGCCAGGTAATGCGGCACGAGCAGCACGAAGCCGGCGACCCGGTGCTCGTGCTCGATCAGACGGTACTCCAGCAGGTGCCCGGCCGTTCCCGGCACCTGCGTACGCGGACGCCAGACAGAATGCGCGGCGATCAGGTCGTGACGGTTGCCGCTCACGGTCGCTCCCAGCGGTCGCGTGTGCGGCACGGGCATCGCGATCGAGTGCACCCAGCTCACCGTGGACACCTGGAAAGCATCGACGAAGTCGATGACCGCCTCGGTGAAAGCGTTCCACGCGAAATCGGGCTCGTACCCCGATAGCAGCAGGAACGGCTGTCCGAGCGCGTCGTGCGCGAGCGAGAGTTCGAGCTTCGCCGGGCGGTACTCGGTCAAGTGGTCCTGATCGAACACGATCACGGGGCGTCGGGCGCGGTAGTCGAGCAACTCATCGTTGTCGAAGCGGATCACCGGACGAGGCTCGGCCGTCGCATCGAGGTGCTCGATCAGCCCGGACACAGCACTACCGGCATCGGTGAATCCGGTGAGCAGGATGACCAGCGGAAGGCCCGTCGGCACATCGGGTGCACCGGCGATCGACTCGTACAGATCAGCGGAAGAGGGCATGCCTCAATGCTACGAGGCGGGACGCCGAGGGTGTCGGCGATGCGGATGCTGACAGCGAACACGCATCACGCCTCGACCACCGGGCCACGGGCATCCCTAGGATGGAGGCATGACGCTTCCCGTGATCTCGCACACGTCCGATCCGTTCCCCGGAAGCGCTGCAGATGCCGCAGTGCTCGTCATCTCCGATCCGGCAGCCACCACCGATGCGCTGACCGGGTACGAGGGACTCGTGGAGACGCTTTCCGCCATCGGTTACAAGGGCACCGCATCCGCCTACACGCGCGTGCACCTGCCCGCCGTCACGACGCTTCCGCTCGCGGTCGTCAGCGCCGGAAAGGCCCCTGACGCCGCATCCGTGCGCGACGCCGTCGCGACCGCGGTGCGCAACCTGACCGGTTTCGCGACGGTCTCGATCGGACTCGCGTCCGACATCGAGCCATTCGCGGATGCTGCCGCCGAGGGCGCCCTGCTGGGCGGCTACCGCTTCGACGACTACCGCTCCGAGAAGAAGCCGGCCCGCGCCGAGACCCTCGTGCTGCACGCCGCGCAGCTCTCGGATGGCGCTCTGGACCGGGCCCGCGCCGCGGCCGAGTCGGTCGCGCTCGTCAAGGATCTGGTCAACACGCCCGCCGAGTGGCAGAGCCCCGCGCAGCTGGCGCAGTCCGCGATCGACGCGGTCGCCGACCTGCCGGTCGACGTGCAGGTGCTCGATGAGGAGCAGCTCGCCGAGGGCGGCTACGGCGGAATCCTCGGAGTCGGCCGCGGCTCGGACCGCCCGCCGCGCCTGGTACGCCTGGACTACTCCCCCGCAGGCGCCGAGCGCCACATCGCGCTGGTCGGCAAGGGAATCACGTTCGACACCGGTGGCCTCTCGCTCAAGCCGGCAGCAGCCATGGTCGGCATGAAGTTCGACATGGCCGGCGCCGCGAGCGTGCTCGCGGCCATCCGTGCGATCGCGGCGCTGAAGCTGCCGGTGCGGGTGACCGCGTGGATGTGCATCGCCGACAACATGCCCTCGGGCCGCGCGACGCGCCCCGGCGACGTGCTGCGGATGCTGGACGGCCAGACCGTCGAGGTGATGAACACCGACGCCGAAGGCCGCCTGGTGCTTGCTGACGGTCTTGTCGCCGCAAGCCGTGAGAACCCCGATGTGATCATCGACGTCGCCACCCTCACGGGGGCGATCATCGTCGCCCTGGGCATGCGCCACACCGGCGTGATGGGCGCCGACGACACGGTCGCCGAGTACCTCGCCGCATCGGATGCCGTCGGTGAGCCGGCCTGGGCGCTGCCCCTGCCGGAGTTCATGGAAGAGTCGCTCGACTCGCAGATCGCCGACATGGTCAACGCGAACATGAATGACCGCTCGGGTGGCTCGATGTTCGCAGGCCTGTTCCTGCAGCGCTTCATCGGACGCGTGTCCGACGCCGAGGACGCCCCGCGCATCCCGTGGGTGCACCTCGACATCGCCGGCTCGGGCGAGCACAAGGGCTCGGCCTACGGCTTCACCGAGAAGGGGCCGACCGGCGCCGCGGTACGCGCACTGATCGCCTTCGCCGAGGCATCTGCCAAGGAGTCCTGATGACTGTCCACGAGTACGACCTCGTCATCCTCGGCGGCGGCAGCGGCGGATACGCCGCGGCCCTGCGCGCAAGCGAGTTGGGAAAGAAGGTGGCGCTGATCGAGAAGGAGAAGGTCGGCGGAACCTGCCTGCACCGCGGTTGCATCCCCACCAAGGCTCTGCTGCACTCAGCCGAGGTCGCCGATCATGTGCGCTCTGCCGCGAAGGTCGGTGTGACGGCCACGTTCGAGTCGATCGATGCGGCCGGTGTGCGCGCCTACCGCGAGGGCATCGTGGCCAAGAAGTTCAAAGGTCTCGAAGGACTCATCAAGGCACGCGGCATCACCGTCGTCCCGGGTGAGGGACGCCTCGATGCCGACCGTTCGGTGCTGGTCGGCGACGACCGCTACGTCGGCACCGACGTCGTGCTCGCCACCGGCTCGTACAGCCGCACACTGCCGGGCCTCGAGATCGGCGGGCGCATCATCGCCAGCGAGCAGGCGCTGACTCTCGACGAGGTGCCCGCCAGCGTGGTGATCCTCGGCGGCGGCGTCATCGGTGTCGAGTTCGCGAGCGTCTGGCGCTCGTTCGGCGCCGAGGTGACCATCATCGAGGCCCTGCCGCACCTGGTGCCCAACGAGGACATCGCCCTGAGCAAGGGGCTAGAGCGCGCCTTCCGTCGCCGCGGCATCAAGTACTCGCTGGGCACGCGATTCGAGCGCGCTGAGCAGACCGACGATCAGGTGACGGTGACGCTGGAGGACGGCAAGACGTTCACGGCCGACTACCTGCTGGTCGCCGTCGGGCGCGGCCCGGCCACGGCCGGGCTCGGCTTCGAAGAGGCCGGCATCTCGCTCGACCGCGGATTCGTGACGGTAGACGACCAGCTGCGCACCGGCGTGCCGGGCGTCTGGGCCGTTGGAGACATCGTCCCCGGCCTTCAGCTCGCGCATCGGGGTTTCCTGCAGGGCATCGCCGTCGCCGAGCGCATCGCCGGCATGCAGGTGCCCGCGCTGCCCGAGTCGCAGATCCCCCGCGTGACCTACTGCAGCCCCGAGGTGGCGTCGGTGGGGATCACCGAGGAGGCCGCGATCGCGCAGTACGGCGCGGATGATGTCGTCGCGTACGACTACAACCTCGCCGGCAACGGCAAGAGCGAGATCATCGGCACCGGCGGCACCGTCAAGGTCGTCCGACAGAAGGACGGCCCCGTCCTGGGCGTGCACCTGCTCGGTGACCGCGTCGGCGAGCTGATCAGCGAGGGCCAGTTGGCCGTCGCGTGGGAGGCGCACCCCGAAGACATCGCACCCCTCATCCATGCGCACCCGACTCAGAGCGAAGCGCTCGGTGAGGCATTCCTGGCTCTGGCCGGGAAGCCACTGCACGCGCTCTGAACCACACATCCCGACGTTGAGGTCACTAAGCTTGACCGCGTCACAGATTTTTCCGAAGGAGACTCCGTCATGAGCACACCCGTGGTCCTTCCCGCACTCGGGGAGAGCGTCACCGAGGGTACGGTCACTCGATGGCTGAAGCAGGTGGGCGACACCGTGCAGGCGGATGAGGGCCTGCTCGAGATCTCGACCGACAAGGTCGACACCGAGATTCCCTCTCCGGTCAGCGGCGTGATCGAGCAGATCCTGGTCGCCGAGGACGACACCGTCGAGGTGGGTGCGGTCCTCGCACACATCGGTGACGGTAGCGGCGCCGGTCAGGCCGACGCGGCCCCCGAGGCTGCAGCGCCCGCCGAGGAGGCCCAGGCCGCCGAAGCACCGGCCCCTGAGGCACCGGCTCCGGCTGCTGAAGCTCCGGCTGCTCCGGCACCGGCCGCGGCGTCGTCCGACGCCGTGGACGTCGTGCTTCCCGAACTGGGCGAGAGCGTCACCGAGGGCACCGTCACCCGCTGGCTGAAGCAGGTCGGCGACGACGTCGCCGTCGATGAGGCGCTGCTGGAGATCTCGACCGACAAGGTCGACACCGAGATCCCGTCGCCCGTCGCCGGTACGCTGCAGG
The DNA here is from genome assembly GCF_028747645.1 of Microbacterium esteraromaticum. NCBI lineage: Bacteria > Bacillati > Actinomycetota > Actinomycetes > Micrococcales > Microbacteriaceae > Microbacterium > Microbacterium esteraromaticum. Next base: position 1,749,956 of record NZ_CP118100.1, read on the forward strand.
AGATCCTCGCGGCCGAAGACGAGACCATCGAGGTCGGCGCCGTACTGGCCCGCATCGGTTCGGGTGCCGCGCCCGCGGCAGCCGCTCCCGCAGCACCGGCCGAGGCTCCGGCCGCGGCTCCGGCACCCGCCCCGGCTGCCGCTCCGGCACCTGCAGCACCTGCCCCGGCCCCCGCGGCAGCTCCGGCGCCCGCAACGCCTGCCCCGGCAGCCCCCGCGGCTCCGGCGGCCCCCGCGGCTCCCGCCGCGGACTCGGGTTCGGACTCGCTGTACGTGACCCCGCTTGTGCGCCGCCTGGCGACGCAGCAGGGTATTGACCTGGCCACCGTCACGGGCACTGGCGTCGGCGGACGCATCCGCAAGGAAGACGTCCTCAAGGCCGCCGAGGCCAAGTCGCAGGCTCCGGCAGCATCCGCTGCACCGGCACCCGCACCGCTCGAGGTCTCGCCGCTTCGCGGCACGACCCAGCCGATGTCGCGCCTGCGCAAGGTCGTCGCCGAGCGTGCTGTCGCCTCGATGCAGCAGACCGCCCAGCTGACCACGTTCGTCGAGGTGGATGTCACCGCGCTGGCAGCGTTCCGCACGGCGAAGAAGGACGAGTTCCTGCAGAAGACCGGCGACAAGCTGTCGTTCCTGCCGTTCTTCACGCTCGCGGCGGCCGAGGCTCTCCAGGCCTTCCCGATCATCAACGCGACGGTGGACGGCGACAAGATCGTGTACCCCGAGACCGAGAACGTCTCGATCGCGGTCGACACCGAGCGTGGCCTGCTGACGCCGGTCGTCCGCGACGCCGGCACGAAGAACATCGCCGAGCTGGCCTCTGAGATCGCCGATCTCGCCGCCCGCACCCGCGACAACAAGCTCAAGCCCGACGAGCTTGCCGGTGGCACCTTCACCGTGACGAACACCGGCTCCCGCGGTGCGCTGTTCGACACCCCGCTGGTGTTCCTGCCGCAGTCGGCGATCCTGGGTACCGGTGTCGTGTTCAAGCGCCCGGGCGTCGTGACGGTCGACGGTGTCGACGCCATCGCCGTGCGCTCGTACGTGTACCTGGCGATCTCGTACGATCACCGCATCATCGATGGTGCCGACGCGGCCCGCTTCCTCGGCGCGATGAAGTCGCGTCTCGAGGCTGCGGACTTCAGCGCGAACCTGGGGGTCTGAGCCACCGCTCACCCCGCTTCCGATGGCTGGTCGGCGACGTCGTACACGTCGCGGACCAGCCATCGGTCGTTCTGGCGAACGATGACGAGCATCTGCTCGCCGTGCTCCCCGCTCGCAGCCAGTCGCACGACGCCGATGTCGCCATAGTCCTCGACGGGAACGATCGCGCGGTCCGGGTCGACCGGGCTCAGCCGTTGCAGTACCAGTTCGGCGGCACCACCGACGATCGCACGTTCGCACACCGAATCGTTGTCGGCTGCGCACCCGGCGACATCGCTGAGCAGGCGGGCCGCGACCTGCTCGAGGCTCTCGTCCCCGCCGGGCGCCGTGTCAGATTCTCCTCCACCCGCCTTGACGGGTTCGTCCCCGACAGCGCCCTCATCGGCGCTCTGCTGCTCGTCCTGAGCGAGAGCCTCATCGTCAACGCTCCCCTCCGCAGTGCCTTCCGGCTCGGGTGTCAGCGCCCCACCCGCCCCGGGCTCCTTGTCCGACCCGCCGTCCGCAGGCGTCTGCGCGACACTCGGGCCCCCTTCCACGGCAGCGGTGTCATCGCCGCCCGTCGGCCACAAGAGGCCGCCGAGCAGCACCACAGCTCCGGCCGCGGCGCCGATCAGCAGCATCCGACGCCGCCCGCCACTCTGCTGCCGGGGCGATGGCGGGCGCAATCGTGTGCGCGTGGCGCGCAGCTGCTCGAGCAGTTGCTCCCATCGCTGTTGCACGAACGTGCCGGCCGTGCGCTGTGCGAGCACGTGCCCGGCGTCCTCAGGAAGATGCGCACGGTGCACGGGGATCTCACTCGCGCGCTCGGGCGGATGCACCTCGAGCTGCAGCGGACGCGGCGCGGCCAGCTCGACAAGCTCACCCTCCCAGCGATCAAGGTTGCGCGCGACGATACGGGGGTCCTCGATCCCGGAGAGGATCTCGGTCAGGGTCCGCTCTACGGCGCGGTCGGTGCACGCGTCGCGCACGCGTGCGATGATCTCGCCGCTCGCTGCGGCGCAGTGCGCGCCTTCGCCCGGGCTGAACACGGGGCGGGCGTCCTGCGTGAGCCACCAACGTCCGACGAGCGGCTCGCCAAGACGCTCGGCTTCGACGACGCCGCGCAACAGACTCCCGACCAGCGTGACGGTCTCACCCGGCGTCAAACCGCGCTCGGCGACCGCTCGGCGGGCGAGCAACGCGTCGACCGTCTCGATGCACCAGGGCAGCAGCGCATCGTGTCCATCTCGACGGCGGACGACGTCGACGACGCCGGCGACGTGCTGTGCGCCCGCAGAAAGCCAGACGGCATCGGGCACCAGATCGGCAGCAACCTGGACCCGCAGCGCATCGCCGTCGGCGACCAGAGCGCCGACGACGGCGGCGTCCGGGGTGTCGAGCCGCCGCACCCAGCGGTGCGTGCCCGGAACCAGTGCGGCCGTGTCATCCGTGCTGTGCATGCGCTCCATCAGAGCGCAATCCGCCTCCCTCCGGATGCTGCTTGCCGCAGGCTGTGCACAACTCGATTCGATCGATGACCTGTGCAGGGATACTGTCCGCACGAACACTCGGTAGGCTGGTACGCATGGCAAAGCGTGCTCCCGCGACCGAGAAGCGTCCGGGTTTCTTCTCCCAGATCCGCTCACTGTTCCGATTCACCCGGGAAGTGTACGGCTGGTTGCCGTGGGCGCAGATCGCCATCCTCATCGCCGGTGTGCTCGTCGGTCTCATCCTCGGCTTCCTCATCGGCGGCGGAACGGTCCTCTCGCTCGTGCTGTGGGGCATCACCGGCCTGATGCTCGGCATCTTGGGCGCCATGATCCTGATGACCAAGCTGTCGACCACGGCCATGTACGAGAAGATCGATGGCATGCCCGGTGCCACCGGCCACGTCATCAGCACGAGCCTCGGGCGGCGCTGGCAGGCATCCGACACTCCCGTCGGGATCAACCCGAAGACGCAGGAAGCCGTCTACCGCGTGATCGGCCGCGGCGGCATCGTCATCATCGGTGAGGGCACTCGTGGTCGCCTCACCCGTCTGATCAACGATGAGCGACAGAAGTCGCAGCGCGTCGCCCACGGCGTGCCGATCACCGTTCTGTACGTTGGCCACGGCGATGCCGAGGACGAGGTGGCGATCGCCGACCTCGCCAAGCGGATCAAGAAGATCCCCAAGTCGATCGATAAGGCCACGATGGCCACGGTGATCCGCCGTATCGAGTCCGTGTCGCAGTCGCTGACCTCGCTGCCGATCCCGAAGGGCATCGACCCCACCCGCGTGCGCGCCCAGCGTCCGCGCTGAGCATTCAGCAACCCACTTCACGGCGACGGCCCCGCGCGATGTGCGCGGGGCCGTCGTCGTTCACTCGCCGAGCGGTTCCTTCGGAAGACGCCGCACCCGGGGGCGCCGCCGCTTCTTGGCTGGGATCATCGAGCGCATCTCTTCCAGCTTGCCGAAGCACAGCAGACGGTCCTCCGCTTCGAGTACCTGGTGCTCACGTGGGTTCGGGATCACGCTGACGCCGCGGTGCAGCGTCAGCACCGTGATGTCACGGTCCCACAGACGCAGCTCACCCAGTTCCTTGCCGACCTGCTCGGCACCGGAGTGGATCAGCAGTTCTGCGACGCCATAGCCGGTCGACACGCTCAGGCGCTGGCGGACATCGATATCGGGGAAGGCGACCTGATTCGCGATGTAGTCGATGATCGCGCCGGCGACGTCGAGGTTGGTCGCCGCCTCGATGCCCTGCAGGCCGGGTGAGGAATTGACCTCCATGACCAGGGGGCCGTCGTCGCTTTCGAGCATGTCAACACCGGCGACGCGCAGACCCATGATCTGCGCAGAGCGCACGGCCGTCTGCTCATACGCGGGATCGAGCGTGACGGGCTCGACACGACCGCCACGATGGACGTTCGAGCGGAACTCGTCGCCGTCCGCAACCCGACGCATGGCCGCCACGACTCGGTCGCCGACGACCAGGGCGCGGATATCGCGCCCGCGACTCTCGGCGATGAACTTCTGGATCAGCACGTTCTGCTTGGTGGAGTGCAGCGTCTCGATGATCGCCTCAGCCACCTTGACCTGAGGCGCCAGGATCACACCGATGCCCTGCGTGCCCTCGAGCAGCTTGATCACGACAGGTGCGCCGCCGACGCGCTCGATCGCGGGTCGCACATCGGCCCGGTTGCGCACGAACGCCGTCGGCGGCATGGCGATGTTGTGCCGGGAGAGGATCTGGTTCGCCCGCAGCTTGTCGCGCGCGCTGGAGATGCCGTTGGCGGTGTTCGGGGTGTACACGTCCATCTGCTCGAACTGGCGCACGACGGCGGTGCCGAAGTAGGTGATCGAGTTGCCGATACGCGGCAGGATCGCATCGTACTCACTGAGCTGCTTGCCACGGAAGAACAGATCGGGTGCGCCGCCGGTGAGATCGATCGCGAAGCGCAGGGTGTTCAGCACCTTGACGTTGTGACCGCGCTGCTGAGCGGCCGCCCGCAGGCGCTGTGTCGAGTACGAGTGCGGTGCGCGCGAGAGTACGGCGATCTTCACAGATGAATTCCTGCCAGGATGTAGGGGTGAAACGGTCTTCTCATTCAAACACGACGACCGGCTGGCGCGAGTGGGTTGCGCTGCCGGATCTCGGTGTCGAGTGGATCAAGGCGAAGATCGACACCGGTGCGCGCACCTCGTCTCTCCACGCGTTCGACGTGCACGAGTTCACGCGCGACGACGCCGCCTGGGTGCGGTTCAGCGTGCATCCCTGGCAGCAGAGCGATGCGGATGCCGTCGTGCACGAGTGCCCGGTGCACGATCGCCGCGCGGTACGCAGTTCGTCGGGTCACACCGAGAACCGCATCGTCGTCGTACTCCGGGTGCGGCTGGTCGGCATCGACGTCGACGCGGAGGTCACGCTGACCAACCGCGATGAGATGGGCTTCCGGATGCTGATCGGGCGCGAGGCGCTGCGCCGTGGCTTCGTCGTCGATCCGGCGCGGTCGTTCGCCGGCGGACGCGCTCCGCGTGAGACGCGCCGGCGCAACCGGGGGCGCTCCTAGGCGGTCACGCCCGGATGAGCACCGTGCCGGCGAGCTTGTCGTGCAGGCCGCGCTGATCCGCGTCCCAGATCACCGCCGGGATCACGAGCACCAGCAGCACGGTGCGCACAATCGGGCGCCACAGCCCCACCCACGCACCGTCAAGACGCACGATGCGCATGCCGAGGATGCGGTGCCCGGGGCTTCCGCCCGCTGTGGGGATGAACAGCACCTGCAGCGCCGCGAAGACCATCATCGGAGCGAACTGAGTGAGCCCCGCTTCCGCCGGAAGCGCGAACTGGTCGTACCCGAAGAAGCCGACAGCGATGATCGTCGCGGCGAAGTAGTCGATGGCCAGAGCACCGATGCGACGCCCCGGCCGGGCGATGCTGCCCGACCCCGTAGATGGCAGGCCGAGTCGTTCACCGGGGTACTCATTCACCCCTCCAGCCTACCGAGCGCTCGTAACATGCTCGAAACACGACAGACACGACCGGGAAACGCCGCCCGCATAATCTGCGTAAGGTTGCAAGGGACCAAACCCGATGAGGAGTCGCCAATGTTCACAGAACCCGCAGAGGTCATCCGCTATATCGAGGAGAACGACGTCAAGTTCCTCGACATCCGATTCACCGACCTTCCGGGAGTGCAGCAGCACTTCAACATCCCCGCCTCAACCGTCGACGAGGACTTCTTCCGTGACGGCCAGCTGTTCGATGGATCGTCGATCCGCGGATTCGCGAGCATCCACGAGTCGGACATGCAGCTGATCCCCGATGTCACCACCGCCTACCTCGACCCCTTCCGGGCCGAGAAGACGCTGATCATGGTGTTCGACATCTACAACCCGCGCACCGGTGACATCTACGCGAAGGACCCGCGTCAGGTCGCGAAGAAGGCCGAGCAGTACCTGGCATCCACCGGCATCGCCGACACCGCGTTCTTCGCCCCCGAAGCCGAGTTCTACATCTTCGACGAGGTGCGCTACGAGGTCAGCGCAGGCCGCAGCTTCTACTCGGTCGACTCGGACGAGGCAGCCTGGAACTCGGGCCGCAAGGAAGAGGGCGGCAACCTCGGCAACAAGACGCCGTTCAAGGGCGGGTACTTCCCCGTATCCCCCGTCGACAAGCAGGCCGACATCCGCGACGACATGTGCCTGCGTCTCGGCGCGGCCGGCCTGATCCTGGAGCGCTCGCACCACGAGGTCGGCACGGCCGGCCAGGCCGAGATCAACTACCGCTTCGACACGATGGTGCGTGCCGCGGACGACGTGCTGAAGTTCAAGTACATCGTCAAGAACACGGCCGAGGAGTGGGGCAAGACGGTCACGTTCATGCCGAAGCCACTGTACGGCGACAACGGCTCGGGCATGCACACCCACCAGTCGCTGTGGCTCGACGGAAAGCCGCTGTTCTTCGACGAGGCCGGCTACGGGCAGCTCAGTGACATCGCACGCTGGTACATCGGCGGGCTGCTCAAGCACGCCGACGCTGTGCTCGCGTTCACCAACCCGACGCTGAACAGCTACCACCGTCTCGTCAAGCACTTCGAGGCACCGGTGAACCTCGCATACTCGGCGGGCAACCGCTCGGCAGCCGTGCGCATCCCGCTCACCGGGTCGAACCCGAAGGCCAAGCGCATCGAGTTCCGTGTTCCCGACGCGTCGAGCAACCCGTACCTGGCGTTCGCCGCGCAGATGATGGCGGGCCTGGACGGCATCAAGAACCGCATCGAGCCGATGGAGCCGATCGACAAGGACCTGTACGAGTTGCCGCCTGAGGAGGCTGCCAACATCCCGCAGGTGCCCAACTCGCTGCTCGATTCGCTCGAGGCACTGCGCAACGATCACGACTTCCTGCTTGAGGGTGGCGTGTTCACCAAGGACCTCATCGAGACCTGGATCGACTACAAGTACAACAACGAGATCCTGCCGATGGCGCAGCGTCCGCACCCGTACGAGTTCGAGCTCTACTACGGAGTCTGACCTCACCCGCTGAGAAACCACTTCCCGTCCGAGAAACCACGCACCACGGTGTTTCTCAATCGGGAAGTGGTTTCTCGCGTTCAGAGGGCGCAGAAGGACTGCAGAGGGTCAGCAGTGCACGCGGAGGGCAGCGGACTGCACCCGCACGTGCAGACGCGACACCTCGCCGGCTTCCTCCCCGTCGATCTCGAACGCAACCGGGGCCGGCAGCGTGACCTCGATGCTCTCGCCGGTGAGGTGCTGGGCGGAGTCGGTGCTGACGGTATCTTCGCCACCGCCCAGCAGACGTCGGATGCCGTTATCCCAGACGACCGTGCGCAGGGTCTGCGCCCACTGGGCGACGTTGTCGGCGCTCACCAGCAGGAGGTCCAGTCGGCCGTCATCGGGCTCCGCGTCCGGCAGCAGCGTGACGCCGCCCTGAATCGCGCCGCAGTTGCCGATGAGCAGCGTGTGCCCGATAAGCGTCTGCTCATCGCCACCGTCGATCGCGATGGTGAAGTCGACGGTCTGCGCGGCCGCGACCGCGCGCCCCATCGCCTCGACGTAGGCGAGCCATCCGGCCTTGTCTTTCAGCTCATCGTCGGTCTCTGAGAGCATGTGGGCGTCGAGCCCGAAACCCACCATCACCAGGAAACCCGTGGCCGTCTCCTCTTCGTCGGTCGTGCTCCACCCCATGTCGATGCGACGCTCGCGTCCGGCGGCGACAACGTCGAGCGCCTTCGGCACGCTGCCCAGCGGCACCCCAAGATTGCGGGCGAGCAGGTTGCCGGTGCCCTGCGGCACGATCCCGAGAGCCGGTGCGTCGTCGCCCGCCTGGGCAAGTACTTCGGCGATCGTGCGCACCGTGCCGTCGCCACCGACGGCGATCACGACGTCGCACCCCGCATCGACGGCCTCGGATGCCATCTCGCGACCGGGATCATCGGCGGTCGTCTGCCACCAGAGGATCTCGGTCTCCGCCGGCGCCGCGGCATCCACAGCAGCGCGCAGGTCGTGCCCGTCGATCTTCGTCGGATTCCAGACGATGCCCCACTGCTGTGTCATGCGCTGCCCCCTCGTGCGGTGTTCAGCCGTAGAACTGCTTCTCGAAGACGCGCCGCGCCCGGCGCGTGACGCGCAGGTAGTCCTCGTCCAGCAGGGTCGCGGCGCGATCAGGATATCCCAGCAGCCGCCCGACGCCGTCGAGCTCGCGGATCTCGCTCGGCAGCACGTCCCTGGTCTGTCCGGTGAGCAGGGTCATCGCCGAGCGGAGCCTACTGGCCAGCACCCACGCCTCACGCAGTCGCTCTGCATCCGATACCGGCAGCAGATCCGCCAGCACGGCGGCGTCCAGCGCCTGCATGGTCGACGTGGTGCGCAGATCCGGCACGCGGTGGCCGTGCTGCAACTGCAGCACCTGCACCATCCATTCGACGTCGCTGAGGGTCCCCGGGCCCAGCTTGAGATGCCGACGCGGGTCGGCGCCCTGCGGTAGCCGCTCCCCCTCCACCCGAGCCTTGATCCGTTTGATCTCACGAACACCCTGTTCCGAGATGGCCTCGGGATAGCGGATGCTGTCGGCGAGCTCGGTGAACTTCGCGATCAGCTTGAGGCTGCCCGCGATACCGCGGGCGCGCAGCAGTGCCTGCGCCTCCCACGACAGCGACCACCGCCGGTAGTACTGGGTGTACGCCTCGATGCTGCGGACGATCGGACCGTTGCGTCCCTCGGGTCGCAGGTCGGCGTCGAGATCGAGCGGGAGCCGGTGGTCGGTGAGGTGCTCGCGCAGCCCGGCGACGATCTTCGCGGCGTGCTGCTGCGCACGTTGCGGGTCGATGCCGTTCGCGTCGTATATGAACAGCACGTCAGCATCCGAGCCGAACCCCAGTTCCGCTCCCCCGAAACGGCCCATCGCGATGATCGAGAAGTCCATCGCGTCGTCTTCAGCGGGGACGACCTCGCGTCGTACGGCACGCAGCGCCGCCTGAATCGTCGCCTCGGTGATCTCGGTGAGTGCCCTGGCCATCTCGTCGACGCCGACCTGTTCCAGGACGGCGCCCATGGCGGTGCGCAGCAGCTCACGTCGGCGCAGCGCACGCACGGCGCGCAGGGCGTCCTTGGTCGTGGCGTGCCGGGTCTGGATCGCCCTGGCCTCATCGTCAAGAGCAGTGCCTCCCCGTGGGCGCAGGGCGGCGGGTGCATCCAGCCAGGCCACCGATTCGGGGATCCACTCCATGAGCTCGCCCACGTAGCGCGAGCTGGACAGCACACGGGTGAGTCGCTGCGCGGCCCCCGACGAATCACGCAGCATGCGCAGGAACCAGTGGGTGTCGCCCAATCTCTCGCTGATCCTGCGGAACGCGATCAGACCGTAGTCCGGATCGGTTCCCTCGGCGAACCAGCGCAGCATCACCGGCATCAGATGCTTCTGAATCGTGGCCTTGCGGCTGAGGCCGGAGGTCAACGCAGCGATGTGGCGCAACGCCCCGGCGGGGTCGCGGAATCCGATGGCCGCCAGGCGCTTTCCGGCCTGCTGCTCGGACAGCATCCGCTCCTCAGCCGGCAACGAGGCGACCGCCGCCAGCAAGGGGCGGTAGAACAACCGGGTGTGCTGGTCGCGCACCTCGCGGCGCAGGTCTTCCCACGCCCGGCGCAGTCCCGAGGCACTATCTGCGAGCCCGGTCGCTCGCGCCAGCCGTCGCATGCCCTCGTCGTCGTCGGGCAGCAGGTGCGTGCGCGTCAGATCTCGCAGCTGCAGGCGGTGCTCCAGCAGGCGCAGCACCCGGTACTCATGACCGAACGACGCCGCCTCCGTGCGACCGATGTACCCGCCCTCGACCAGGGCATCCAGCGACTCCAGTGTGCCCCTGGTTCGCAGCGTCTCATCGGTCAACCCGTGTACGAGCTGCAGCAGCTGCACCGTGAACTCGATGTCGCGCAGACCGCCCGGGCCGAGCTTGAGCTGATACGGCAGCTGGTCGTGCGGGATGTTGTCGGTGACACGTTCGCGCATGCCCTGCACGCTCTCGACGAAGTCCTCGCGCTCGGCGCTCGACCACACCTTCGGCTGCACGGCAGCGATGTACTCGGCCCCCAGCTCGGTGTCGCCCGCGATCGCCCGTGCCTTCAGCAGCGCCTGGAACTCCCAGCTCTTGGCCCATCGGTCGTAGTACGCCAGGTGCGAGGCCAGCGAGCGCACCAGCGCCCCCTGCTTGCCCTCCGGACGCAGTGCTGCATCGACCTCCCACAGCGGCGGTTCGATGCCGTACGCCGAGAGCACGCGCATCGCTTCCTGCGCCAGCCGCGTGGCGATGTCGATCGCACGCCCTTCTGAGATGACCGAGTCGTCAGCGGTCCCGGCGACGAAGATCACATCCACGTCGCTGCAGTAGTTCAGTTCCAGCGCACCGGTCTTGCCCATGCCGATGACCGCCAGGCGTGTGGCAGCGATCTCCCCACGGTCGCCGGAACGACCGGCGTCGAGCACGAGGGTGCGTGCGACGGCGAGGGCGGCCTCGAGCGCCGCGCCGGCAGCATCCGCGAGGGCGGCCGAAACGTCCGCGATCACCGACAGCGGATCTTCGGATGCTGCATCGACCGCTGCGATCTCGGCGACGCAGCGTCGATATTCGACCCGCAGTGCCGTCGTTGGATCGACCGCCGCGGCGAAACCATCGCCGGCGTCGACAGCCGCCAGCATCCGCTCGCGCATCTCATCCGCGGTGGGCAACGCGCTGCGCCGCAGGGCTTTACCGTCGAGGTGCTCCGGATGGCGGGCGAAGAACTCTGCCAGAGCCCGTGAAACACCGAACAATCGCCAGGCCGCGGTCCGCGCCTCCGAGTCGGACAGCACTGCACGCACCCGATCCGGTTCACGGCGGGCGATCCCCACCAGACCGTGCACGGCGGCATCCGGATCGGCCGCGGACATTCCGTCGGCCAGCTCGGTGCGTTCCAGCCCCGTCAGCTCGGACAGCTCGGTGAGTTCCGCCGACGCCGCCGCGAGCTCGACAAAGCCCAGTCTCGCCAGGGCGGACAGCGAGACCGACGCATCAGGACGCGTCATGACCGCACTCAGAGCAGCCCGAGGTTGCTCTTGAGCTCGAACGGCGTGACCTGACCGCGGTACGCCTCCCACTCCTTGCGCTTGTTCAGCAGCACGTAGTTGAACACCTGCTCACCGAGCGTCTCGGCGACGAGCTCGGAGTCCTGCATGTACTCCAGTGCGTGGTCGAGACTCGCGGGCAACGGCTCGTAGCCGAGGGCACGCCGTTCGGCATCGCTCAGCGACCAGACGTTGTCCTCCGCCTCGGGCGGCAGCTCATACTCGTTCTCGATGCCCTTCAACCCCGCCGCAAGCATCAGCGCGAACGCGAGGTACGGGTTTGCCGCCGAGTCCAGGCCGCGATACTCCACGCGCGTGGACTGCGACTTGTTGGGCTTGTACATCGGCACCCGCACGAGTGCCGAACGGTTGGCGTGCCCCCACGTGACGAAACTGGGCGCCTCAGCGCCACCCCAGAGACGTTTGTACGAGTTGACGAACTGATTCGTGACCGCGGCGATCTCGTTCGCGTGCCGCAGCAGACCGGCGACGAACCGGCGTCCGACCAGCGAGAGCTGGTACTCGGCGCCGGGCTCGTAGAACGCGTTCGCATCACCCTCGAACAGCGACAGGTGCGTGTGCATGCCGCTACCGGGCTGATCGTTCAGCGGCTTGGGCATGAACGTCGCGTAGACGCCCTGCTCGATCGCCACCTCCTTGACCACAGTGCGGAAGGTCATGATGTTGTCGGCGGTCGTCAGGGCGTCGGCGTAGCGCAGATCGATCTCGTTCTGCCCCGGTCCACCCTCGTGATGGCTGTACTCGACCGAGATGCCCAGGTCTTCCAGCATCCGCACCGCGCTGCGACGGAAGTCGTGCGCCGTCCCCCCGGGGACGTTGTCGAAGTAGCCGGCGTTGTCTGCCGGGATGGGGCCGTCCGGCCCCAGCTGCGACGACTTCAGCAGATAGAACTCGATCTCGGGGTGGGTGTAGAAGGTGAAGCCCGCGTCGGCCGCCTTCGCGAGCGCCCGGCGCAGCACATTGCGCGGGTCCGACACCGCTGGTCGCCCATCGGGAGTGGTCAGATCGCAGAACATCCGCGCGGTGGGGTCGATGTCCCCGCGCCAGGGCAGCGTCTGGAACGTGGTCGGGTCTGGCTGGGCGAGCAGGTCGGACTCGAAGGTACGGGTAAGACCCTCGATCGCGGAGCCGTCGAAACCGATCCCCTCGGCGAACGCACCCTCGACCTCGGCCGGTGCGATCGCCACCGACTTCAGCGTGCCGATCACGTCGGTGAACCACAACCGTACGAACTTGACGCCGCGTTCCTCGATGGTGCGCAGAACGAAGTCGCGCTGCTTGTCGACGCTCACGCCCCGCCCACCGGTCCCGTCGCGTCCCAGCCGCTCTCGGCGGCGTCGTCCTCGGCCCAGGCGTTCGAGCGCTCACGCAGGAGTTCCGGTGCGTGCGCGGCTTCGTCGGCGGTGTCGAAGGGGCCCACTCGGTCGACCGACGCCGACTGCATGCCGAACTCGACCTCGCCGGTTCTGAGGTTGTACCAGTACTTCTCGTCACCGTCGGACATCTCAGCTCCTTGTTCGGGATCCTGTCACGATCCTAATCGCAGACCCGCGCATCGCTAGGCTATTCCCCATGGCACAGGCAATCGGCGTAGACATCGGCGGCACCGGCATCAAGGCGGGAATCGTCAACCTGCAGACCGGCACGCTCGATTCCGACCGCGTCCGTGTACCCACGCCTGAGGGCGCGCGCCCGCAGGACGTTCTCGAGACCGTCCGCGGTGTGCTGGACACGCTCGGTGTCGCCCAGTCGACCCTGCCGCTCGGCGTCGCGTTCCCCGCCATCGTGAAGTACGGCAAGACACTGTCCGCGGCGAACATCGCCAAGGAATGGGTGGACTTCGAGGCCGAACGCTTCTTCGAGCAGGGGCTGGGGCGCGACATCACCTTCGTCAACGACGCCGACGCAGCCGGCGTTGCAGAGGCGCGCCACGGCGCGGCACGGGATGCCCGTGGCCTGACGATCATGACCACGCTCGGCACCGGCATCGGCTCAGCTTTCCTCTACGACGGCGTGCTCATCCCGAACACCGAGCTCGGACACCTCAACCGCGAGGGCGAATCGATCGAGCGCTGGACGGCCTACTCCGCGATGGAGCGCGAGAACCTGTCGTGGGAGGCCTGGTCCGCTCGCCTGCAGGAGTTCTACCGCCACGTCGAGTTCCTGTTCAGCCCCGATCTGTTCGTCGTCGGCGGCGGCGTCTCGAAGCACCCCGAGAGGTTCCTGCCGTTGCTCGACCTGCGCACCCCCATCGTCGCGGCCGTGCACCGCAACGCCTCGGGCATCATCGGCGCCGCGTCGCTCGCCGCGCACTGAGCGCTCTCAGAGAGCGCAGACAGTCCTGCGCGACGGCGCGGTACGCAAATGCGTTGGCGAGCATCGGCATGAACTTTGGCCGGCTCCGTTCCTGTGGTCGAGGAGACGGTTCTCGTCGCATCAACTGAGATCTTCCGACCTCACTGTGAGTGTCGGAGCTAGTCCGTCGGGCTCCTATGTTCGAGCCGCCTGATTGCGGGATCGGACGGTCCCCCTGCGGACTGACGACCAAACTGCACCTAGCCTGCGACCGCCGTGGCCGTCCGTTGGGGATGTTGATCGCACGGGGAACACCAACGACACCACAATGATGACCCTCCTGCTCGACGACATCCGGCTGCCCCGCGACGGGAAGGCAGGCCACGGACCTGCCCGACCGGGCCGCGATCTGCCTCGCCGCGACACTGATCTGGTTCAAGACGAACCTCGTGGCGCCGCGCTAATCTGCGGCGCCTCCCAGTTGTCCGCCCAGCCGGATGGTCGGCGCGTCGACCGCGTTCCAGCGGAAAAGCACCAAGTGCCAGAGCCCCGGGCGCTTGCGCGATGGGTCGATCAGGCCGTTGGCGCCGACCTCGACGAGACGATCGCGCACCGCCCACGACGACGGCGTTCCTCCGGCGTCGGCGATGTCTTGCCAGGGAGCGACCGCGTCAGCGAGGTCGACGCCAGCCGCCTGCAGCGCGTTCGCATCGCGCAGATCGACGATGCCAGATGCCTCGACGTCGAGCTCGACGATCTCCAGCGCCACCGGCCGGGCGTCCCTGTGAGCGATCATCGCGACCTCGACCCCGTCGACCGATGAACTCAAGTAGAGCGTCGGTTCGTGCACTCTTGAGTACCTGCCTGCCGACCGCGACCCCGCGATCGCGAACTCACGGAAGTTCGGATCAATCGCTCGATAGAATCTGCCACGGATCGCGGGAGCGAAGATCGAGTCGATGCTAGTCACGATGACAGCATCTCACCGCACGCGAACGCCGCGATCCGGAGACGGAACTTGATCAGCACGCCGTAGGCGCGTTGTCGCACGCGGTCTCGCGCGTGGGCTATCGCGCATACGAGAAGAGCGGGTCAATCTATGGATCAAGAATGTCGGCGAACGGACGGCCGCCTACACGTATGCCCTTGTCAACTACCCGAACCTCACCGAGCGTATCGAGGAACCGTCAACGGGACACCGGACACTCCCCCGGTGGCCTCCCTCGCCGACGTTGAGGTATCAGCCTTCAGAGCGTGAGGTTGCGTCGCTCGCCGGGGCGTTGGTCGCCAAGATCTGATGCTCGCATCCAACGAATCCCTCCCTCGGCGCCTCCCCTGGATTCGCAAAGTACTCAGTACGACAGTCTGCGCCTTGGACGTGGGGGCATCATGCGATGGTCGGTGGCGGCCAGGGCTCACTCTCACACACAGGGCGAGAGCTCAGCGCCGAGGGACAGGCCAATTAGTGTTCAGGCCGGCGCCACGACCACCTTTCGCTGCTCGCCGCGACGCATCAGAAGCACCGTGACGATGGCCGCCGCTGCAACGAGCACGGTGGAGAACATCGGAAATGCGAAGAACACGGCGAAGCTACCACCCGCGAGGACGACCAGTCCAAAAACAACGACGGCGAGGAAGGAAGGCATCTCCCTGAGGGCAGGGTTGGTCAACGCAGCCAATGCACCGCCGTACAGCAGCACCGACACACCCACCGAGATCAGCAGTGCTGGGTTCGAAATCCACGTACCGTCGACTCCGGCGTACCAGAGTTCATACGCGACGCTGGTGGCGACCGCCCCGAGGACGCCCAGAAGCACTGCCACCCATCGGACATGCAGCACGCGCGACGATGCCTGCGCGGCGCACGCCACCGCAAGAATGGCGAGAGCGGGCGCGACCCCCACAAGAGCGATGCGCGCGTATGCGTCTGGACCATCCCGGAAGGCGGGGCTTGCGATGAAGGCGACAGCTGCGATCGCTACAACAGCGCTCAGCACCGATAAGACAACGGGTACCGCCCAGCGGACCTTGAATGCTGCGGCCATGATCGACTCCTTCCACGCCCGCTCTGGGTGATTGCGCTTTGCATCGGCGAGCATGTCCCGCAGGACACGATCGTCGGGGATCTCCACGGTGCGCGGGGAAAGACTCATGCAGTCGCCCCTCTCAAGCCCAGCGATGCCATCGCGATCTGTGATCTGGTGGCCATCTGCGTCGCTTCCGTGGCGAGAGCGTCGACGCCAGAAGGGCTGAGCACGAAATAGCGCCGCACGCGCCCGTCCACGATCTCGTCGCCAGCCGGGATGACAAACCCAGCGTTCTCCAGCTTGTTCAATGCCGCGTACAGAGTGGCGACACCAGGCCTCCGCTTGGTCATTCGTTCGACTTCCTCGATGAGCGCATATCCGTGCCGTCGAGCCGGCGCTAGAGCCGTCAAGATGTCGAACTGCAGTCTGGTCATCTCCGCCATGCCTACAAGCTACAGAACAGGCATATTCTTCGCAAGAAGAATATGCCTGTTCTATCGGTTGATCAGTTGCACTTGCTGGCGATCCAGCCAGCCGCAGTCTTGACACTCTTCCACATCGCGGGTTCCACTGGGGGTCAAATCCAGCGAAGCCCCTGCGGCAGATGTACCGACCCTTCCCTGTGCGGTCATGCAACCACGCTGCGAGCCAGGTGAACCCATCGACCAGGTCGACACCCACCCACGGGTCTGCAACCAGGGGGAAAGCAATGGCACTATCAGCGTGGACGTGCTGGGCAAGAGCATCCACGGAGACCCGGCAGACTCCGACGACCGCACGCGGGACGCGATCGATAGCGTTCTCGGGGATTCTGCGGACTCTGTGCGGACCAAGAAACCCTCCTGACCAAGGAATCCCAGGTCAGAAGGGTTAATGCGAGTGGGCCGGCCTGTACGCCGGGTTCTGTTCAGGAGTTCTTCGCTCCCTTGACGGCCATCTCTCTCGACGACACGTTGCCGTGCCGTTCCAGCAACCTACCCGAGGACTCGGCGGGCCGCGTCAACGTCCTCTGTCTGGTCTTGCTCCGGGCGAGGTTTACCTGGCGGGATGTGTCACCACGTCCCCCGGTGGTCTCTTACACCACCCTTTCACCCTTACCCGTCAGCCGTGAGGCACGACGGGCGGTCTTCTCTCTGTGGCACTGTCTCGCGGATCGCTCCGGGTGGGTGTTACCCACCGCCCTGCCCTGTGGAGCCCGGACGTTCCTCGGTGCGCTCTCGCGCCACGCGACCGTCCGGCCGACCCACTCACCCTCTGATTCTACGTGCCTGCGCTATGCGTGCTTCGCCGCATCGGCGCCGATGTGCACGTCCAACGGGATGTCGATGTCGAATCCGGGGAACAACCGCCGCGTCGCTGCGTCGGCCGCGGCGCGCAATACCCCTGCGACGGCATCGGCCTGGTCAAGCGGGGCGTGCACGATCACCTCATCGTGCAGGAAGAACGCCAGATGCGCGTGCGAGCCGAACACCGGGCCCGAGTCGGGCGCGGGAGCGGATGCCGTCGGCAGGGCGGTGAGGCGATGCCGAATCTCTGCCAACCAGAGCAGCGCCCACTCGGCCGCGGTGCCCTGCACGACGAAGTTGCGGGTGAAGCGGCCGCGCTCGCGCGCTCGACTGCGCGCCCGGGACTCATCCCCTCCGGCCGCGTCAGGGGCGCTCGCGCGCGATTGCTCGCTGCGCCATCCCTCGTCGGGGCGGGGCGAACTGCGCCCCAGCAGCGTGCTGACCACGCCGCCCTGTTCGCCGCTGCGAGCCGCCGCGTCGACAAGGCCCATCGCCCGCGGATACACCTTTCGCAGCCGGGGCACCAGCCGGCCACTCTCCCCCGTCGTGGCGCCGTACATCGCACCCAGCACGGCGTACTTGGCCTCCTCACGCGTGGCCACGGCGCCGGACCGCACCACACCCTCGTACAGGTCTCGGCCGCGGGCCGCCTCTGCCATGGCCGTATCGCGTGACATCGCCGCCAGAACGCGGGGCTCCAGCTGCGCCACGTCCGCCGCCACCAATGTCCATCCGGGGTCGGCCGACACCGCCTGGCGCAGCAGGCGCGGGATCTGTAACGCTCCCCCGCCCACCGAAGCCCACCGCCCCGTGACGACGCCACCGGTGAGATACACGGGTCGGAAGCGCCCATCACGCACCCACTCGTCCAACCACGCCCACCCGTTCGCAGTGAACAGCCGCGACAGCCGCTTGTACTCCAGCAACGGTTCCACCACGGGGTGCTCGATCTGTGACAGCTCCCACTTCGACGTCGATTCGACGAACACGCCGGCGCGATGCAGGGCGCGCAGCAGCCGAGGCGGACTATCGGGGTTGAGTGTCGGGTCATCCAGAAGATCGCCGATCGCCGTTGCGAGGCGCGCCATGTGCGCGGGCCTCGCCCCGCGCATCGGCCGCGGCCCCAACTGCTGGTGCAGGATGCCCTCGTGCACGTCGACGCTCCAGGGCAGGCCGGCGGCGGTCATCTCCTCTGCCACCAGCGCACCGGCGGACTCCGCCGCGCACAACAGGCGCAACCGGCCATCGGCACTTGTGCGCAGAGCCGTGAGCTGGGCGACCCATTGGGCGTGCACCGCATCGAATTGATCGGCCGGCGCGGGTGCGCCGAGATCGACGTCGAACAGGCCGGGTTGGCCGGTCTCGCTCTCCGCCTCGTCGGTACGCATCCACAGCGGCGAAGGCGTCACCGGCGCGTTCAGCGCGGCCGTGTCACGGAGGATCGCATGACACAGCACCAGATCATGAGCTCGTCGCGGGCGCACACCCGCGGCCAGGAGCCGTGGCGCGAAGGAGCGCAGACTGCGCACCGTCCAGCGCGGCACGAGCTCCGCTTCGATCTGCCGGACGCGCGCAACAAGTTCGGTGTCCGCGACGTGCTCGGGTTGCGCATCCGGGTTCTGTTCAGTGCACAACGCGATCTGCCATCCACCGTCCGGTGCGCGCCCCACCACCGCATGCACCGGATCGGGGCTCAGGTGCGTCTGCCGGGCATCCGACATCACCGCGTCACGGTCGAACGGCGCGTGCGTCGCGTCGAATCACAGCCCCGACTCGTCCGTACGCACGAGGATGCCACCGCACTCGGGGCACGAGACGACGTCGTCGGAAGCCGCGCGGCGAACCTCGTTCAGATCAGTTCCGGCCAGCATCATCTGACATCCCTCGCAGACGCCCCGGCGCAGCAGACCGACACCCACGCCGCGAGATGCGCGCCGTTCGTAATCGGCGAGCAGCTCCGGTGCAACCGACGCAGCCAAAGCCGCACGATCGCGCGACAGATGCTCGCACTCGGTCGCGGCCGCCGCCATCTCGGCCTTGGCCGCGGCGGTCAACTGGGCACCCTCGGACTGCGTCTGGTCGATCAGCGCCTGCTGTGCGTCAACGGCGGCCTGTGCCTCTTCGACTCGCCCCATCACGTCGAGCTCGTCATCCTCGAGCGAACTGATCCGGCGCCCGAGGCTCTCGATCTCGTTCTCAAGCGCCTGCGCCTGCTTGGGGTCGGTCGCCGCCGCCAGACGCTCGGCGTCACGGTCGCGGCGCTGTGCGGCCAACGCGACGTCCGACTCGAGCCGACGCAGATCGGCACGGGCGTCGTCGAGGGTTCCGGTCAGCGCCGTGAGTTCGCCCAGTTGCTGCTTGCGGACCGCCGCGAGCTCATTGATGCGAGCGCCCTGCGCCGGTGTCTTGCTCGCCCGCTCCGCCTGGCCGATCTTACGATCCAGGTCGGCGATGTCGAGCAGGGTGCGCTGGTTCTCAGGGGTGGCCTTCACAGTGTCAAACCTATCTGCTGGCGACGACGCCGTCGACGTAGAACCACGAGCCGTCCTCACGCACGAACCGGCTGCGCTCACGCATCGACCCGCGTTCGGCGCCCTGACGATAAAACGCCTCGAACTCAACCACGCCTTCATCGTCGAACGGTCCGCCGCGCTGCTGATCGAGGATGTCGAGACGGTACCAGCGCACGTCGTCATCCAGCTCGAGGTCATCGGGGCGCGTGCTCGTAT
Organism: Microbacterium esteraromaticum; assembly: GCF_028747645.1. Lineage (NCBI taxonomy): Bacteria > Bacillati > Actinomycetota > Actinomycetes > Micrococcales > Microbacteriaceae > Microbacterium > Microbacterium esteraromaticum. Next base: position 1,769,559 of record NZ_CP118100.1, read on the forward strand.
GCCAGGTGCGCAGCAGATGACCAGCATCGCCGATCGCGAACGCCGTAAAACGAGAGCGCATCAACCGCAGCGCACCAGGAGCCTCACCCGACTTCAGCACCGGGCCGCAACACGCACCGAAGAGGTTCCCGCTCGTGCACGGGCAACGCTGTTCATCGGTGGGCAGCGAGGATTTCGACATGTGACCATCGTCGCATCCTGCTCTCCCGCTCGGCGCGTAGGCTGACCGAACCCGCCGAAAGGAGCACCCATGACCGAGGTCCCGTTCTTCACCGCCCACAACGGCTTCCGGATGCCGGCGATCGGCCTGGGCACGTACCGCCTCAACGGAGATGCGGGTGCCGAAGCCGTCACCGCCGCGATCGCACTCGGATACCGCTTGATCGATTCGGCGTTCAACTACGAGAACGAAGGCGCCGTCGGCGCCGGCATCGCAGCATCCGATGTGGATCGCTCTGATCTCATCGTCACGACCAAGCTGCCCGGCCGCCACCACGAGAGCGCCCGAGCTCGCGTGAGCATCGAAGAGAGCCGATACCGGCTCGGTCTCGACGCCACCGACCTGCACCTGATCCACTGGCCCAACCCCGCGCGCGATCTGTATGCGCAGGCGTGGCAAGCGCTCGTGGACGCGCAACAGCGCGGCACCGTCCGCCAGATCGGCGTGTCGAACTTCCTCCCCGAGCACCTGGATCGCATCGAGCGCGAGTCCGGCGTGCGGCCGGTGACGAACCAGATCGAGGTGCACCCGCACTTCCCGCAGGAAGAGGCCGTGCGACTTCATGCCGAGCGCGGCATACTCACGGTCGCCTGGAGCCCTCTCGGGCGGGCCGGAGAACTACTGGCAGAACCGGTCATCGTCGACATCGCATCCGCGCATGGCATCACGCCGGCACAGACCGTGCTCGCGTGGCATGCGGCGAGAGGCACGGTCTCGATCCCCAAGGCCTCGTCAGCCGCCCATCAGCGGGCGAACCTTGCCGCTGCCGCAGTGGTGCTCTCACCCGGCGAAGTCGAGGCCATCACCGGACTGGGGCGACCCGACGGGCGACTCTTCGACGCGGATCCCGCGCATCACCAGGAGCTGTGACGGGTCCCGTCACTCATACCCAGACCTGCACGGCCTTGACGATCTGCAGCACGCCCACGATCGAGAGCACCCCCGCGCTCAGATAGCCGTTGTGCTTCAGCATCCACCGACGCAGCCCGCGCAGCATCGGTTCGGCGCGCTGGCGCCGAATCAGCACGATCAGCACCGGAACCGCGACCGGCGCCGCCGCGGCGACCACGAACCCCAGACCGAGCATCACTCGTTCGCCGCCACCGGGTGTGGTGTGAATGATCGCCAGTGCCGCCGCGGCGACCAGCGAGATGTTCATCGGGTTCAAGAAGATCGCCGCGCCCAGACCGAAGGACCGTGGTGGCGTGTACCGGGCGACGCTACGAACAAGACGAGGAAGCTGCGGCGCCGCGGCCGCGAGCTCGTCCGGAGTGCGGGCCGCGGCGACGAGCTCGATCACCCGTCGCGCGCGCAGATAGATCCAGCCCGCACCGCCGAGGCAGATCGCGCCGATCACGAAGTGCAGCACAGCCACCCAACCCGGTTGGCGATACGGCCCCATGTCGCCGGCCGCCACCAGCATCAGGATGCCCGTCGTCAGCAGGAAGGCGGTGCTCAGCACCCACCCCGCCAGGTAGGCGATGCCGTTGCGACGAGGACGCCGCGAGAGCAGGATGCCGATCAGCCCCAGCACGGCCAGCGGACTCGCCATCACCCCGAGCGCCACCGGGATCAACTGCCACACCGCGCCGATCATGCGCGACTCCGATCGATCAGCCCATCTTCGCGCCGGGCACGGGCTCCGATTCCGTTTCGTCCTCGTCAGCGTGCGCGACGTCGTCGCCGTCAGCCGCCGCGTCGCCTTCCGGTCCGTCCTCTTCCGGTGTTCCGCTGCGCACCAGTTCCACGATGATCAGCAGCACACCGAATCCAGTTGCCGTCCACAGCACGGTCGCAAACGAGATCGGACGCGCCATCATCAGCACGACCAGTGCGATCACCAGTCCCGCCACCAGGATCGCGCCGCGATAGCGTTCCACCGCCGCACCGAACCTGCCGGTAGAGAGACCTCGGTGCTCGGCAGCCGAGCGCACGGCGGTGAATCCACTGCCGAGCAACCCGCGCACAGCGACGGCCGGGCGGCTCGTCCCGGCGAACCAGGCCCAGATCGCGACCACGACACCGAAGAACGCGAGCGCCATGATCGTCGACCGCAACAGCACCGTGAGGCCGTCGAACAGCGCATCGGCCGCGTCGAAGGTCATCGTCGACGGTGCGACGGCTCGGGCGAAGAAGCCCCGCCCGATTCCTACCCCGGCCGCGAGCAGCAGGAACATCGCCGCGAACGACGCCGACGTCCACATCAGCGCACGCGTACGGTCCTTCGCGAGTGCGACGCCGAGCACGAGCAGCCCGAACACGATCCATGGCAGCCAGAACCCGACCGACACGGCGATCTGATACACCGTGCGCACCAGCACGAGGGCATCCGCCTGCGCAATAGGCACGGTGCGGTCGATCACCGGGATCAGCCCTGCGATACCGACCCCACGATCGGTGAGCGTCTGCTTGACCTGAGCCACGAGAACGCCGAGGTCGATGGCCAGCACGCCGTCGTCGGTCAGCTGCAGCGCGGTGCCGGGCTGGTCCTGCATGATCGCGACCGCCCGCTCATGGGCGAGCCGCAGCGACTGCGTCCAGATCACGGCGAACTGTTCAGAAGCCACCAGGTCGTGGACGACCCCGTCGATAAGCGAAACAACTCCACGGGCTGCGGGGGCCTGTAGCAACGTCAGAGCCGACTCCGCGCGCGGCGGCAGGTCGAGTCCCCGAAGGCCGTCGAAGACGTCCTCGACGACGGCATCGACGTCGATGTTGTCGAGGATCGCTGCGTTCACCTGGTCGGCGACAAAGTCCTGCACGTCAGGGTCCGATGCCAGCGGCGCGAACGTGGCCACGAAACGATCCGTGTCCACCAGCTGCACGCGTGCCCAGGTGCCGACCGCGGCAACGGGCGCGAGCAGCACACCCAGGACCAGCGCGATGACGGCGACGATGCTCGTCGCCGCAGGGCGCCGACGCGGGCGCCGCAGTCCCGCGTTCTCCTTTTCGAGTTGTTCAACCCTGGCTCTCAGATCTTCCAGCTCGCCCATCTGATCTCCTCTTTCCGGTGCGGACCGCGCGACGGCATCCACGAAGGCGCCGACCAGGCGAACGACCGGTCGGACGCCTAGCGACGTGTCAGCTCAGCAACTTCTGCTTGGCTGCGGCGAACTCGTCATCTGAGAGCACTCCCGCATCGTGGAGCCCGCTCAGCTGCTGCAGCTTGGCGATCATATCGCCACCCGCGTCAGCGGCCGGGGCCTGCGGGGCGGGGGCCACCGGTGCCGGCGCGTACTGTGCCGCGGCCTGCTGCGCCGCGGCATCGATCTGTGCCTGCTGCGCGGCAGCCTGATACTGCTCCTGCTGGGCGCGCTCCTGCTGTCTGCGTGCGGCGCTGCCCTGCACAGCGCTGGCGGTACCGGCGACGACGGCTGTTCGAGCCGCCAGACCGATCAGACCGGGCCTGCCTACTCTTCTCAATGGCATCTCACTCACCTTCCTGTTCGAGAATGTCGATCATCGCGTTCACGACCGGGGCGGGGACCCGCTCGGTGCGCAGCACCTCACCGCCCGATGCCTGCAGCTTCGCCGCCAAGGTGCGGACGAAGGCGAGCTCGAGTACGACCACGGCTGCCGAGGTGCCGGCAGGCACGTGCTCGGCCAGCGTCATGATGTCCTCTTCACCGGCCAGTCCGTCGGCGAGCGGGTGTGCTTCACCGAGCAGGTCTGCCTGGTCGACGTCGAGATCGCGCGTCTCGACGTCACCACCGGCGGTCTTCGTCAACAGGACGAAGTCGAGCAGGCGCACGGCACCCGACGCGAGCAGATCTCGTAGCGCCTGGAACGTCTCGGGGTCGGGGCCTTCGCCTTCGAACCCGACCAGATAGAACTCGACGGGTCCGTAGCGGAAATCGTTCATGTGGTTCTCCTGTCTCACTGCTGTTCGCGGAGCTGATCTCGCGCGTCATCGGTGCGCAAGGCGTCCAGTGCCGCGCGGTTGGTCTCGAAGATGTGTTGGCCGGCGAGGATGCCGAGCCGCTCCAAGCGCGGGCGCGCGGCCGCCCGGAGCCGGCTGAACGACAGCGTCACGCCCTCTGATCGGAGCCAATCCGTCAGCCCCTCAAAGGACTCCGCGGCAGTGACGTCCGCATCGGTCACCGCTTCCATATCGATCACGACGTGCTGCACGACGCCCGCGCCGGGGGCGCGCACGGCGCGGCGTACGGCTCCCGCGAACGCGTCGCCGTTGGCGAAGAACATCGGCGCGGCCATCCTGATCACGACGACCCCCGGGGCCGTCATCGCGCCGGTTGCGGCGGGATCGAGAAGGGATGCCGTGGGCGAACCATCGGCGGCGAGCACATCGATTGCGGGGTTCGACGCCCGCTTGGCGATGTTGACGCGGGCGAGCACGAAGGCGACGAGGATGCCGGCGATCGAACCGACGAACAGCGTGGTCAGGAAGCACACCGCGCCGATGCTGAACTCGAAACGATCCTGGTGCCAGAGTGCGCGGAACTCACGGAATCCCAGCAGCGGCAGGATTGCCACGCCGACGATGGCGCCGATCGCCGGCGACGGGATGTCTTCCAGTAGCCCGGTACCGAAGAGCAACAGCAGCAGCGTGCCGACCGCGAGCACCAGCGAGGGCAACTGCGTGCGCGATCCCGCCTGGTCCATAGCGGCGGTGCGACTTGTCGACGAGCCGACCGCGAAGCTGCCCTGTGCGCCCGCTGCCACGTTCGCGACGCCGAAGGCGAGCAGATCGCGATTGGGCGAGGTCCGATAGTGCCGCTTCTCTCCGTACGAGCGCGACACGAGCAGTCCTTCTGCCGTGGTGACCATCGTCAGCGCCAGCGCGGATGGGATCAGCAGCAGCCAGGTCTGCCAGTCGAGCATGGGCCAGGTGAGCTGCGGTGCTCCGGCGGGCACCTCACCGAGCACGGCGACGCCTCGGTCGCCGAGGTCGGCGACCAGGACCACGACGGTCGCCACGATCATCACGACGAGGGCCCACGGCACCATCTTCAGGAATCTCTTGCCCGCGAGCAGCACGACCACGGCGAACACCGAGATGGCGAGGGCGTAGAGATTCGTACTGCCGAGGCCACCGATCACGCCGGCCACCTTGTCGACGAACTCCCCGCCCGAGTCGATCGAGATGCCGAGCATCTTCGCCACCTGCGAGACGAGGATGTCGAGCGCAAGTCCTCCGACGAACCCGATCAGGATCGGCTTCGACAGGAAGTTCGCGAGGAACCCCAGCTTGAACACTGCGAGCAGCACGAACAGGATGCCGCAGATGATCGCCTGTGCCATCGCCATCGCCAGGTAGTCCTCGGAGCCCGCTGCGGTGCGGCAAGACCGCCGATCGACGACGCCACCAGGGCTGCGGCCGCCGCGTCGGGCGACGCCACCAGTTGCCGCGACGAGACCACCAGCGCGTACACGATGGTCGGCACGACCAGCGCATACAGCCCCGCCGTCGCCGGTAGCCCCGCGATCTGTGCATAGCCGATGTTCAACGGGATTGCGATCGCGAGCAGGGTGACGCCGGCGAGCATCTCGCGCACGAGGTTCTTCGAGGTCAGTCCGGTCAGTGGTCTGTGCACCCCGTCACCTCTCTACCGCGGCCCTCGTGCGCCGACTCGATCACGTGCGTGGTGCCATGCTGGCACCGCGCTCGCCCACACGGACGGCGTGCATCACCCTGGCCGGGTGATCTCAGTCCTCGGGAGCGGTGACCTGACTGTTCTGCCTCGGGATCCAGACCTGGCGGATGATGATGAGCACCGATGCCGTGATCGGAATCGCCACCAGAGCGCCGAGCAGACCCATCAGCGTCGCCCCGATCATCGCTCCGATGATCACGAGCACCCCGGGCACGGCAACCGCCCTGCCCATCACGCGCGGGGTGATCACGTACGCCTCGACTTGGATGTACGCGAGGTAGGCGATCGCGAAGACCACCGCGGCGACGGGGCTGACGAACAGCGTCGCGATGCTCCCGATCACGAGGAAGAGCACAGATCCGATCATCGGCACGAGCGTGATGAAGAACGCGGCGAGCGCCAGCACGACGGGGGCCGACGAACCGAGCGCAAGTTGCAGCACCAGTACGACGACGGCGTTGAGCGACGAGAGCGTGATGGCACCGGCGACGACGCCTCCCACCGAACGGGTGATCTCGTCGAGCAGGTGCGAGAACCTGTCTCGACGGTAGAAGGGGACGAGAGCGGCGAGCGCGTTCTTGATGGACTGCAGCGACGAGACGAAGTAAAGCGTGAGGACGACCACCATCATGAAGCTGGAGACGGCGCCGACGACGCCGAACCCGACCCGCAGCACGCCACCCGAGATGGCGAGGAATGAACTCAGCGAGGCGATCGACTGCAGCGCGTCGGCGATGACTGCCTCCAGGTCGACCCCCAGGCTGCGTTCAAGATTCAGGTACCAGTCCGCCTGCTGCATGGCGGCGATCGTCTGCGGTGCCGCGTTGACGGCTGCGGAGATCTGCCGCACGGTCGCGGGAACGACGAGGAAGACGACGATCGCGACGATCCCGAGGAAGAGCACGGCGACGATCGTCACCCCGACCGGTCTGCTTAGTCCAAGACGTTCCAGCGCGCGCACGGCAGGATCCAGCCCGAGCGCGAGGAACAGTCCGAGAAAGATCGAGATCAGCACCGTCGAGATGCCGGCGATCGTCGCGGCGAGCGCGATCGCCAGGAGGACGCCCACGGCGACGGTGAACCCCGACAGCAGAGGGTGCGCGGGCAGGAAGCGCAATGCACGGGAGCGCTCGTGCGCGCGTTGCGATGGGACGGCGGTCTTCTTCTGCCTCACGCGCCTCACGCTACTCAGCGGGTGAGACCGTGGATCGTCGCGTCGCCCGATCAGGGTGAGCAGCAGTCGTGTCTGGTTCGGACGGGATGTCACCATCGCAGAATCCTGTGATGCGAGCCCTGTGATGCGGAGGGGGACCCGAGACATGCCGTTGGGACAGAACACGCTGATGCTCGCCGGAGTCGATGATGAACGGCCCGATGCGGCTCTGTTGCGCGCGCTCGTGAGTGGCGCGGTCAGCGGCGAGATCCGCTTGCTGGACTTGGTCATCGTGCGGCGTCGCACCATCAGCAGCGGCGTCCTCTACGAGGTCGACCACGACGACCTCGCGCTGATGGGGCTCCCGCTCGCGGTGCCGGGCATGATCGGTGTCGATGATGCTGCCACGCTGTGCGCGCATGTGAGCATCGGTGCTGCCGCGGCGCTCATCCTTGTCGGATATCCCGCCGTTGCACAGCCTGCGGATTGGCCGCCGACCGCGCTGCGTGCTCGGCTCATCGGTGTCTGGCCGGTCCCGGCATCTGCCGCAGACCTTGTGCTGGAGGCAGCGCGGGCCCGGGCGGTGTCCGGCGCTGTGTTCCGCCGGCGTGCGTTCCGATCACTCCGGCCGGTGGCGTGAACGCAACGGTGGGGCGCACCGCAACTGATCAGAGACCGACGCGCACGGCGTCGCGACGCGACGACACGTCGAGTTTGCGGTAGATCGAGCGTTGATGGGTCTTGATGGTGTTGACCGAGACTCCGAGCTCCCGCGCGATCTCCGGCAGAGTGCGCGAGGTCTGCAATTGCCGGTACACCTCGCGCTCCCGATCAGACAAGACGCCGGCAACGGATCCGGCCGCGTCGTCCGCGAGGCACTCGCTGATGAAGTCCTCGTACTGGGTTCCGTGATGCACATGCTCGCCGAGCAGTCGGCGCACGGCGGTCTCCCGCGCTCCGAACGGCAGTCGGATGCCCTCGGATGCGGCCGCGGCGAGCGCAGCTTCACAGACATCGTGCGCGGCCTCGTGATCGCCGTTGTGTCTTCTCATCACCGCCGCTGTGATGAGCGTGCTGACCTTGATGTACGAGACCTCGGCGAACGTGCGCAGCGAGCGCAGTTGGATGAGCGCCTCACTGTACTCCTCCGCACGACGGAGCACGCCGGACAGTGCGAGCGCGACCAGAGGGAGGTCCGTGCGACGCACGTGTCGACGCGCGATGCGCAGCGCACGATCGCGGTTGCCGATCGCCTCTTCGAGCACTGCGATGGCCGTCTCCCGGATCACGCCCCACGGCACACCGTGCAGGGTCTCGACCGGGATCTCCTGCGCTCCGATCGCGGCGCGTCGGCAGGCCGCGACGTCGCCGCCGTCCGCTGCGGCGCACGCGAGCATCAATCGCGCCACGGATGCCACCGACGGGTCGGCATCCCCCGCCGTCAACGCGGCGAACAGCCGCGAGGTCGTCGTGGGATCACCGGCGAGGTGGGCCACGAGTCCTTCCGCCATGATCGAGCTCACATCGAGACCGCCGCGCGCTGAACTGGCACCGATCGAGTCCGACGTGGCGTTGATCTCGTCAAGCGCATGTCGTGCCCGGCGCAGGTGTCCTGCCCACACATGTCCGAAGGCGACTCCACCGAGCGCATGCGGCCAGAGATCCGGCTCCTGCCCGCGTATCTCCCTCGCCACGGCCGCGAAGTGCTCGGCCGGGAGCACCGGGTTGGTGGGGTGGCGGATCTCCGCCCATGCGAGGAGGGTGTTCACAGCGACCTGATCTGCGAGTTCGGGGGCGGCCGCACCGGCGAGCATCCTCTCGCGCACGCGTTCGTGCGCAGCGGACACGCGTTCGGGCTCATCCGAGACGACGAGACGTGCGATGTCGAGCACGACGTCGTCGTCTGCCGTGCCGGACGTCGCGATCTGCGCCTGCCCGCGCACGAAGAGGTCGTGTGCCAAATGGTGGTCGCCGAGCATGTCGGTGGCGCATGCGCGGATCAGGAGCAGTTCAGCATCCTCGGGCAGATGCATCATGATCCGCGTCGCGGCGGTCTCAACCTCGGCTGCATTTCCGTTCATGCTCAAGCCGAGCCAGCACCCCAGAAGCGTGCTGCGTGCGGCGCCGATATCAGTGGCGCGCAGCGAGTGCGATATCGCGGTGATCGGCTCGGAGCGGCTCAGGTGCGCGGCTGCTCGACGGTGGAGCTCGACCAACCGAGCGGGGTCCTCGGCGGCGAGGAGCGATAAACATGTCTTCGCAAAGGTCGCATGCCACCGATAGCGCGTGCCCTCAGGGACCGCGAACCTGTCGAGGAACAGTCCGAGACGCGCGCATTCCTCCACCAACCGCGCGGCATGCACCTCGCCCGTGACCTTGGCCGCGAGGTCTGCGTCGAGAACAGCGCAGACGCTGGCATCGAGCATGAACCGAGCCAGCGCAGGGGGCAACGAAGCCAGCACGTAGTCGCGCACGTAGTCGGCGAGGAAGGCCGATGCCGACGTGGCGTCCGAGTCCGGCCGCGCTCCGGCGATCATCACCATCGACACGGCGATCGGCCATCCCTGCGTCTCCTCCAGGATCGCGACGGGGGTGAGCGTATGCGATCCGGCAGCGTGCAGCTCCGCAATCTCGTCCGCCGTGAACCGCAGCACATCCGCGCACAGGAACAGGTCGGGCGCTGTGAGCCGTTCGCGAGCGGAGGTGACTTCGAGCAGTGTGGTGCCGACCAGCACGATACGCAGCTTCTCGGGCATCTGCTCCAACAGCATCCCGAGCAGCCCCTCGCGCCACGCTTCCCCGGCACGATGCGCGTCATCGACCACCAGCTGCACGACACCCTCGGCAGATTCCAGACTGTCGATGATGGCAGCGTAGGCGCGGCGCGGATCGAACCTGGTCGTATGCGAAGGCGCGCCGCCCCGACCATCCGTGGCGACCGCCAGCGCGTCGAGCACGCCGCGCGCCAGGCGACGTGGATCCGCGTCGAGCGCGTTCAGCGTGAGCCAGGCGAGCCGGTCAGCGTTCGCGCCCCACTCAGCGACTGCGGTGGTCTTGCCGTAGCCGCTCGGCGCACTCACGATGCAGAACGAGTAGCGGGCGAGCGCCGCGTCGATCGTGGCGGTGACGCGTGGGCGGCGCACGTTCTCAGGCCGAGGCATCGGGGCGCGGAACCGCACGTTCGATCCCACCGGAACACTCCCCCGCGCAGGCGCCATGCGAACAACCTACCCAGAAGCGCGTGTCCTGCCCAGAGCACGACGCCCGGTGGCTCTCACGAAGCGGTTCGCTCCGCGGCTTCGCTCGCGTCCGACACGGCATCGGCGGCGCTCGCGTCCTGTGCGAGAGCCGCCACGGTGCGGATCAGCAGGATGATCCACGCGAACACGACAACACCGGCGACGAGCTCGACGGCGGTCAACGTGTAGTAGCCGGTCGCGAACAGCACCGCGTGCAGCACGATCACCGCGATGAACAGGTAGCCGATCGACAGGAACGTGCGAGACACACCGGGTAGCCACCATTTCAGTCCGATCACCAGCACACCGAAGGCCACGGCCATGCCCGAGGCCACCCCCGTGTGCAGCGCAAAGTACTGATCCACCGGGAACAGTCCCACCATGCCGAGGAAAACACCCACGATGATGAGGCAGGTGCGCACCGCGACGACTCCGCGCCCGGATGGGCCGGGAATCGCATTCGTCGCGTAGCGGGCGAGAGTCGTCACCAGAATGCCCGCGATGATCAGCGTCAGGTTGAACGTGCGCGCCGAGAGGTCATCGGTCATACCCAGGGCGCTGAGGTTGTCCTTCCACCACGTCGGGTCGCTCGCGGTGAGCATGCTTGCGAGCACTCCCACCACGAGGAACAGGGCGAGCACGACGGCGAGCAGCTGGAGGTCCAGGTGGGTGGCCGAGACGAAGACGACGTAGGCGGTGAGCGCTGCCGCTGCACCCGAGAGCAGCAGCACCGGCAAGGGGAAGACCACCGCTCCGATGAGTCCGGCCTCCAGAATCACCGCCACCAGCGTCCAGCCCAGCAGCGCGATCACCGCGTGTGCGAAGGCCAGCGCGGCGACGTCGACGAGATCCAGCGCCGCGAGGCGTTCGCGTCTCTGCGGTTCCGCCACCACGATCCGTCCGAGCACGAACACCACGGCGGCGGTGGCCGCCGCCGAGACAGCGGCGAACTGGCCGAGCGATCCCGCTCCGGCGATGGGTGCGGGCCGAAAGCCGAAGACCGGTAGGGCGATCAGCGCCACGAGCACGAAGGCGAAGATCGAGATCTGCAGGCCGATGGCCTCTCGTGCGCGCTCCCTCGTGCCCTCATTGGCGCTCGAACGCGCAACAGTCAGCAGGTCGGGGCGTACGGAGCGAGTCGGCATACCCACATTCTCGCGGGCATCCGATCGCCGTGCGAGACGCGTCATCCCACCCGGGCGAGTGCAGGGCGTTACCCTGACGAGGTGACGACCACCCCCGCACCGATTCTCTCGCCCGCGACGCGGGTGCTTCTGCTGCTGGCAGCCGCGACCGTCACGCTCGTGGGCGTGCACCTGGCGCAGGATCTGATCACGCCCCTTGCGCTCGCTCTGGTCATCGTGATCATCTGCGAGCCGGTGCGGGGCCCGCTGGAGCGGCGCGGGTGGCCGCGTTGGGCGGCATCGACCACCGTCATTGCCCTCGCCTATCTCGTTCTGGCGCTGATGGGCCTGTTGTTGTGGATCGCCGGGGCGCAGTTCGTGCGCATGATCGAGGATCTCGCGAGCGCCGGGATGCCCCAGCCGCTCGACGAGCTGATCGCCCTGCTGCAGGCGGCCGGTCTCGGCGCGGGTCTCGCGGAGGCCGCATCCGGACTGCTGGACCCCTCGCTGCTGCTGGGCATCGCCCGCAGCGCGTGGAGCGCGACGCTCGGTACCGCGACGGCGCTGTTCTTCGTCTGCGCGTACGTGATCATGATGGCCGTCGACGGATCGCGGTACCGCGACGCCCCGCGTCTGTTCGGTGCGGCCAAGGGGCCGACCATGGCGCGCATCTCGAACCTCACCTCGGGCATCCGCCGCTACTACGTCGTCAACGCCGTCTTCGGAGCGATCGTGGCGATCATCGACGGTCTCGCCCTGTGGTGGCTCGGAGTGCCCGCGCCCGTGGTCTGGGCGGTTCTCGCGTTCGTGACGAACTTCATCCCCAACATCGGCTTCATCGTCGGGCTCGTGCCGCCGGCTATTCTCGCGTTCCTGGTCGGCGGCTGGCCGCTTATGCTCGGTGTGGTCGCGATCTACTGCATCGTCAACGTCACGCTGCAGGTACTGATCCAGCCGAAGTTCGTCAGTGACGCGGTGGGGCTGAGCCTGACGATCACGTTCTTCTCGGTGGTGTTCTGGACGTTCGTGATCGGCCCGCTGGGTGCGATCCTGTCGATCCCGCTGACCCTGTTCAGCCGGATGCTGCTGCTCGAGTCCGACCCACGCGCAACGTGGTCGCGCTGGCTCTCCGGGGATCGTGACGCGATCCCCACCGCGAAGACGTCGGATGCCACAGGCACGGCTTCCGGCGATGGCGGGGCCTCCGACGACGACGCGGAGTCCGGTGATGATGTGGGCCCTGCCGGGATCGAACCGACGACATCCACGGTGTAAACGTGGCGCTCTACCAGCTGAGCTAAAGGCCCTGACCCGTTCAGTGTATCGGTGATCGGTTGCGTCGTCGTACGCCCGAACGGATATAGGCTGAGGACAGCGCGCGTTGTGCCGAGCCGACAAGGCTCCCCGTGTCGCTCCCCCGTTTCCTTGGCACGACCTGCCAGATCGACGAAAGGCTCCACCGTGACTGTTCACGATCAGGACCCGTACTCCCAGGCACCACTGGACAGCGACCCGGAGGAGACCGGCGAGTGGCAGCAGTCGCTCGATGAGCTGGTGGATGCCAAGGGGCACGGCCGCGGCCGCGAGATCATGCTCAGCCTGCTGAAGCGCTCGAAGGAGCTGCACCTCGGCGTGCCGATGGTTCCGACCACCGACTACATCAACACGATCGCCCCCGAGAACGAGCCGACCTTCCCCGGTGACGAAGAGGTCGAGCGTCGTTACCGCAGCTGGATCCGCTGGAACGCGGCGGTCACCGTGCACCGTGCGCAGCGCCCCGGCATCGGTGTGGGTGGGCACATCTCGACCTATGCGTCGTCCGCCTCGCTGTACGAGGTGGGCTTCAACCACTTCTTCCGCGGTGCCGACGCTGAGGGCGGCGGAGACCAGATCTTCATCCAGGGCCACGCCTCACCCGGCATCTACGCCCGGTCGTTCCTGGAGGGGCGCCTCGACGAGCAGCAGCTCGACGGGTTCCGGCAGGAGAAGTCGCGCGCGCCGCACGCACTGTCGTCGTACCCGCACCCGCGTCTGATGCCGGAGTACTGGCAGTTCCCGACGGTGTCGATGGGCCTGGGCCCGATCAACGCCATCTATCAGGCGATGTCGAACAAGTACCTCGAGAACCGCGGTATCAAGGACACCTCGGCCTCACACGTCTGGGCCTTCCTCGGCGATGGCGAGATGGACGAGATCGAGAGCCGCGGCCAGCTTCAGGTCGCCGCCAACGAGGGCCTCGACAACCTGACGTTCGTCGTCAACTGCAACCTGCAGCGCCTCGACGGCCCGGTGCGCGGAAACGGCAAGATCGTCCAGGAGCTGGAGTCGTTCTTCCGCGGTGCCGGCTGGAACGTCATCAAGGTCGTCTGGGGCCGGGAGTGGGACGACCTGCTCGCCCGCGACACCGAGGGCGCGCTGCTGAACATCATGAACTCCACGCCCGATGGCGACTACCAGACCTACAAGGCCGAGTCGGGTGCCTACGTGCGTGAGCACTTCTTCGGCAAGGACGAGCGCGCGCTCAACCTGGTCAAGGACCTCAGCGACGACCAGGTGTGGCAGCTGCGCCGCGGCGGTCACGACTACCGCAAGGTGTACGCCGCGTACCAGGCCGCTCTGGCTCACAAGGGTCAGCCCACCGTCATCCTCGCCAAGACCGTCAAGGGTTACGGGCTCGGACCGCACTTCGAGGGTCGCAACGCGACCCACCAGATGAAGAAGATGACGCTGGAGAACCTCAAGACCTTCCGCGACACCATGCACATCCCGATCACGGATGCGCAGCTCGAAGAGAACCCCTACCTGCCCCCGTACTACCACCCGGGTGCGCAGGACGACACGATCCAGTACATGCTCGAGCGCCGCAAGAACCTCGGTGGCTTCCTGCCCGAGCGTCGCGCCACGCACGTGCCGCTGTCGCTGCCCGGAGACAACTCCTACGCGCTGCCAAAGAAGGGCTCCGGTACGCAGGAGATCGCCACGACGATGGCGTTCGTCCGACTGCTCAAGGACCTGCTGCGGTCGAAGGACTTCGGTCACCGCATCGTGCCGATCATCCCCGACGAGGCCCGCACCTTCGGTCTGGACGCATACTTCCCGACGGCGAAGATCTACAACCCGAACGGCCAGCAGTACACCTCGGTCGACCGCGAGCTGCTGCTGGCGTACAAGGAGAGCCCGCAGGGCCAGATCGTGCACGTCGGCATCAACGAGGCGGGGGCCCTCGCGGCGTTCACCGCGGCGGGAACCTCGTACGCGACGCACGGCGAACCGCTGATCCCGATCTACATCTTCTACTCGATGTTCGGCTTCCAGCGCACCGGCGATGCCCAGTGGGCCGCTGGCGACCAGATGGCTCGCGGCTTCATCATCGGCGCCACCGCCGGGCGTACCACGCTCACCGGCGAGGGCCTGCAGCACGCCGACGGCCACTCGCCGTTGCTGGCGTCGTCCAACCCGGCGACGGTGTCGTACGATCCGGCATACGGCTACGAGATCGCCCACATCATGCGCTCGGGCCTGGAGCGCATGTACGGGGGCAGCCACCCCGACCCGAACGTGATGTACTACATCACCGTGTACAACGAGCCGCTCGTGCAGCCTGCCGAACCCGAGGATGTCGATGTCGACGGCATCATCCGCGGCATCCACCGCGTCTCCGTCGGCGAGGGCGAGGGTCCGCGCACGCAACTGCTCGCCTCGGGCGTCGGCCTGCCGTGGGCCTTCGAGGCCCAGCAGCTGCTCAAGCAGGACTGGGGCGTCGTCTCGGACGTGTGGTCAGTGACCTCGTGGAACGAGCTGCGCCGTGACGGTCTCGCCGTCGACGAGCACAACTTCCTGCACCCCGACGAAGAGCCCCGCACCGCGTATGTGACGCAGAAGCTGCAGGGTTCCGAGGGCCCGGTCATCGCCGTCAGCGACTACATGCACGCCGTGCAGGACCAGATCCGTCCGTGGGTGCCCAGCAGCTACTACACCCTGGGCGCCGACGACTTCGGGTTCTCGGACACGCGCGCCGCGGCTCGTCGCTACTTCAAGATCGACGGGCCCTCGATGGTCGTGCGCGCTCTGCAGGCGCTCGCCGACGAGGGCAAGATCGATCGCGCCCGGGTCGGCGAGGCGATCGCGAAGTACCGCCTGTTCGATGTGAACGCCGGATCGAGCGGGAACGCGGGCGGCGAGAGCTGACACGTGACCGGATCCTCGAACCCGGCCATGGATAAGGCCGCCACACTCGCCTGGTTGCGCAAGATCTCGGGCGATATCGCCACGGTCACCATCAAGCGGCTCGAGGACACCCTTCCCTGGTACGCCGACATGCCACCGGCCCGCCGCTCTGCGGTCGGGCTGGTGGCCCAGGCCGGTATCACCTCGTTCATCCAGTGGTACGAGGACCCGACGTCGACGCCGTGGATCGCGGCCGATATCTTCGCCGCCGCTCCCCGTGAGCTGCTGCGCAGTGTGAGCCTGCAGCAGACCCTGCAGTTGATTCGCGTCACCGTCGAGGTCACTGAGGAGCGCGTCGCCGGGCGCGGCGAGGATCTGCGCGAGGCGATCCTGCTGTACTCCCGCGATGTCGCCTTTGCCTCGGCCGACGTGTACGCCCGCGCCGCCGAAGCCCGCGGCCTGTGGGATGCCCGACTCGAAGCGCTGGTCGTGGACTCGATCCTCACCGGCGAGGCCGATGAGGAGTTGCCCAGCCGCATCGCCGCGCTCGGTTGGCACGGTCATGGCGAGGTATGTGTGCTCGTCGGCACGACGCCCCCGCAGTTCGACGTCGATCTGGTGCGCCGCACGGCGCGCCGGCTCTCTGTCGATGTGTTGATCGGGGTTCAGGGCTCCCGATTGGTGCTCGTGATCGGTCGCGCCCGTGTGCCGGGCAAGGAGGTTGACGAGGTCGAGCTGCCGTTCAGCGAGATCGCGCAGCGCCTGGAGCCGTCGTTCGGTCCGGGGTACGTCGTGCTCGGCCCTCCCGTCACCGCTCTGGTCGATGCCGGGCAGAGCGCTCGCGCGGCATTGGCCGGCTTCGCCGTTGCGCGAGCGTGGCGCGGTGCCCCCAGACCCGTCGAGGCCGACGATCTGCTGCCCGAACGCGCGCTGGCCGGAGACACGCTGGCCAAGCAGACCCTGATCGAACGGATCTTCCGCCCGCTTGAGGCGCACTCCCCCGATCTCGTGACGACGTTGTGGAGCTACCTCGACAACGGCCGGTCGCTGGAGGCGACGGCGCGCGAGCTGTTCGTGCATCCGAACACCGTGCGCTACCGGCTCAAGCGGGTCACCGAGGTGATCGGCTGGGATGCCACAGGTCCGCGCGAGGCGTTGATTCTGCAGACAGCGCTGATCCTCGGATCCATCGGCGCCGTCGACCCCGCGCGACGGCGCTCGACGACACGTCGGCGCTGATCACACGAACGAGGCGCTGATCGCACGAACGATCTGTGCGCCACGCACAATCGATGCGTCGATTCTTGTGATGGTTCATCCACCGTCTCGCGCGATTCGTTGGCAAACTGGATGGGTGATTGTCGCCGCCTGCCCTGGACAGGGCTCACAGACCCCCGGTTTTCTCGCTCCGTGGTTGGAGCTCGATGGCGTGCCCGCACAGCTGGCTGCCTTCTCGGAGGCGGCTGAGGTCGACCTGATCGCGCACGGCACCGAGTCGGATGCCGATACGATCCGCGACACGCGCATCGCCCAACCGCTGATCGTCGCCGCCTCGATCGTCGCCATGACGCAGCTCGTACAGCGCGCGGGCCGCACGGCCGATGGTCTGGCGGGGCACTCGGTCGGCGAGATCGCGGCGCTGAACGCGGCAGGTGTGATCGATGCAGACAGCGCAATGCGCCTGGTGGGCATCCGGGGTCGGGCGATGGCGGATGCTGCTGCGCAGACGCCGACAGGCATGAGCGCTGTGCTCGGCGGTGACGCCGATGTCGTGCTCGCCCTGCTGTCCGAGCTCGGTCTGACTCCCGCGAACTACAACGTGGCGGGCCAGATCGTCGCTGCCGGCGAGCTTCCCGCGCTGGCCGAGCTGGCTGAGCGGGCACCGCGCGGCGTCCGAGTCATGCCACTGCAGGTCGCCGGCGCATTCCACACCTCGTACATGGCTCCGGCCGTAGCCACCCTGCGCGCCGCGGTTGACGATGTCACGCCCCAGAACCCGACGCACACGCTCTGGTCCAACCGAGATGGCGCCGCCGTCTCGTCCGGCCAGGACGCCCTCGACCGGCTCGTCGCCCAGGTCTCGTCCCCGGTGCGCTGGGACCTGTGCATGGAGTCGTTCACTGCGGCCGGCATCACGGGCTTCATCGAGCTGGCACCCGCCGGGGCGCTCGTGGGGCTCGCAAAGCGTGGACTGCGCGGCGTTCCGAACGTCGCGGTCAAGACCCCCGAAGACCTCGATGCGGCTGCAGAGCTGCTGAACGGAGCAGCAGCATGACCGGCATCACCGCCCAGCCATCGGGCCCCGCATACACCCGCATCTACTCGGTCGGCGCGGCCCGGGGCGAGAACGCCGTGCCCAACGACGACTTGGTCGGCCCGATCGACTCCAGCGACGAGTGGATCCGCCAGCGCACCGGCATCATCACCCGCACCCGCGCGATCACCGAGACATCGGCCGTCGACCTGTCGGCGGCGGCCGCCGCCGAAGCGGTCGAGCGCTCCGGCGTCGACCCCGCCGAGATCGACCTCGTGATCGTGGCGACTATCAGCAACCCGAAGCAGACGCCGTCCGTGGCGGCGATCGTCGCAGACCGGATCGGCGCCACCCCGGCTGCCGCCTACGACATCAACGCTGCCTGCGCCGGTTACGCGTACGCCGTTGCCCAGGCCGATGCTCTGATCCGCACCGGGACGGCCCGCCACGCGGTCGTCATCGGTGCCGAGAAGCTCTCCGACATCGTCGACCCCACCGACCGCAGCATCTCGTTCCTGCTCGGCGACGGCGCGGGTGCTGTCGTGATCGGCCCCAGCGAGACGCCTGGCATCTCGGCGACCGTCTGGGGGTCGGACGGCTCCAAGGCCGACCTGGTGGGCATGAACCACACCCTCGTGGAGTTCCGTGATGGCACCGCGCCATGGCCGACGCTGCGCCAGGAGGGCCCGCGCGTGTTCCGCTGGGCCGTCTGGGAGATGGCGAAGGTCGCGCGCGAAGCGCTCGAGAAGGCCGGTATCGAGGCATCCGACCTCGCCGCGTTCATCCCGCACCAGGCGAATCTGCGGATCATCGAGGAGTTCGCCAAGCAGCTGAAGCTCCCCGAGACGACCGTCATCGCCCGCGATATCGAGACGACGGGCAACACGTCGGCCGCGTCCATCCCGCTCGCGACGCACCGCCTGCTCGAGGAGCACCCTGAGCTCAGCGGCGGGTTGGCACTGCAGATCGGCTTCGGCGCAGGTCTCGTCTTCGGCGCACAGGTCGTCGTGCTGCCCTGACCGGGCGCCCCTTTTCCCTAGACTGTTCACCGGTTCCGAAACCACTCCGAGAAAGAGGAAGAAACATGGCTCTCACCAACGACGAGGTCCTCGCTGGCCTTGCAGAGCTCGTCACCGACGAGACCGGCATCGACGCATCCGAGGTCGCGATGGAGAAGTCGTTCACCGACGACCTCGACATCGACTCGATCTCGATGATGACGATCGTCGTCAACGCCGAGGAGAAGTTCGGCGTCACCATCCCGGACGACGAGGTCAAGAACCTCAAGACCGTCGCCGACGCCGTCAACTTCATCGTCGCCGGCCAGGAGTAAGACCCTGCGGATGCCACCCCCGCGGACCGCGGGGCGTGGCATCCTCCTTCCCTGATCCCTCCCCTCCTCACGAAGGACCCCCATGACCAAGCGCATCGTCGTCACCGGTATCGGCGCCACGTCCGCGTTGGGCGGCACCGCCCCCGAGAACTGGACCAACCTGCTCGCAGGAAAGCCCGGTGCCCGGACGCTGACCCACGAGTGGGTCGACCAGTACGAGATCCCGGTGAAGTTCGCAGCTGAGGCCATCGTGCGCCCCGAGGAGGTCCTGCCGCGCCACGAGGCCAAGCGTCTCGACCCGTCCACGCAGTTCGCACTGATCGCGGCGCGTGAGGCATGGGCGGATGCCGGAGAGCCCGACGTGGCCCCCGAGCGTCTCGGCATCGACTGGGCGACCGGCATCGGCGGCGTGTGGACGCTGCTGGATGCGTGGGACACGCTCCGCGAGCGCGGCCCGCGGCGTGTCATGCCGCTGACGGTGCCGATGCTGATGCCCAATGCGGGCGCCGGAAACCTCTCGCTGCACTTCGGAGCGAAGGCGTACGCCCGCACCGTCGTCAGCGCCTGCGCGTCGAGCACCGAGTCGCTGGTGAACGCGTACGAGCACCTGCAGGACGGCTTGGCCGATGTCGTGATCGCCGGAGGCGCCGAGTCGGCGATCCACCCGATCACGATGGCGTCGTTTGCTTCAGCCCAGGCGCTCTCGCGCCGCAACGACGACCCTGCCGGTGCCTCACGTCCTGGCGCGATTGACCGCGACGGCTTCGTGATGGGCGAGGGCGGTGCAGCCATGGTCCTCGAGACCGAGGAGCACGCCAAGGCCCGCGGCGCGAAGATCTACGCCTACCTGGTCGGTGGCGGCGTCACGGCCGACTCGTATCACATCACCGGCAACGACCCGGAGGGCGCCGGCGCTGCCCGCGCCGTTGAGCAGGCGCTCGCTCAGGCCGGCGCGACCGCCGACGATGTGGCGCACATCAACGCCCACGCCACCTCCACCCCGGTCGGCGACCCCAACGAGTACGAGGCTCTCAAGCGCGTCTTCGGAGACCGCATCGATGAGATCCCGGTCTCGGCGACCAAGGCATCGACCGGCCATCTGCTGGGTGGCACCGGCGCGCTGGAGGCCGTCTACACGGTGCTCGCCCTGCGTGACCGGGTCGCTCCGCCCACCATCAACATGTCTGAGCCCGACCCGGCCGTGCCGTTCAAGCTGTCGGGTGAACCGCAGCCGCTCGGCGACGGCGATCTGCTGGCGATCAGCAACTCGTTCGGCTTCGGCGGGCATAACGCCGTGGTCGCGTTCCGCAGCGCCGACTGAGTCGGCCACGCATGACTGAAGCCCCCTGCTTCCCCGCAGGGGGCTTCAGTCGTCTCACGGAGGATTCGTTTTCTCGGCTTCCGGGAGCGACTCACCGGACCCCGGTACTCGCGCCTCCTCCGCAGGTCTCCATCATCCGAACTCAACCCGGTCCTGAACTCAACCGACCTTGTGCAGCCAGACGACGCGTGCATCGTCGCCGGCATGCCGGAACGGTTCCAGTTCCTGGTCCCACGCCGAGCCCAGCGCGACGTCGAGTTCACGTTGCAGTTCGATCGCGCTGCCGGCGGCGATCTCCATCGCATAGCGGATGCGGTCCTCGCCGATGACGATGTTGCCGGACGCATCGGTCTGCGCGTAGTGGATGCCCAGATCGGGCGTGTGCAGCCAACGTCCGCCGTCATTGGCGGGCGTGGGGTCCTCTGAGACCTCGAACCGCAGATGCTCCCACCCGCGGATGGCTGTCGCGAGAGCAGCCCCCGTACCGACCGGGCCGTCCCAGTGGAACTCGGCGCGGCGCGTACCCTGTTGCACGGGCTGATCGCTCCAGTCGAAGCTGACGGCGCGCCCGATGGCGCCTCCGACCGCCCATTCGAGGTGCGGGCAGAGCGCGCGTGGTGCGGAGTGGATGAACACCACCCCGCGTGCGTATCCCGTCGCCATGATCTCTCCGTTTCATCAGGTACGTCTTCCCCTACGACCTGAACCGAGAATCCGGCGAACTATGTGGTTGTACGGCGATTATCACCCAGATCCGGGCGAATCACAAGCATGTGATCCGCCCGGATCCTCAGGCATTCAGAGGCTCAGGCCTCGCTCATCGCGAGCTTGACCTGCTGGCCCTTCGCGGCGTAATAGGCCGCGCGCGCAGCATCCTTGCGAGCCTGCTCGGCGTAGCCCGCCTCGAGCACGTCCTGCGCGACCTCGACCTGGGTGTGCTGGTCGGTGCCGTTGTACTTCTCGATGTAGGCGTCGAGCTCGGGGCCCGACTCCCACGAGGTGATCAGGCAGTAGCGCGGCTCGGTACCGTTGTGTGTCGCGGCGTGCCACAGGCGCTGCGTGTCGACGATCAGCTGGGCGCCGGCGGGCAGGGCGATCCGGTACTCGATGCTCGGGTCGGTGCGGTTCTCACGCAGGACGAAGTAGCTGTCCTTGTCGTCGGTGAGGTTGAAGAAGCCGCGGACGACCCATCCGGTGCCATCCGGGTTCAGACGGTTGTTGTCATCCTGGTGCAGGTTGTACAGGCACTCGCCGTACGGGGTCGGCTGCAGCTCGATGATGCGGCAGCGGCCGACGTTCGCACCGGGCTCCTGGGCGCGTGCGGTGAGGGTCGGAGCGATCGCGGTCTGCGAGTCGATCCAGACGCCGTCCTTGTCGGTGCGCGGCGGCTTGTGGTTCCAGAAGCCGTTGCACTCGATCTCGCCCTTGGCGCTGGCGAGCGGGGCGAAGCGGGTGTCACCGGAAGACTTCCAGTCGACGTACTCGATGTCGAGCCATTCCTTGGGGTCCATCTCGGCGCCGTAGCTGTCGAGGATCACGAACCCCTTGTCTTCAAGGGCTGCGGACTTGATGTATCCCATGATCTGAGTCATGTCCTTTCGTAGCGGGCCAGCACGTTTTAACAGGCCCTACTTAGGCAAGCCTACCTGCGCACCCTGGACACTCCCCAGAGCCCGGCCAGGAAAAATCTGGCCACGGCTAGACTCGATGCGGCGGGTTCCGTCACACCGCCGCTCGGAGGAATCACCCAGTCATGGCAACGGCGACGAATGTCGAAGCGACCGCAACCGGCACCATCGAGTGGCTCGCCGCTCCCACGACCAACATCGTCGTCCCGGTGTATCAGCGTCAGTACCGCTGGGACATCGGCGGATGCGAGAAGTTGCTCTCGGACATCCGTGCGGTCGCCGCGCAAGATGACGAGCACCGGCACTTCATCGGCTCCATCCTGTCGGGCCGCGACGCCTCGGGCGGCGACCTGATCCTGATCGACGGGCAGCAGCGCATCACCACGGTCATGCTGCTGATCGCCGCGCTGCACCACGCGGTGCAGGGCAGTGATCCGGCGATGGCCGCCGAGCTCGAACGCGTCCTCGTCCGCGCCGATGACGCGTCCCGCACCAAGTTGCGCCCGCACCACGCCTGGGCCGAGTTGTACGAGTCGGTCGTGCTCGACCGGCGCGATGATGCCGACCGCGAGTCGCGCTTCGACGATAACTATGCCTTCTTCCGCAGTCAGGTGCATGCCGATGAGGCCGCTGTGATCTGGCGCGGTCTGCAGAAGCTCGAACACGTCTCGATCACGCTCGGCGCCAGCGCCAGCGCCCAGCAGATCTTCGAGAGCCTGAACTCGACCGGGCAGCCGCTGCGCGACCACGAGCTCATCCACAACTACATCCTGATGGGCCTCTCCCACGCCGAGCAGCTGAGCATCGAGCAGGAGTTCTGGCTGCCCATCGAGCAGGCCACCGGTGAGAGCATCGGCGCGTTCTGGCGTCACTTACTGGTGATGACACTCGGCCGCGAGATCGACGTCTCGGGCGAGCACGGCGTGTACGCCGCGTTCCGCGGCTCGTTCCCCCGGCTCGACGCCGCGCGGCTTCGTGCGGATGCCACCGTCTGGCGCGAGTACGCCGAGATCTACGGCATCCTCCTGGACCCGCAAGGCGAATCGGATGCCGGCATCCGCCGTCATCTGCACCATCTGAACACCTTCGGGCGGGCGACGTACCCCCTCGTGATGAGCGCGTACGGCGACCACCGTCGCGGCGCGATCACGCGCGACGAACTGATCGAGGTGCTGGAGTGGACGCAGGCGATGTTCCTGCGTCGCGCGATCGTCGGCCTGCCGACCGACCGGCTCATCGCACGGTTGTGCCGCGCCCGTCAGACGGGACGCGATGAGCTGATGCGCGCCGTCGCGCGCATCACGCCGTCGGATGAGCGCGTGAGCGCCGTGCTCAACTATGGGGAGCTCCCCCACCCCGCGTACGTGCTCGGCCGACTCGAGCAGGTCGATGACCTCGACGCCTACGACATCGAGAGCATCGTGCCGGCGGTCCCCGCCGACGGCTGGAGCGGAGACGGTTCCCGGGTATGGAAGGACTACAGCGACGACGAGCAGAACAGTCATCGCGCGCTCGCACCGACGCTGGGAAACCTGACGCTGCTGGAGTCCGCGCTGACCGAGCGCGTGTTCGGGGCCTCCTTCCCCACCAAACGCGACGATGCCTACGCGCGCAGTGCGGTGCCCGCCACCCGGGAGCTGGCCGCGGTGAAGAGCTGGAATACCGCGGCGATCACGGCGCGCACCGTCCGCCTGATCGACGAGTTCGTGACGATCTGGGCACGCCCGGCGCTGCCCGAGATCGACGACGACGGACTCACCCCGGTGCTCGATGCCGTGCGGCGGCGCGGGTGGCCGATGGGGTGGGAGCGCGAGTTCGACTACTGCGAGTACCGGGGCGAGCACTGGGAGATCAAGGATGTGCGCGCCCTGTTCAACCGTGTCTTCCGACGCGCATGGACCGATGATCCGTCCGCGGCGCTCGCCTACAGCGCGAAACACGGCGGGCCGATCTACGACGAGATGGCGTGGAAGGGTCAGTGGGACTCGCTCGATGCCGCGCACCACTTGTACATGGGGTGGGATTCCCACTACATGATGACCGCACTCCAGGGGGTGCTGGAGGAGTCCGGTATCGCCGCCGAGGTGTTCGTGAAGTACTCCTACGTAGGGAACGTGATGTGATGCGCACTGCTCAGACAACTGTCCGCCGGATGCAGGATCTCACCGTCGCCGAGCATCGGTTGACGGTTCCGCTGGTATGGGCGGATGCCGACGACGAGCGCACTCTTGAGGTGTTCGCCGCGGTGATCTCGCGCCCCGGCGGAGAGAACCTGCCGCACCTCGTGTTCCTGCAGGGTGGTCCGGGGCACGAGGCTCCTCGCCCGTTTCACGCACCGTCATCGCCGGCCTGGTTGGACACGGCGCTGCAGCACTTTCGGGTCGTCATGCTCGATCAGCGCGGCACCGGACGGTCCACACCGGTCAGTGACGACCTGCTGTCGCTCGGCGATGAGCGCGCGGCCGAATACCTGACCCACCTGCGCGCGGACTCGATCGTGCGCGACGCCGAGGCGCTGCACGAGGCTCTGGGCATCGAGCGGTGGAGCCTGCTCGGCCAGTCGTTCGGCGGCTTCACAACGCTGGCGTATCTCTCCACCGATGCGTCCTCGTTGCAGAGCGTGTTCATCACCGGCGGGCTCAGCACCATCGACCGCCACCCCGATGAGGTGTACGCGCTCTGCTACGAGAAGATGCAGACAGCATCCGAGCAGTACTACCGACGCTTTCCCGAGCATCGCGAGCGGATGCGCGCGCTGGTCGATCTCGCCGCCGCAGGCGAACTCGTGCTGCCCGACGGCGAGATCGTCTCGGTCTCGCGGCTGCGCTCGGTCGGTTCCGCACTGGGCACCAACGATGGCTGGCAGACGCTGTGGTCACTGCTCGAGCTCGACCCGCGCACGAACGCGTTCCGCTACGACCTCGCCGCGGCGATGCCCTACGGCGGCCGCAATCCGCTGTACTACGTGTTCCACGAGTCCAGCTACGCCTCGGGGCAGGCGACGCGGTGGTCGGCCGAGCGCATGACGCCCGTCGCCTTCGATGAGGACCCCACCCTGTTCACCGGCGAGCACATTCAGAGCTCGTGGACCGAGACGGTTCCGGCGTTCCGGCCCTGGCGCGGTGTCGCCATGCGCCTGGCTGAACACGAGTGGCCGAAGATCTACGACGCGGAGGCGATCGCGGCGTCGGGCGTGACCGGGGCTGCCGCCGTGTATCTGAATGACGTCTACGTGCCGTACGAGTTCTCGATGGAGACCGCCCGACTGCTGCCCGGTGTGCACCCGTGGGTGACCAACGAGCACGAGCACAACGGGCTGCGTTCGGGACCCGTGCTGCAACGGCTGATCGACATCGCCGACGGTAGCGCGGTGCGCTGACGCCGCGCGGCCGTCAGCGGCGCGAGCGTCGCAGACGGCGGGCGGCCTGTTCCTCCTCGACGTCGCGGGCGGCGGCTCGTTCGATCCGCTCGGTATCGCGGAGCGCGACCTGCAGGTCGCGCTCCGCGGGAATCCCCGCGCGCAGTTCGCGTACGCGCTCCAGTTCGGCGTCGAACAGCGCTCCGAGCAGGAGCGCCATGTTTCCGATCCAGAGCCACAGCAGAAAGACGATCACACCGGCGAACGACCCGTAGATGCGGTCGTAGTCGGCGAAGTTGCTGACGTAGAACCCGAGACCGGCGGATGCTACAGCGAACACGGCCACCGCGATGATCGCGCCCACGCTCACCAGCCGGAAGTGCGCGTGGGCGATGTTGGGCGCGAAATAGTACAGAATCGCGATGATCAGTACCACCAGCAGGACGAGAACGGGCCACCGCGCGAGACGCCAGGTCTGGAGGGCCAGGTCACCGACACCGAAGGTGCGGCCGAGCGTTTGCACGAGGGGCCAGCTGAGCGCCGCGACACCGGCCGCGGCCGACACCAGCGCGAATACCGCCGCCGTCACCAGCAGGTGCACGGGCTTGGCCTTCCAGGGCATCCGCCCTTCCGGCACACCGTAGATGCGATTGATCGCCCGTCCGAGCGCTGTGACGTAGCGTGCCACCGACCACAACGCGATCACCAGTGCCGAGACGAGCACCCACCCCGACCCCGCGGCGGTCGCCGCCTCCTGCAGCGGGCCATCGATACCGGCGTACACATCCGGGGGCAACATCTCGCGTGCGGCATCCAGCGCCGCGCGCATACCGTCATCCTTGTCGCCCGCCAGGCTGATCAGTGAGAACACCGCGATGAGCGTCGGCACGATGCTGAGCAGCGCGTAGAAAGTCTGCCCGGCTGCGGCATCCGGCGCGGCCGTGCGGAAGAAGCCGCGCGCGACGCGTCTCAGGATGAGACCGGCCGCGTCACGGCGACCTGCATGGGCTGATCCGGTCGCTCGTCCCGCCTTCTGCTCACGACTCATCTCATCAGTGTGACGTCAGGATCGCGCCTCGCAAAGCAGTGCCTCCCACACAGTCCGCGGTCTCCCTCCGCGGACCGCGGACGAAGCCCGCGAGCGTGGCGATGGCTGGTGCACGAATGTGCCCGTTCCGCGCCGAAATGACGGCGCGTTCAGCGACGAACGCGCGCCGCACCATCGCTTCCGTGCGTGTCGTGCACGTTCGTGCATCCGAATTGCGGTTCTGTGCAGCGGCGCGGCATGGTTTCGAGAACAGTCTCGAAAGGTCCGGAATGAACGAGCATTCAACGACGACACGCTCCGCCGTACAGCAGTTCCGCGACCGCACGGTCACCCTCCGCGGCGAAGCGCATCGCGCCGCCCCAGCGAAGGGAGGTGCGGTCATCTCCGCGTGAGCGGTTGCTCACACCGGAGCCTCGTCGTGCGGGCTCCTTCACTACTCATTCTTCTGCCTCTTCGACGTGCCCTGACGGCATCGCGGAGGTCAAACTCGAAAGGTCAATGACGACAGCTATGGACGTCAATCTCGGACTGTACTTCCTATCCGAAATGGTGGGCACGGGCATGCTCGTGCTGCTCGGTTGTGGTGTTGTGGCAAACGTCGCCCTCGCCAAGACGAAGGGCAACGCCGGCGGCTTCTTGATGGTGAACTGGGGCTGGGGCCTCGCCGTGTTCGCGGGTGTTCTCGTCTCGGCGTACTCCGGCGCAATCCTCAACCCCGCCGTCGGGATCGGTCTGCTCATCGCCGGCACGATCGACACGACGATGTTCTTCGTCGCCTTCGCCGCTGAGATGGTCGGCGCGATCATCGGCGCGATCCTGTGCTGGGCGGCTTACAAGCAGCACTTCGACGAGGAACCGGAGGCGGCGAACAAGCTCGGAGTCTTCTCGACTGGACCGGCGATCCGCTCTTACGGCGCCAACTTGGTCACCGAGGTGATCGCGACCTTCGTACTGGTATTCGTCATCCTCGCGTTCGCGGACTACGGCGACGTCAACGTCGGCGTGCCCGGCGGCCTCGGCCCGCTGACCGCTCTGCCCGTGGCGCTTCTCGTCGTCGGTATCGGCGCTTCCCTCGGTGGACCGACCGGATACGCCATCAACCCCGCTCGCGACCTCGGTCCGCGCATCGCCCACGCAATCCTGCCGATCAAGGGCAAGGGCGGAAGCGACTGGGGCTACGCATGGGTCCCCGTGGTCGGGCCGCTCGTCGGTGGTGCGATCGCCGCGTTCGCCGCTCCCGCGCTACTCTCCCTGTAATCCTCAGGTTGACTGGAGGACGACACCCGTGCTCCAGCCAACCTCACGCCCCCGCGTGGGGCAGAGACAGTTGCTCGGCCGACACGTGCCGAGTCCGATTCAACTCTCCACACGGCGACGCAGAGAAGCTCCGCCACATCGAAAGGAACTCCATGTCCAAGTACGTCATCGCAATCGACCAGGGCACAACGTCCAGTCGTGCGATCATCTTCGATCGCGCCGGCTCGATCATCTCGGTCGGCCAGAAGGAACACGAGCAGATCATGCCCCAGGCGGGCTGGGTCGAGCACGACGCGGCAGAGATCTGGCACAACGTCCAGGAGGTGATCGGGGTCGCCCTCGCACGGGCTGATCTCACGCGTCACGACATCGCCACGGTCGGCATCACCAACCAGCGTGAGACCGCAGTGGTGTGGAACAAGAAGACCGGCGTACCGGTCTACAACGCCATTGTCTGGCAGGACACCCGCACCCAGGACATCGTCGACCGCCTTGCCGCTGACGGTGGAACCGACCGGTTCAAGGACGTAGTCGGACTTCCGTTGGCGACGTACTTCTCGGGCACGAAGATCGCCTGGATCCTCGAGAACGTCGAAGGAGCCCGCGAGGCTGCCGAGGCCGGAGACCTTCTCTTCGGCACCACGGACTGCTGGGTGCTGTGGAACCTCACCGGTGGCGTCGACGGCGGCGTTCACGCGACCGATGTGACCAACGCCTCGCGCACGCTCTTCATGGACCTCGAGACGCTGCAGTGGCGCGACGACATCCTCGAGGTGTTCGGGGTTCCGCGCTCGATGCTGCCCGAGATCAAGTCGTCGTCCGAGGTCTATGGCTACGCCGAAGACTCGTCCCTGCTGCGTGAGACGCCGATCTCGGGCATCCTCGGCGATCAGCAGGCAGCCACCTTCGGACAGGCCGCCTTCCAGGCCGGTGAGTCCAAGAACACCTACGGCACCGGCTGCTTCCTGATCTTCAACACCGGAGAAGAGATCGTTCACTCCAAGAACGGACTCCTCACCACGGTCGGCTACAAGCTCGGCGACGCCCC
Source organism: Microbacterium esteraromaticum (assembly GCF_028747645.1). Classification (NCBI taxonomy): domain Bacteria; kingdom Bacillati; phylum Actinomycetota; class Actinomycetes; order Micrococcales; family Microbacteriaceae; genus Microbacterium; species Microbacterium esteraromaticum. The sequence goes on from NZ_CP118100.1 coordinate 1,798,324, forward strand.
GGCGCACTACGCGCTCGAAGGGTCGATCGCTGTCACCGGGTCTCTGATCCAGTGGCTCCGCGACCAGCTCGGCATCATCGACGAAGCACCTCAGGTGGAAGAGCTGGCCGCCAGCGTTCCCGACAACGGTGGCGTGTACATCGTTCCGGCGTTCTCGGGCCTGTTCGCCCCCTACTGGCGCCCCGATGCGCGCGGCGCCATCGTCGGACTGACGCGCTACGTCAACAAGAATCACATCGCCCGTGCGGCGCTCGAAGCGGTCGCCTTCCAGACCCGGGACGTCCTCGACGCGGTCAACGCCGACGCCGGCGTTGACCTCACCGAGCTGAAGGTCGACGGCGGAATGGTCGCCAACAACGCCCTGATGCAGTTCCAGGCAGACGTGCTCGGCGTTCCGGTGGTTCGCCCGGTCGTCGCTGAGACCACCGCACTCGGCGCAGCCTACGCGGCTGGCCTCGCGGTCGGCTTCTGGAAGGGCCTCGACGACCTCTCCGCCAACTGGCAGGAAGACCGTCGATGGGAACCCGCCATGGACACCGACGAACGCGACCGGCAACTGCGCAACTGGCGCAAGGCCGTCACGAAGTCGATGGACTGGGTCGACGAAGACAGCAAGTAACCCCGACCTCAGAGGAACGGAGCCCCGCGGACACCATGCCGCGGGGCTCCGTTCTTCTGTGCGGAAGGTCTCTGCGCGGGCAGAAGGCACCCGGGTGAGACGAGTTATGTGGGGCGGGCGGGACTTGAACCCGCGGTCGTTGGGTTATGAGCCCACTGCCTTCACCAGCTTGGCCACCGCCCCGAGATCTTCCAGCCTAGCGGTGCCGACGGTCAGTGCGGTGCGACGGCGGTGGCGTGAGTCGTGGTGTGCGTGAGATAGATCTCGGCGTTGCGGATCAGCCCGGCGCGCTCGTCGTCAGTCAGGGCACGACGCACCTTTGCGGGCACGCCGGCGACCAGAGAACCGTCTGGCACTTCCGTGCCGCCGAGCACGACCGCTCCCCCGGCGATCAGGCACCCTTTGCCGATCACGGCGCCGCTGAGTACGACGGCTCCCATACCGATCAGTGATCCGTCGCCGATCGTGCAACCGTGCACGACGGCGTTGTGGCCGATGGAGACGTTGTCGCCGATGACGGCCGGATGCCCGGAGTCGACGTGCACAGAGACGTTGTCTTGTACGTTGCTGTCGGCGCCGACCGTGATCGGTGCCGAGTCGGCGCGCAGGACGGCGTTGTACCAGACGCTGGCGCGCGGCCCCAGGGTGACCGCGCCGACGATACGCGCACCGTCGGCGACGAAGGCATCGTCGGCGAGAGCGGGTGTGCGGTCGGCGAGAGCGATGACGGAGGCTGCGGCTGAGATGGTCATGTAGGTGAGACTACCCTCAGAACCGCGGAATTCCGCGGCTGAACAGGCGTGTAAGCCTTGCCTAGGCTTGCTTGCGGAATGGTCCAGGGTGAGTAGCGTTGTCTTCAGTGGACACCGGAAACCCACGCAGGAGGAACACGATGACCGATTCGAAGACCATCCCCGCCACCGCCGTCGACCCCACCGTCGCAGCGGCAGCAGCCCAGTTCCTGTCGCCGATCGTGCACAGCATGCAGGCTCTCGTGGTCAACGGCAAGCAGGCGCACTGGCACGTGCGCGGTGCGAACTTCGTCGGCGTGCACGAGTTCCTCGACACGCTCGTCGCGCACGCGATGGACTTCGCCGACACGGCCGCGGAGCGCATCGTCGCCCTCGGCCTGCCCATCGACGCCCGCGTCGCGACGGTCGCCGCCAAGGCAGCGCCGACGCAGGTCTCGGCCGGATTCGCTGGCTCGGACGAGCTCGTCCGCGCGGTGATCGCCGACATCGATGCCGCCCTGATCGAGATCAAGGCCGCTGTCGAGGGCCTCGACGAGGTCGATCTGACCAGCCAGGACGTCGCGATCGAGATCCAGCGCGGTCTGGAGAAGGACCGCTGGTTCCTCATCTCGCACATCGCCGCCTGACACGCACAGACGCCGACGCCCGCCTCGTGGTTCCACGAGGCGGGCGTCCGCGTCTCTGGGGCCGCCCCTCAGCCCAGGTGCGTCAGGCGTCCGCCCAGCAGCGTGGCTGCGACGGGCATCCGACGCAGGCTCTCCCGGTCGGCCGTGAGCGGGTCCTCGGAGCAGATGACGAGATCCGCGGTGCCGCCGATCTCGAGGTCCGTCATGCCATGGCGACTACTGGCGCGCAACGCCGTCCCGATCGGTACCTGCTCCTCGGGATGCCACGGAGCGCGCTCGTCCCCCGTGCGGTGCACGGCGGCGGCGATCGTGACCCACGGGTCCAGCGGTGCCACGGGGGCATCCGACCCGAATCGCACCGCGACATCCGCACTCATCAGCGAGGCGACCGGATGGCTGATCGCGCTCTGGTGCTGCCACAGCGAGCCGACGAGGTCGCGGTCATCGACCGCGTGCGTGGGCTGCACGCTCGCCACGACGCCCAGTCGCGCGAAGCGCGCCAGATCGGCGTGACGCACGAGCTGCGCATGCTCGATCGTGCCGCGCGCCTGCGTGTAGGTGAACGCGTCGAGGGCGGATGCCACCGCACGGTCGCCGATGGCGTGCACGGCCACCTCGATACCGGCGCCGGTCGCCGTCGTCAGATAGTCGCGCAGTTGCTCGGGGTCGATCGTGAACTCCCCGAAGTTCTGCGGGTCGTCACCGTACGCATGTGAGCAGGCCGCGGTGCGGGTGCCGAGCGACCCGTCCGTGATGAGCTTGAGCGGCCCGACGTGCACCAGATCATCGGTACCGCCGAGGATGTTCCCCGTGCGCAGCCCGGCGTCGATCGCGCGCTGCAGGTTGGCCGCGTAGAAGGCGAACTCCACCCGGTGTGCATCGAATCCGGCATCCGCCCGCCGCTGCCACGCGTCGGCGTTCCACGCCATGTCGAAGTCGACGATGCCGGTGACTCCGCGGCTCGCGGCGCGCTCTCCGGCGCGGCGCACGGCGGCATCCGCCATCGCGTCATCTGCCGTGTTCAATCGGCGCGAGATCTCGAACGCGTCCTCTTCACGCAGCATTCCGTCGGGTGTCGGGGCGAAGCCCTCCCGGCGGAATGCGGCGGAGTTGAGCCAGACGCTGTGCACGTCCATGTTGATGAGATACGTCGGCCGGTCGCCGCATGCCGCGTCGATCACCGCCAACGAGGGCGCATCGAGCCACAGCGCATCACGCATGCCGGCTCCGACGACCCGACCATCCGACAGCGGCGCGGCCGCGCCCATCAGACGGGCGGCCTCCGCAGCGCTTCGCACCTCGCCGAGCTGCACCCGTTCCGCATCGAGCGCCCACTGCACCGTGTGCACATGGTGGTCCCACAAGCCGGGCAGCACCCGGCTCCCGTGGCCGTCCAGCACGACGCCATGGGCCGCCAGGTCACCGGTCGGGGCGATATCGGCGATGCGCCCGCGCTCGATCATCAGGTCGACGGGCTCGTCGCCGAACGCGAGCGCCGCGGGGCCGGTCAGCCGCACAGCACGCACGACGTCGATCCGGTCGCCACGCGCCGTCACGAACGGTGCTCCACGCGCGCGATGTGCGCCCGACGCATCTCAGCTGCCAACGCGGCGTCTGCGTAGGGCCCGTCGCCCTCCAATTGCTCCAGCACCCGCTCGACCGTCTCAGGCAGACGGTTCTGACTGAGCTTTCGCTTGGCGACAACCTTCGTGGGTGTGAGCCGGAAGCCCACCGTCCCCGCAGCCAGCCGCTGCACGTACGCTTCATCGTTGGGCGGCGTCCACATACCGCGCGGATCGGCCAGGCGGCTCTCGAACAGGGCGGTCATGCGCTCCAGCACCCGCAAGTTCTCTTCGTCCGAGAGGATCTCGGGGACCCCACTCAGATGCACCGAGACGAAGTTCCACGTAGGCACGCCCGCAACATCGCCGTACCAGCCCGGCGAGATGTAGCCGTGCGGGCCCTGGAACGTCACCAGCAGCTCGCGGGAACCCAGCCCATGAATCAGGTCGTCCGGGCGCCCGACATGACCGACGATCGTCAGGTCGTCGCGGTCCTCATCGAGAAGGATCGCGTAATGCGAGGCGACGAGCCCGTCATCGCCGTCACTGACGATCGTCGCCCACGGGTGGCGCTGGATCACCCGACGGATCTCGGTCGGGTCGGTCATAGCGAAACTGGGATTCTGGCGCACCGTCCCAGCCTATGACCGACCCGACCGATCGGGATCCGACTACTTGCCGCCGACGACCCGGATCGCCTGCGTCTTCCAGTTCTCGTACGAAGGATCGCCCTGCATGAAAGCCGCGACCTCCTCGGGCGTGGCCGTCAGCTTCGGGTCGTTGTCGAGATACTTCTTCGTCTCGCGTGCCACCAGCCCAGACAGCACCAGCAAGCCGATGAGGTTCGGCAGCGCCATCAGGCCGTTCATCACGTCCGAGAACGCCCACACGACGCCGAGCTGCACGGTGCAGCCGATGAACACAACGAGCGAGAAGATGATGCGGAACGGGATCACCGCGCGACGCCCGAGCAGACGCTCGATGCTGCGCTCGCCGTAGTACGACCATCCGAGGATCGTCGAGCTCGCGAACAGCACGAGACCGACCGTCACGACGTAGTGCCCCCACTCGCCCGGCAGACCGTTCGAGAACGCCTCACCCGTCATCAGAGCGGGGCTCATCTGCTCACCTGTCTCAGGATCGGTCATGTTCCACACGCCGGTGGTGATGATGACCAGGCCGGTGAAGGTGACGACGATGATCGTGTCGATGAAGGTCTGCGTCATCGACACGAGGCCCTGACGCACCGGGTGGCTGGTCTTCGCCGCAGCAGCCGCGATGGCCGCCGATCCCATGCCCGACTCGTTCGAGAAGATACCGCGCGCGACACCGAACTGCACCGCGATGATGATCGCCGAACCGGCGAAGCCGCCGACCGCACTGGTGCCGGTGAAGGCATCGGTGAAGATCTGCGCGAACGCCGCGGGCACACCGCCGATGTTGGCGATCAGGATGTACAGGGCGCCGAGTACATAGAAGATGATCATCACGGGCACGAGTCCGGCGGTCACGCGGCCGATCGACTTGATGCCGCCGACCAGCACCAGCAGCGCGAAGATCGTCAACGCCAGACCGGTCACCCAGGTGGGAACGCTGAAGCTGTTCTCGAGGTTCGCCGAGATCGAGTTGCCCTGCGTCATGTTGCCGATACCGAAACTTGCGATCACGGCGGCGACGGCGAAGAAGATCGCGAGGAACTTTCCGAAGCCGTTCGGGATGCCCCGCTCAAGGTAGTACTGCGGACCACCGTTCTTCTCGCCGGCCGAGTCGGTGGTGCGGAACCGCACGCCCAAGAACGACTCGGAGTACTTCGACGCCATACCGACGAGCCCAGTGATCCACATCCAGAACAGCGCACCGGGGCCACCGATGCCGATCGCGGTCGCCACGCCGACAATGTTGCCGGTGCCGACCGTCGCTGCCAGCGCGGTCGTCAGAGCCTGGAACTGCGAGATGTCGCCGTCGGCTCCGGGGTCGCGGCGTGTGAAGAGCCCCAGCCGCAGTGCTGCGCCGAGTCGCAGGAATTGAATGCCACCCAGGCGGATGGTGAGGTAGAGCCCGGTGCCGAGCAGCAGCGGGATGAGCACCCAGGGTCCCCAGATGACACCGCTGAGCCATCCGAGGAAACCCTCGATTTCTGACAGGTCCATGTATTCTCCTGACGCGTCGTTGCGAGTGGATGACGCCATCCTATTCACAGCCGACGCCCAGGCCTACTCACAGACGACGATCAGGTTCCCGTCACCGCTGACAGGACGGGCACCAGTAGAGCTTGCGCGCTCCGATCTCTTCCAGCGCGATCTCGGTACCGCAGACCCGGCAGGGCAGGCCCGCCCGATGATAAACCCAGTGACGGTCGTCACGACTCGCCATCGCGGCGCGGTAGTCATCGCCCGTCAGGCCATCCATGGTCATCATCTGGCCGGTCTCGACGCCGATTGCCAGCAGCCTCACCCAATCGCACCACAGTTCACGCACGACCTCCTCGGGCACGTCCCGCCCGGGTGTGTGCGGGTTCAGGCGCGCGCGGAAGAGCATCTCGGCGCGGTACACGTTGCCGATCCCGCTCACCACCGCCTGATCCATCAGCAGGAGGGCGATCGGTGTGGGCTTGCGTCGCACCACGCGCACGAAACGCTCTTCTCCCTCGGCCGGGTCACCGACCAGCGGGTCGGGACCGAGCTTGGCCACCGTCGCCAGCATCTCATCCGGGGTCTGCAGTACGCACGCCGTCGGCCCGCGCAGGTCGGCACAGGTGCTCTTCGTCAGCAAGCGCAACCGCACTTGTCCCACCACGGGCGGCGGCCACTCGTCGCCGTCGTCGGCGAGCCCACGCGTCTGCTCCGACATGCGAACATGCACACGGGCCTTGCGCGGAGCCCCGATGGATCGCAACGAGTTCTCACCGGCGTCGTCGAAGATCGCGTCCTCAGCCGGCTCCGCGTCGAGTTCGGTGCCACGCTGGTTGGTCTGACCCATGCGGCCGTTCGCCGATGCAATGGTGGCATCCGCAACGATCTCGCCGGCGAAGTCCCACGCTCCGTACAGTCCCAGGTGCACCCGCAACCACACGGCATCCTCGAACTCGAGAAACATCTGCTTGCCGACGGCCATCGCCTGCAGCATCTCGCGACCGTCGAGCACACTCGCTCCCTCGGCGAATCGCCCCTGGGGGCTGGACGCACCCACCGGCAGGTTCACGAAGTTGCGGCTGAACTGCCGAGCGATGCGATGGACGGAATGCCCCTCAGGCATGTCAGGCGCGCGGCCCGTCGGCGGCGCCGGCCTCTCCTCGACGAGGATCGGGCAGCAGCGACCCGTCCTTCTCGAAGTCGGCGATCTGGCCGATGCGTCGCACATGGCGCTCATCACCCGTGAACGGGGTCGCGATGAACAGATCGATGAACGACGTCACCTCGTCGAACGTGTGCTGGCGCGCGCCGATCGAGATGACATTGGCGTCATTGTGCTCACGTGCCAGCTGCGCCGTGGATTCGTTCCACACCAGGGCGGCGCGGATACCCTGCACCTTGTTCGCCGCGATCTGCTCACCGTTGCCGGATCCGCCGAACACCACGCCGAGCGCCTCGACACCCGCCGACTGATCGGCGATGACGGCCTGCGCCGCACGAATGCAGAATGAGGGATAGTCATCGAGCGCGTCGTACTCCACCGGGCCGTGGTCGATCACATCGTGCCCAGCGGCGCTCAGGTGCTGCTGCAGGCGGGTCGAGAAGTCGAGTCCGGCGTGGTCGGTGGCGATATGGATGCGCATACCGTCCATCCTACGTACGCCGGACTCTCCCACCGCCTACGGGGCGAGCCCGGCGGCAGCCGGCTTGAAGCCCGCCCGAATGTTCTCACAGCATCCAGGGCGACACACGTCGTACCAGGGTCCAAGACCCGTGACATGGGCGCGCTCGCCGGCCGGCCGGCCTTCCAGGCGCTCCTGCACCAGGTCGACGATGCCCGCGACGAACGCCGGCGAGACGCCGGGCGTCGGCGTACGGGCGAACAGCAGTCCCGCCTCGTCAGCGGCCTCCTTCGCCTCGGTGTCGAGATCCCACAGCACCTCCATGTGGTCGCTCATGAACCCGACCGGCACGACCACGACCGCACTGCGACCGCGCTGCGGGAGCTCGGAGATCACATCGCACACATCCGGTTCGAGCCACGGCTGGGTCGGCGGGCCGGAACGCGACTGGTAGACGAGCTCCCACGGCACATCCGCCGCGGCCGGTGTGAGCCGAGCCACCTGCTCCATCACCCAGGCGGCGACCGCCTCGTGCTGCGCGGCGTAAGCGCCGCCCTCACCCCAGTCCACATCGCGCGGACCCGAGCGCTGGGCATCCGCGGTGGGGATGCTGTGCGTCGAGAACAGCACGTGAATCGCGTCGGCCGCGATGCCTTCATCCAGACGCGCGCGGACGGCATCGTCGACCCCCTCAACGAACGCCTGCACGAACCCGGGGTGATCGAAGAACGGACGGATCTTGTCGATCGTGACCACACCGTCGTACTCGGTGCCATCGAGCACACGCGAGAAGTCCTCGCGGTACTGCCGGCAACTCGAGAACGAGCTGTAGGCACTCGTCGCGAACGCGATCAGTGAGGTGTGCCCGTTGCCTGCAGCCTCGGCGACAGCGTCCTCCAGGTAGGGTGCCCAGTTGCGGTTGCCCCAGTACACCGGAAGGTCGATGGCACGGGCCGCGAGCTCGGCTTCCAACGCTGCCTTCAGCGATCGGTTCTGCGCATTGATCGGGCTGATCCCGCCAAATGCGCGGTAGTGGTGCGCGACCTCTTCCAACCGCTCATCGGGAATGCCTCTCCCCCGCGTCACATTGCGCAGGAAGGGAATGACATCCTCTTGACCCTCCGGCCCGCCGAAGCCCGCGAGCAGGATCGCGTCGTAGGCGACAGGGGTCTCGATGTGCGGAGCGCCCGCGGCCGCAGCCGGGGACGCATGGGAAACGGCATCCAATTCTGGGGAGTTCACGGGCGCCATGATGGCACTCGCTCCTATGAAACAGCGCGGAACACCGGCACGCGCGAGCGTCCCTACTGGCGCAACCACGCCGCTGGCGTAGGCTGTCATGGTTGCCGTCGGCGCCAGCAGTGCCGACGCACGCCGACACCCCTCCACCCATGGGAGATAACAGCAGTGCCTGGAGAAAACCTCACTCGTAGCGAGGCGCAGGAGCGCCGTTCCGTCATCGACACGCAGTCTTACGAGGTCTCGCTCGACCTCACGAAGGGCGCCGAGGTGTTCGGCTCCCGCAGCGTCGTGCGCTTCACCGCGACCCCCGGAAGCTACACCTTCATCGACCTGATCGCGAAGGACGTGCGCGAGATCACGCTCAACGGCGAGCAGATCGACCCCGGCCAGGCCTTCGCCGACTCGCGCATCGCCCTCGGCGACCTGCAGGCCGAGAACGTGCTGATCGTCGACGCCGACTGCCTCTACACCAACACCGGTGAGGGTCTGCACCGCTTCGTCGACCCGGTCGACGGCGAGGTCTACCTGTACTCGCAGTTCGAGGTGCCCGACTCACGCCGCGTCTTCGCCGTGTTCGAGCAGCCCGACCTCAAGGCGACGTTCCAGTTCACCGTCACCGCGCCGTCGGCGTGGAAGGTCGTGTCGAACTCGCCCACCCCCGAGCCGATCGTGCATGACGACCCGGCGACCGCGACGTGGGGCTTCGAGCCGACGCCGCGCATCTCGTCGTACATCACCGCGCTGGTCGCGGGCCCCTACGAGTCCACGTTCTCCGAGCTGACCAGCTCGTCGGGCAAGGTCATCCCGCTCGGCGTATACGGCCGCAAGAGCCTGTGGGAGCACCTCGACGCCGACTACATCTTCGAAAAGACCCGCCAGGGCTTCGCCTACTTCGAAGAGAAGTTCGGCGTCGCCTACCCGTTCGAGAAGTACGACCAGCTGTTCGTACCGGAGTTCAACGCCGGTGCGATGGAGAACGCCGGCGCCGTCACCTTCACCGAGACCTACGTCTTCCGCAGCAAGGTGACCGACGCCGTCAAGGAGCGTCGCGTCGTGACGATCCTGCACGAACTGGCACACATGTGGTTCGGTGACCTGGTCACGATGAAGTGGTGGAACGACCTCTGGCTGAACGAGTCGTTCGCCGAGTGGGCGTCGACCATCGCCACGGCCGAGGCCACCGAGTGGACTGAGGCGTGGACCACCTTCAACGCCATGGAGAAGACCTGGGCCTACCGTCAGGACCAGCTGCCCTCCACGCACCCGATCGTCGCCGAGATCAATGATCTGCAGGACGTGCAGGTCAACTTCGACGGCATCACCTACGCCAAAGGCGGCTCCGTACTCAAGCAGCTCACCGCCTGGGTGGGCATCGAGGCGTTCTTCGCCGGTGTGTCGCAGTACTTCCAGAAGCACTCCTGGGGCAACACCGAGCTCAGCGACCTGCTCGTCGAACTCGAGCAGACCAGCGGCCGCGAGCTGACCGGCTGGGCCGAGAAGTGGCTCGAGACCGCCGGTGTGAACACGCTCAGCCCGGTCATCGCCGAGGACGCCTCGGGCACGATCACGCGCTTCGCCGTCACCCAGACGGCACCGGCCGACTACCCGACGATCCGACCGCACCGCCTCGGCATCGGCTTCTACGACCTCGACGGCGGCGCGCTCGTGCGCAGCCACTACGTCGAGGTCGACATCGACGGTGACCGCACCGAGATCCCCGAGCTGCAGGGACTCAAGCGCCCGGCGATGGTGCTGCTGAACGACAAGGACCTCGCCTACGCGAAGATCCGCCTCGACGAGCAGTCGCTGGCCACGGCGATCGAGCACCTCGCCGACATCAGCGACCCGCTCGCGCGCTCGCTCGTGTGGGGCGCCGCCTGGGATCAGACCCGCGACGCCGAGACCGCGGCACGCGACTACATCGACCTCGTGCTGGGCAACATCGGCCGCGAGAGCGAGTCGACCACGGTGCGCACCACGCTCGCCCAGTTGCAGCTCGCCGCTGGATCGTACGTCGACCCGGCCACGCGTTCGGCGGCCCGTGAGAAGGTGGCCGACGGACTGTGGGCGCTTGCTCAGCAGGCAGAGTCCGGCAGCGACAGCCAGCTGCAGCTGGTGATGGCCTTCGCGAACTCCGCCACCACTGCCGAGCACGCTGGCATCATCGGACGCCTGCGCTCGGGTGAGGACACCCTGCCGGGGCTCGACGTCGACGCAGACCTCTCATGGCAGCTGCTCATCGGTCTGGCCGCGGCGGGCGCCACCGACGCCACGACGATCGATGCGGCCCTCGCCGCCGACAACACGTCCAAGGGCGCCGAACTCGCCGCACAGGCTCGCGCGACCCTGCCGACGACGGCAGACAAGAAGGCCGCCTGGGCGTCGCTGATCGACAACGCCGACCAGCCCAACACGATCGTGCGCTCCACGGCATTCGGCTTCGTGCACCCCTCGGGTGTCGACGTGCTCGGCGATTTCATCCAGCCGTACTTCGACATGCTGCTGCCGATCTGGGAGGGCCGCACCTACCAGATCGCCGATTACCTGGTCGTGGGTCTGTACCCGCGCTCGCTCGCCAGTGTCGAGCTGCGTGACGCCACGCGCGCTTGGTTGTCCGACAACCAGGACGCCGCGCCCGCGCTGCGTCGACTGGTGCACGAGAACCTCGCCGACGTCGAGCGTGCTCTCGCCGCGCAGAAGCGCGACGCCGACAGCTGACATCGACTCTGAGGGGCTCTTTCCGCGTCCAGCGCGCGGAAAGAGCCCCTCACTAGACTCAGGGACATGCTGCCCTTCCCCTTCACGACGGACCCCGAGGCGCCCGTCGACCTGGGCTTCTGGAACGATCTGTGGGAGTCGTCCGTTGCCGCGCTGAGCACGATCGGCGGAAAGCTCGCGCAGATCGCGATCATCATCGCCATCTGCGTCGCGTTGTCGTTCGTGCTGCGCCTGGTGATCAGACGCATCGTTCATCGGATCGTCAGCAACGCCAAGTCAAAAGCCGACGTCGCCGACACCGTGGCGCTGGAACGCTCACCGCTGGCAGATATGCGTCTGGTGCAGCGCACCCGCACCCTCGGCACGATCCTGCAGAACATGGTCAACGTGATTCTGGTGATCGTCGCCCTGATCCTGATCGTCAGGGCCATCGATCAGGACATCCTCGGTTCGCTGACGCTGATCACGGCCGCTATCGGTGCCGGTCTCGGCTTCGGCGCCCAGAACATCGTCAAGGATGTCCTCAACGGCATGTTCATCGTCGCCGAGGATCAGATCGGCATCGGCGACGTCGTCGATCTCGGCCTGGCCTCGGGCGTCGTCGAGTACGTCAGCGTGCGCATCACCCAGGTGCGCGACGTCAATGGCACGCTCTGGTACGTGCGCAACGGCGAGGTCACCCGCATCGGCAACATGTCGCAGGGCTGGGCACGCGCGATCGTCGACCTGGGTGTCTCCGCCGATGCCGATCTCGATCAGGTCGAGCAGACACTGCTGCACACCGCCGAAGAGCTCGCGAAGGACCCGAAGTGGCGCACCCGCGTGATCGAGGCGCCCGAGGTCTGGGGGCTGGAGTCGATCGACGGGGACGCACTGGTGGTGCGCGTCGTGCTGAAAACCAGGGCCAACGCCCGCGACGACGTCTCGCAGGAACTCCGCCGACGGTTGCGCACCGCGCTACTGGCGCAGGAGGTCGCTGTACCGAGCATGGCCGCGGTCACCGTCACGGGGCCCGACAGTGCCCGCCGCGTGCGGGGAGCGAACCCGCCGATGACACGCCCCAACGCCATCACCGGCGTACCGCCGGTCGCCGAACGCGGCATCTGGCGTCGCAAGAAGTCCACTCCGCAGGAAGGCGAAACGCAATGACGTTCTACGACGAAGTCGGCGGCCACGACACGTTCCGACGCATCGTCGATGTGTTCTACCGCGAGATCGCTCTCGATCCGGTAGTCAAACCGATGTACCCCGAAGAGGACCTCGGCCCCGCCGCCGAACGACTCACGATGTTCCTGGAGCAGTACTGGGGTGGGCCGACGACGTACGGCGAGCGACGCGGGCATCCTCGGTTGCGGATGCGGCACGCTGCGTTCCACGTCGACCCGAATGCCCGTGATCGATGGCTCGCACATATGCGCACGGCTCTGGACGAGGTGAAGTTGTCGCCTCTACACGAAGCGACGCTGTGGGACTACCTGGAGCGGGCGGCGTATGCCATGGTGAACACGTTCGAGCCGTCCGGCATCGGACGCGGCCCGGCGGGCCGGACCACGCTTGAGCACCGCATCCCCACGGAGTCGACGGAGACCTGAAGATGACTGCAGCCAGTTCCCCAGCCACCGATGTACTCGTGATCGGATGGGGGCTGGCAGGCCTCACCGCGGCCAGCGAGGCGATCGCCGCGGGCAGACGCGTGACGATCATCGATCAGGAGGCGCGCGGCGACCTGGGTGGGCAGGCCTGGTGGTCGTTCGGTGGGCTGTTCCTGGTCGACTCACCCGAGCAGCGTCGCATGGGCATCAAGGATTCCCTGGATCTGGCACGGCAGGACTGGTTCGGCAACGCCGGGTTCGACCGCCCCGAGGACGCATGGCCGCGGCGCTGGGCAGAGGCCTATCTGCAGTTCGCCGCGGGCGAGAAACGCAGCTGGTTGCGCGAGCGCGGAGTGGGGTTCTTCCCCGTGGTCGGCTGGGCCGAACGCGGCGGGAGCGGAGCGATCGGTCCCGGCAACTCCGTGCCGCGGTTCCACATCACGTGGGGAACCGGCCCCGGCATCGTCGCGCCCTTCGCGGCGGCTGTCGAAGCGGGCGAGGCTGCTGGAAGGGTGACGGTTCTCCCCCGCCACCGCGTCACCGAGTTGCTCGTCGACGACGGCGCGATCGTCGGCGCACGCGGGGCAGTGCTCGCGCCGAGCGACACCCCGCGCGGGGTCGCATCGTCGCGCGAGCCGGTGGGTGAGTTCGTGATCCGAGCGGATGCCACCATCGTGGCATCCGGTGGTATCGGCGGCGATCACGATCTGGTGCGCGCCGCGTGGCCCGCGCGTCTGGGCACGCCGCCCGCCCACATGCTCACCGGGGTGCCGGCGTACGTCGACGGCTCGATGCACGCGGTATCGTCCGCGGCGGGCGCACGGCTGATCAATGGTGACCGGATGTGGCACTACGTCGAGGGGATCGAGAACTGGGATCCGGTGTGGCCGGACCATGGCATCCGCATCCTGCCCGGTCCGTCCTCGCTGTGGCTCGATGCCACCGGCCGCAGACTGCCCGTCCCGCTGTACCCGGGCTTCGACACGCTGGGCACGCTCGCGCACCTGCGCACGACCGGGCACGACCACTCCTGGTTCGTCACGTCGTTGAAGGTGATCGAGAAGGAGTTCGCGCTCTCGGGCAGTGAACAGAACCCCGACCTCACCGGCCGGGATCTGAAGCTGCTGGTGAAGTCCCGGCTGGCGAAGGGGCCCACCGGCCCGGTGCGGGCGTTCCTCGACGAGGGCGCCGATTTCATCGTCGAGGACGACCTCGAGGCGTTGCTCGCTCGCATGCGATCAGCGCCCGGTGGCGACGTCCTCGATGTGGATCGTGCGCGCGACGAGGTCACGGCACGTGACCGCGAGATCGACAACGACTTCACCAAAGACGCGCAGATCGCCATGCTGCGCTCCATGCGCGGATATCGCGGCGACCGGCTGATCCGCACCGCGGCACCGCACCGTCTGCAAGATCCCGCGGCCGGGCCGATGGTCGCCGTGCGCCTGCATGTGCTGACCCGTAAATCGCTCGGCGGGATCGAGACCGACCTGGAGGGACGCGCCCTCGGCGCCGATGGCGTGCCGGTCCCCGGCCTGTACGCGGCGGGCGAGGCCGCCGGTTTCGGTGGCGGAGGCGTGCACGGCTATCGCGCGCTGGAAGGAACGTTCCTGGGCGGATGCTTGTTCTCGGGTCGGCAGGCGGGGCGTGCGGCCTCGCGTTAGGCGCCCACCGCAGTACCGGTCCCCCGGACAGCGGTCAGGCCCGTCACGGCCGGCCCGCGGCTGAGAATGTGCCCGCGCGCGAAGGCGAGGCGTGTCCAGCGGCCCGAGCGCGTGATGCGCACCTGCTCACCGACCGGTGTGACTGCCGTGCCCGTGCGGTCGGAGGCGATGAACCCGAACGCGTGGGCGGCGAAGGCCACCCCACGCGGCAGGCCCAGGAGGTCCTCATCGGGCTCTCCCCATACCCGCGAACGCAGCGCGCGCACGGCGTCCTCCCCGGCGCCCGGTGTGGTGCCGCGAGCGACGGCCGAAATGCCCCACTGCGCACGGTCGCCGATGATGCGGTCGGACAGCTCTCCGATCAGCTCCCAGCCGTCGCGCGGGGGTGAGACGCCCGCCCAAGCCGGCGCCCTGCCGGTCTCGGGCAATGCGAGCTCGGCGGGCGACGCTCCCGGTGAGAGTTCGTCGACGACGATGTCGCAGCGCAGCTCGGGGTCGGCGCGCACAATGCGCATCGCCAGAACCGTCGGCGTCTGATCGAGGAATCCCTGCGGTGCCAGCGCGGCGGCCGTCACCACGAGGATGCCGTCGGCGGCCTGAAGGCGCACTCCTTCCGCGGATGCCGTGGCGGCGCGCCCGGCGAAGGTCAGCACATCACGTGCCGTGTCGGCATCGGAGAGAACGAGAGGTCTGGTCACTCCTTCTAAACTAGTCGGATGACCGCCGACGAGCCCGCCCGCAGATCCGTCGACGCGCTGTTGTCGGTGCTCGACCTGACCTCGTCCGGTGCCCGCACCACGGAAGACATCTTCACCGGCAGCTCGCAGCCGATGCCGACCGGTCGCGTGTATGGCGGTCAGGTGCTGGCACAATCACTCATCGCGACTGAACGGACGCTCCCCGAGGAGCGCGCGGTCCACTCGATGCACGGCTACTTCCTGCGCCCCGGCGACGCCACCCAGGGCATCACGTTCTCGGTCGATCGCATTCACGACGGCCGCTCATTCTCGACACGGCGGGCGCAGGCGTTCCAGGGCGGTCTGCCGATCTTCTCGATGATCGCCTCGTTCCAGGACGCCGGTCCCGGCATCGAGCACGCCGAGCCCATGCCCACCGGCATCCCGGCACCCGAGTACGTCGAGTCGAGCGATGCCATCCTCGACGCCGGCGCACTGCTCGGAGTGCGCCCCGTCGACATCCGGCATGTCGAGGGCCCCATCTACCAGCAGGCGGCGCAGGCGCACGTGGCGCAGCAGGCGGTCTGGGTGCGTATGCGCGCGCCGCTGCCCGATGACCCACGTGTGCACCGGGCAGCGCTCGCCTACCTCAGCGACTTGACGATCCAGGAGTCGATCCTGCGGCGTCATGGCGTCAGCTGGAATCTGAAGGGGCTGAAGGTCGCGAGCCTCGACCACGCAATGTGGTGGCACCGCCCCGGCCGAGCCGACGATTGGCTGCTCTACGTGCAGTCATCCCCCAACGCGCGCGGCGGACGCGGACTCGCCCAGGGACGCATCTACAGCCGTGACGGCGTACTGGTGGCGACGGTCGCGCAAGAGATCATGGTGCGGGTGCCGCAGGGCGACTGAGTCGCCGCCGCCAGCACATGTCCGTGCAGGCGGTGTCAGCGGTGCTGGTACGCGATGGGCTCGCCGACGTACGGCTCCCACGCGGCGCGCATCTCGGGACTCAGCCGCACCGGACGGCCGGTGATGGCATCCACGAGCACGATCACCGCAGTCGACCGGGCGTACAGCACGCGCTCGTCGCTCTCGGCGTGACTGAACACGTCATAGCAGACCTGCAGGCTCGACCCGCCGAGCTTGCCGAACCACATCTCGACATCCAACGGACGCCGCTGGTACGGCACCGGCGCGAGATACTCGATCTCCTGCCGGGCGATCAGGGTGAGCACACCCTGATCGACCCCGGTGGAGAGTACGGCCGTGTCGGGGGCCTGCTCCCCCGGCTCGGGCTGCCAGAAGGCGCGCACGCGCGCCTCTTCGAGCAGCTTGAGCATGGAGGTGTTGTTGACGTGGTTGAACGCGTCGAGATCTCCCCACCGCAGGTGGATGGGAATGTGCAGGCGCATGGGGTTCGCTTTCTCAGAACGTCAGTCGGCGGCGGGCCCCACGCCCCCGAGGCTCCGGGGAGCGCGAAGCGATGCCCGGAGTGGGGCGAGGGATCAGTCGCGCGTGAGCTTGCGGTGGGTCGTGCGGTGCGGGCGCGCAGCCTCGGGGCCCATGCGCTCGATCTTGTTCGCCTCGTAGGCCTCGAAGTTGCCCTCGAACCAGTGCCACTGAGCAGGGTTCTCGTCGGTGCCCTCGTAGGCGAGGATGTGCGTGGCAATGCGGTCGAGGAACCACCGGTCGTGGGTGATCACCACGGCGCAACCGGGGAACTCCAGCAACGCGTTCTCCAGCGAGCTGAGGGTCTCGACGTCGAGGTCGTTGGTCGGCTCGTCGAGCAGCAGCAGGTTGCCACCCTCCTTGAGGGTCAGCGCGAGGTTCAGTCGGTTGCGCTCTCCACCCGAGAGCACGCCGGCCTTCTTCTGCTGGTCCGGTCCCTTGAAGCCGAACTTCGACACGTAGGCGCGCGAGGGGATCTCAGTCTTGCCGACGGTGATGAAGTCGAGTCCGTCCGAGACGACCTCCCACAGCGTCTTGTTGGGGTCGATGTTGCCGCGCGACTGGTCGACGTAGCTGATCTTGACCGTCTCACCGATCTTCAGGTCGCCGCCGTCGAGCGGCTCCAGTCCGACGATGGTCTTGAACAGGGTCGTCTTTCCGACACCGTTGGGACCGATGACGCCGACGATGCCGTTCGGGGGCAGGCTGAAGCCCAAACCGTCGATCAGCTTGCGGTCGCCGAAGCCCTTCTGCAGGTTCTTCGCCTCGATGACGACGTTGCCCAGTCGCGGCCCTGCCGGGATCTGGATCTCTTCGAAATCAAGCTTGCGGGTGCGCTCGGCCTCGGCCGCCATCTCTTCGTAGCGGGCCAGACGTGCCTTCGACTTCGTCTGACGGCCCTTCGCGCTGGAGCGGACCCACTCCAGCTCGTCCTTGAGGCGCTTGGCGAGCTTGGCGTCCTTCTTGCCCTGGATGTCGAGGCGCTCGGCCTTCTTCTCCAGGTACGTCGAGTAGTTACCCTCGTAGCCGATCAGGCGGCCGCGGTCGACCTCGGCGATCCATTCGGCCACGTTGTCGAGGAAGTACCGGTCGTGGGTGATCGCGATCACGGCACCCTTGTAGTCCTTGAGGTGCTGCTCGAGCCACAGCACGCTCTCGGCGTCGAGGTGGTTGGTGGGCTCATCGAGCAGCAGCAGGTCGGGCTTCTGCAACAGCAGCTTCGCCAGCGCCACGCGGCGCTTCTCGCCGCCCGAGAGCGGACCGATCGGCGCGTCCGCCGGCGGGGTGCGCAGGGCATCCATCGCCTGCTCGAGCTGCGAGTCGAGGTCCCAGCCGTCGGCGGCGTCGATCTCTTCCTGCAGCACACCCATCTCGGCCAGCAGCGAGTCGAAGTCGGCGTCGGGGTCGGCCATCAGCGCCGAGATCTCGTTGAACCGGTCGACCTTGGCCTTGATGGCCACGCCGTCCTGAATGTTCTCGATCACGGTCTTGGTCTCGTCGAGCTCGGGCTCCTGCATCAGGATACCGACGCTGAAGCCGGGGGTGAGCTTGGCCTCACCGTTGGAGGGCGTGTCGAGGCCCGCCATGATCTTGAGGATCGTCGACTTACCGGCACCGTTCGGGCCCACCATGCCGATCTTCGCTCCGGGCAGGAACGCCATGGTCACGTCGTCCAGGATGAGCTTGTCGCCCACAGCCTTGCGGGCTCGCACCATGGAATAGATGTACTCGGCCACGAAGCAGCTCTCCTTCTGTCAGCAGGCACGCGGAAAAGACCCCCGGGAGGATCGACTCTCCAGCCTACCGGTCTTCGCGGACGCTCGAGGCAGAGACGAGGTACGCGATCACCAGTCGATCGGCCGCGTCTGCCCGATGAGGCAGCGCCCCTCGGCGAGTTGCGGCATGACCGCGGTCACCGGTTCACCTGTGGACGGCCCGACCTGGCCGATGAGGCACTCGCTCTCACCCCACGCGACTGAGAACTGCAGGCTCTCCGCGGGGTTGCCGACCGTGCTCATGTCAGCGGTCACCTGCATGTGCTCGCGCAGGAACCCGACTGCCACCAGTGCGTCGATGTACGCTCGCCCCGACGAACGCTGGTCGCTGGCCCACACCTGGGCCGTGACCTGCGCGAACAGCGGCAGGTTATCGGCGGCGGTCCCGTCCGGAATCGGCTGCGACGCCTGAGCGTCCGACTCGTCGCCCTCAACGGGCGGGCTCGGCTCGGAAGTCGCCACCGGTGCCGGTTCGGAAGCGGTCAGCCAGGGCAGAGCGCCGCACCCGACGAGAAGACCGCTGAGCGCGACGATGCTCACCACGAACGACACGACCGAACGTCGCGGACGGGCGGCGGAAGCAGTTGACCCTCGGAGCACGCTCTGAAGTCTAGGCGCGTTCACGTGACCGACCGCTTCCGCGATGCGCCGACTCGCACTGCACACGGGCCGGCGCACCCGCGTCGCCGCATTCAGGCCATCGCCGGTTCCGAGTGATCGGAGCGGGCGGCGTCAGCGTCTACGCCGCCGGCATCCGGCGCATGCAGACCATGCTCGCCCCATGCCGCCAGGTGCTCGTCGGACACCACATCGGCGTGAGAATCGACCTCCTGCGAAGCCTCCTCCTCCTCGCGCTGCGGTCGATCGGTGTTCGCGGCAGGCCGCGCCCGACGGGCGAACGCACTGGTGCCCTGGTTGAGGTCGTGTCCGATCGCCTCGGCGACGATGTCGGCGCTGATGCCCTTGCGCGTGTCGTTCTCCCACTCGCGGATCTTCAGCGCACCCGTCACGACGACCGGATCGCCCCGATGCAGCGACGCCCGGGCGTGCTCGGCGAGACTGCGGAACGCCGACACGGCGTACCAACTCGTCCCCTCGTCCACCCACGCTCCTGTCGCGCGGTTCCAGTACCCCGTGCTCGATCCCACACGGAAGTTCACCACCGCGTCACCGTTGCGCGTGGTGTTGTACGTCGGCTCGCTACCGATGTTCCCGGTGATCGTCACGACGTCGTTTCTCATCGCCATGTCCTGCTCCTCTGTCTTCCCGGGACGTGGCCCGGCTGATGACAGCGTGCACGGTGGCATCCGACGCTCCACGTGGGATTCCCACGGGCCGTGGAGAACTCGCGTGGGTCAGACGCCTGTGGAGGACAAGCGAACAACGCCGTTCTGCTGGTTCAGCGCAGGTACTGCGCGAACCGCGCACGCACCTTGTTCACCTTCGGGACGGCGACGGCCACGCAATACCCCTGGGTCGGATTCTTCGCGAAGAAGTCCTGGTGGTACTCCTCGGCGTCGTAGAAGTCGCCGAGCGGCTCGATCGTCGTGACCGGGTCGGCGTCCCACATCGTCGCCGCGCGCTCTCGGGCCGCCTCGAACAATGCGCGCTGCGCGTCATCGGCGGGGAACATCGCGCTGCGGTACTGCGTTCCGATGTCGTTTCCCTGGCGGTTGAGCTGACGTGGGTCATGCATCGTGAAGAACGCGTCGAGGATGACTTCGCCCGGAATCTCCTCCGGGTCGAACGTCACCTTGACGGCCTCAGCGTGGCCGGTGGTGCCGGTGCAGACCTGCTCGTAGGAGGGAGAGGGCGTGACACCGCCGACGTATCCCGAGACGACCGAACGGACGCCGCGGAGCGGACGATAGGCGGCGTCGAGGCACCAGAAGCATCCGCCGGCAAGCACGTAAGTTTCCATGCTTCTAAGCTACGCCCCTCACGCTCCCCCGGCACCGAGCGGACCGACTCGTCAGTGCACCATCAGCAGCAGACCCGCGACCACGATGAAGAGCACCCCGAACACCACATTCAGCACCCGCTGTCCGCGCGGCTGACGGGTATAGCGCCGAAACGGACGGGCCGCCGCGGCGAAGAAGAACCACATCACCAGGATGTCGACGACGATGACCGTGCCGATCAGGATCACGTACTGCAGCAGCGGATCGCGATCGAGATCGATGAACTGCGGCACGAACGCGAGAAAGAACACGATCGCCTTCGGGTTGAGCAGGTTCACCCAGAACCCGCGGCGGAAGATCGACCAGGCGTGCTCCCTCGGGATCGGACGGTCGGGGTCCGGCGCGGGCTCGGGTCGCGCGATCATGAGTCGGATGCCGAGATAGACCAGGTACGCGACACCGGCGTAGCGGATCGCCTCGAACAGGAGCGGAGAACGCGAGACAAGAAGACCGACACCCGCCGCGACGATCGCGACGTGCACGACCAGCGCCGCCTGCTGACCCAGCACGCCCCACATCGAACGGCGCCATCCCTGATTGAGCGCATTACTCATCGTGTTGATCGCCCCGGCACCCGGAGTGAAGCTGATCACCACGCACGCCGCCAGCAGCGACAGCCAAACGGTCCACGTCACCAGCACAGTGTAGGGATCGCGGGCGCTCGGCGTGGAATCGCGGGACTGTCGGCGCCCTCCCCTACCGTGAAGGAATGACCACCACGACGCCTCTGCCGACCTGGCTCACCCGCGTGGGCGTGTTCGACCTCGAGACGACCGGCGTCGATGTCACCCACGATCGGATCGTCACGGCGCACGTCGGCGTGCTCGACCGCCACGGCACGCCGATCGCCGCACGCGACTGGTTGGCCGATCCTGGCATCCCGATCCCCGACGGCGCCGCCGCCGTGCACGGGGTGACGACCGAGCACGCGCGGGCGCACGGGCGTCCCGCGCGCGAGGTCGTCGCCGAGGTCACCGAAGCGCTGGCGATGCTGTTCGCGCAGGGTATGCCGATCGTGGCATACAACGCGTCGTACGATTTCTCGCTGCTGGCGCATGAAGCCCGGCGTCACGGTCTACCCGAACTGACCGCACCGCAGCCGGTCATCGATCCGCTCGTCATCGACAAGGCCCACGACCGCTACCGGCGCGGCAAGCGCACACCGTCGGTGGTCGCCGAGCACTATGCGGTACCGCTGGACGACGCCCACGAGGCAGCGGCGGATGCTGTGGCTGCGGGCCGCGTCGCGTTGGCGCTGGCCAGGGAGTTCACGCTGCCCGGAACCGCGGCAGAGCTGCACGCCCAGCAGATCGGTTGGGCGCGCGACCAGGCTGCGAGCCTGACCGAGTACTTCATCAAGGTCGGCCGCCTGGACCCGAGTGAAGAGCTGGACGGCAGCTGGCCCCTGCGAGAAAGCTGACCCGTCGAAAACGACGAAAGCCCCGCCGAAGCGGGGCTTTCGAGGGTACGGCTTACTTGGAGCCGCCGAAGCCCTTGAAGCGCTGGTTGAACTTCTCGACACGACCGGCCGAGTCCATGATGCGCTGCTTGCCCGTGTAGAACGGGTGCGAGGCCGAGGAGATCTCGACGTCGATGACGGGGTACTCCACGCCGTCCAGCTCGATCGTCTTGTCACTGGTGACGGTCGAACGAGTGAGGAAGGTGTCGCCCGAGCCGAGATCGCGGAACACGACGGCCTTGTATTCGGGGTGGATGTCAGTCTTCATGGGATTCCTTACTTGGTGTCCTGGATTCTGCCAGGAACGAGGGAAGTCTGTGGCGCGATTGCACCAAGGAGCTATTTTAGCAGTCCTTGGCCCCGGTGATGAACCATCGACTCAGGATGCCGCGCGAGCCGAGTAGCGTCCGCCATCTGCCGTCAACACGATCGGCATGCCGAACGCCTCGGTCAGCGCCTCGGCCGTGAGCGTCTCGGCGATCGGCCCCTGCGCGACGACCGCGCCATCGCGCAGCAACAGCACGTGGGTGAACCCGACCGGGATCTCCTCGACGTGGTGGGTGACCATGACCATGGCCGGCGTTATGGGCGATGCCGCGTACCCGCTGAGCAGGTGCAACAGCTCTTCACGGGCCCCGAGATCGAGACTCGCGGTCGGCTCATCGAGCAGCAGCAGCTCAGGATCGGTCATCACCGCACGGGCGATCTGCACACGCTTCTGCTCGCCGTCGCTGAGCGTACCGAAGAGACGCTCAGCGAGGTGCTCGAGGTGCCACTCGGCGAGCACGCGACGTGCCCGACGCTCATCGATCCCCTCGTAGGCCTCGTTCCAGCGGCCCATGACCGAGTATGCCGCGGTCATCACGGTGTTCAGCACCGTCTCATCACGCGGAATACGTCGTGCCATGGCCGACGAGGCGAAGCCGATCCGCGGGCGCAATTCGAACACGTCGGTGCGCCCCAGGGTCTCATCGAGGATCGACACGGTACCCGAGGTGGGGTGCATCAGGGTGTCGGCCAGCTGCAGCAGTGTCGTCTTGCCCGCACCGTTCGGGCCGAGCACGACCCAACGCTGATCGGCCGACACTTCCCAGGTCACGTGATCGACGATGTTCCGCCCGTCACGGCGCACGACGACATCGGTGAACTCAACAGCGCTCGACATGTCGTCCAGCCTATCGGCTCAGAAGGTGAGCTCTTCGTACAGCGCACGCGTGGTGTCGGCGATCGCACCCCAGCTGAACTGCGTGCGTGCGCGCTCGCGCCCGGCTGCACCGTACTCGGCGGCCCGCTGCGGGTCGCCGGTCACCTCGGCGAGCGCCGCCGCCAGGTCAGCGACGTACCGATCGGGGTCGATGGGTGTTCCGGTGCCGTCCTGCACCTGCTCGATCGGCACCAGACGACCCGTGACCCCATCGTCGACGACTTCGGGAATGCCTCCGGTGGCTGTGCCGACGACGGCGGCGCCACAGGCCATCGCCTCGAGGTTGACGATGCCGAGGGGCTCGTAGATCGAGGGGCACACGAACGCGGTGGCGGCGGCGAGAATCGCCGACAGTTCGTCGCGCGGCAGCATCCGTTCGATCCAGATCACGCCGTCGCGAGAGCTCTGCAGCTTCTGCACCCCCTGTTGCACCTCGGCCATGATCTCGGGGGTGTCCGGCGCACCTGCGCACAGCACCAGCTGCACATCCGCCGGCAGCAGCTGCGCCGCGCGCAGCAGGTACGGCAGGCCCTTCTGCCGGGTGATGCGCCCGACGAAGACCACCGAGGGGCGCGTTGGATCCATGCCGATCTCGGCCAGGAAGCCGGGGTTGTCGACCGGCCGCCAGCGCTCGACGTCGATGCCGTTGTGGATCACGCGCACCCGGGCCGGATCGACCTGTGGGTAGCTGCGCAGGATGTCGCTGCGCATACCGGCACTGACCGCGACGATCGCGGCCGCGTTCTCATAGGCGAGCCGCTCGATGCCGCTGGAGACCGCATACCCGCCGCCGAGTTGCTCGGCCTTCCACGGACGCAGCGGCTCGAGGCTGTGTGCCGTGAGCACGTGCGGGATCCCGTGCAGCTGCGAGGCGAGGTGACCGGCGAAGTTCGCGTACCAGGTGTGACTGTGCACCAGGTCGGCACCGGCGATATCACCGACCATCGTCAGGTCGGTGCCGAGGGTCTGCACCGCGGCGTTGGCAGCGACCAGTTCGACCGGTGTGCGATAACTGTGGGTACCCGGTTCGCCCCGCTCGGCGCCGAAGGCGCGCACCTGCACGTCGACGCTCCGACGCAGCGCGGCGACGAGTTCGGCGACGTGAACCCCCGCACCTCCGTAGATCTCCGGCGGGTACTCCTTGGTGATGATGTCGACGCGCATGACTGCACGCTAGTACAACGCCCCCTGGGCGCTCTATGGTGGAGCCATGTCGGCACCCAAGAAGGTTTTCGGGATCATCCTCGCGGGCGGCGAGGGCAAACGACTCATGCCGTTGACGGCGGACCGGGCGAAGCCCGCAGTGCCGTTCGGCGGGCAGTATCGACTGATAGATTTCGCCATCTCGAATCTGATCAACTCGGGGCTTCGCCAGGTCGTGGTGCTGACCCAGTACAAGTCCCACAGCCTCGACCGGCACATCTCGCAGAACTGGCGAATGTCGGCATTGCTGGACTCGTACGTCGCCTCGGTACCGGCGCAGCAGCGCCTGGGCAAGCGCTGGTTCTCGGGGTCGGCCGATGCCATCCTGCAGAGCCTGAATCTGGTGCAGGACGAGAAGCCCGACATCGTCGTGGTGATCGGCGCCGACCACGTCTACCGGATGGACTTCCAGCAGATGGTCGACGCGCACGTGGCATCCGGGGCGTCGGCGACGGTCGCGGGCATCCGACAGCCCCTCGCGCTCGCCTCGCAGTTCGGCGTCATCGACGCCGATGAGCAGACCGGGCGGATCCGCGACTTCCTCGAGAAGCCCAGCGATCCCGTCGGGCTCACCGATTCCCCCAACGAGGTGCTCGTGTCGATGGGCAACTACGTCTTCAACACCGATGCCCTCATCGCCGCGGTCGAGGCGGATGGCGAGTCCGCGACCTCGGGGCACGATATGGGCGGCGACATCATTCCCTACTTCGTCGAGCGTGGCGAGGCCGGGTACTACGACATGAAGAGCAACGAGGTACCGGGGTCGTCACCGCGCGACCGTTCGTACTGGCGCGACGTGGGGACGATCGATTCGTACTTCGACGCCCACATGGACCTGATCTCGACGCTGCCGATCTTCAACCTGTACAACACGGCGTGGCCGATCCGCACACAGAGCGTGAACACTCCGCCGGCGAAGTTCGTACGCGATGCCGTCGGACGCATCGGCAACGCGATCGATTCGGTCGTCGCCGCAGGCTCGGTGCTGTCGGGAACCCACCTGGAGCGCAGCGTCGTCGGTGTCGGCGGCGTCGCGCTGGGAGGATCGACGATCACCGATTCGGTGCTGCTCGACCAGGTGCAGATCGGCTCGGGCGCGCGGGTGCACCGTGCCGTGCTCGACAAGAACGTCGTCCTCGAAGACGGTGCCACCGTCGGCGTGGACCGCGAACGCGACCTCGAACGCGGGTTCACAGTGACCGAGTCCGGCATCACAGTGGTCGGCAAGGGCATCCGCATCGCACGGTGACGGTGCGCGTCACGCGGTGGCATCCGCGTCTTGCGGTGACGGTACGCTCGACGGGTGACCGCCGCGCGCTTTCTCGTCGTCCTCGATGCTGACTCCACACTGATCCGCAACGAGGTGATCGAGTTGCTCGCCGACGAGGCGGGCCGCCGCGCCGAGGTGCAGGCGGCCACCGAGGCCGCGATGCGCGGCGAGGTCGACTTCGCCGACAGCCTGCGCTCGCGCGTCGCCGCGCTGCGAGGAGTTCCGGTGGAGGCGTTCGCGCGCGTGCGCGCACGCATCGAACCGACGCCCGGCGTGCGCGAACTGACGGATGCTGTGCATCAGCGCGGCGGAGTCGTGGGCGTCGTCTCGGGCGGATTCCACGAGATCCTCGACGAGGTCGCCCCCGCGCTGGGCGTCGACCGGTGGCGGGCGAACCGCCTCGCGGTCGATGACGGCGTGCTCAGCGGTGCCGTCGAGGGCGAGATCGTGGATGCCGCCGCCAAGGCAGCATCGCTGACGGCGTGGGCGGCAGAGCTCGGCGTCGCGCCGCATGCGACGATCGCGATTGGCGACGGCGCGAACGATCTTCACATGATGGCAACGGCTGGCCTCGGCCTCGCGTTCAACGCCAAACCCGCGGTACGCGCCGCGGCGGCGCTCGTCGTCGGGCCGCAGGATCTCTCCGAGGTCATCCCGCTGCTTCCCTGACACAGCTGCTTCCTGACACCACTCCTTTCCTGACACCTCGGGGGCGCATACAGCTGCGCGGCGATGACCCTGCCGGATGTCGGCGAGGCGTCGTATCGTACGGGCATGGACATCATCCTCGTCCCCGGGCTGTGGCTCGACGCGTCCTCATGGGCCCCGGTGCTGCCGGCGCTGCGCACTGCGGGTCATCGCCCTCGCCCGCTGACGATGCCGGGCGTCGGCTCACCAGCCCCGGAATCGTCCGGCATCGGAATGGCCGATTGGGTCGCGGCGGTGGTCGAGCAGATCGACGCCGCCGAGCACCCCGTGGTGCTCGTCGGGCATTCCGGCGGCGGCAACGTCGTATGGGGCGCCGCCGACGCCCGTCCCGAGCAGGTGCAGCACGTCGTGTTCGTCGACACTGTCCCGCCGGCGCCCGACAGCAGCATCAGCGAGTTCCCGCTCGTCGACGGTGTCGTGCCGTTCCCCGGATGGGATTTCTTTCCCGACGAGGATGTCTACGATCTCGACGACACCGTGCGCGAACGCACGCTACCGCTGACGCACAGCGTGCCGGCGCGCGTGCCGACCGATCCCCTGCCGCTGACGCGCGAGAGCAGGCACGGCATTCCCGTGACGCTGCTCATGGGCGCCTACGACCAGACGCGCTTTGACGCCGAGTCCGAGGGATGGGGCGAGTTCGGTCGGGAGTACCGCTCGATCGCGCACGCTCGCGTCGTGCGGGTCGGTTCGGGTCACTGGCCGCAGTTCACCGCGCCCCAACGCCTCGCCGAGCTGCTCGTCGATGCCGTAGGAGTCGACTGAACGGAATCAGTGCCCCATGCCGAGGCCGCCGTCGACCGGGATCACTGCCCCCGAGATGTATGCGGCATCGTCACCTGCGAGCCAGGCGACCGCACCGGCGACCTCGTCAGGGGTGGCGAAGCGCCCAGCCGGGATGCTCGCCTTGTACTGCTTCTGCGTCTCTTCGGGCAGCTCGGCAGTCATGTCGGTCTCGATGAAGCCGGGAGCGACGACGTTTGCGGTGATCCCCCGCCCGCCCAGCTCGCGCGTCAGCGAGCGGGCGAAGCCGACGAGCGCGCTCTTCGACGCCGAGTAGTTGACCTGTCCGGCCGAGCCATAGAGACCCACGACGCTGGAGATGAGGATCACACGGCCGAAGCGCTTGCGCAGCATCCCCTTCGACGCACGCTTGACCACCCGGAACGTGCCGCCGAGGTTGGTGGCGACGACGCTGTCGAAGTCGTCCTCGCTCATACGCATCAGCAGAGTGTCCTTGGTGATGCCCGCGTTGGCGACGACGATCTCGATGGGACCCAGCTTCTCCTCCACCTCGGTGAAGGCGGCGTCGATCGCGGCAGCATCCGTCACGTCCGCGCGCACAGTGAGCGTGCCCTCGGGACCCTCGCCGCTGCGCGCGGTCACCGCGACGCGGTAGCCGTCGCGGACGAAACGTTCGGCGATGGCGCGGCCGATACCGCGGTTTCCACCGGTGACGAGGACGACGCGATCAGCGCTCATGTACGGGCTCCAGACTGTGGGGACGAACGCAGGCCATCCTACCGAGGGATCGAATCGCGCTCACCGTCGCACCCGCCAGCGGCTGTGCGCGCACAGCCGCGGATCCCGCGCCCTCGTGCGCGGCGTAGGCTGGAAACACTGTGAAACGCGTCCGTCATGCCCCCTCTGTCACCTCCCTGCCGCAGTCGCCGCAGGACGAGGCGAAACACCGTGTGCGCCGCTACGCGCTCACCATGGGCATCCGCACGATCTGCTTCCTGCTGATCGCCCTCGTTCAGCCATTCGGCTGGTGGACCTGGGTGTTCGCCGCCGCCGCGATCTTCCTGCCGTACATCGCGGTCGTCTACGCCAACGCCGGGAGTGACAGCACCCCGTCGAACGTCGAATCACCCACGATGCAGATCGAGGCGACGTCGGCGATGCCCCAGCCGCATCCTGACGACGCGACAGACGTGTTCACCATCCGCGAGCAGCCCGACGCCGCCCGCGACGATGTCCCGAAAGACGAGGATCGATGACCGAGGACCTCGAGTGCGCTCGCGCCGACTGCCGCGCGGCGGCCACTCACCACATCGTGTGGCGCAATCCCCGCATCCATGACGCGGATCGGCGCAAGATCTGGCCGGCATGCGATGAGCACGTCGGATTCCTCAGCGACTACCTGCGCACTCGGGAGTTCCCGGTCGAGGTCAGCGAAGGGCTGCCGTCGTGAGGCAGAAACTCCTGCGTTGGGGCGCGTATGTGCTGGTCGGGATCGCCTTCGCGATCGGATGTGTCTTTCTGGCGCAATGGCAGTTCGACCGCAACGAGTCCCGCGCGACGCAGATCGCGCTCGTGGAGGACAACTACGACGCCGCCCCGGTGCCGTTGTCCGATCTGATCGGCGCCGACGGTGTACTCGACCCCGCTGATGAGTGGCGGCCGGTCGAGCTGAACGGGCACTACCTCGCCGACGAGCAGCTGCTGGCCCGCAACCGCCCGCACGGCGGAACCAGCGCGTTCGAGGTGCTGGTTCCGTTCCAGGATCAGTCCGGATTGCTCTTCCTGGTCGATCGCGGCTGGGTCCGGCCCGGTGAAGGTCCGGGGCCGGATGCCGTCCCCGCTCCCCCGGCCGGTGAAAGCACCGTGATCGTTCGTCTTCGGCCGGGCGAACAGCTACCGGCATCCGGTCGTGGCGCTCCCGAGGGTCAGGTGCCGACCATCCATCTGCCGACGATCGACGAACGCGTCGACGGCGACCTGATCACGGGGGCCTACGGGCGACTGGTCTCGGAAGACCCCGCGCCCGAGGTCGGGCTGGGCGGATTCGACAAGCCCACCGAGGATCCCGGCCCCCACCTGTCGTACGCGATCCAGTGGATCCTGTTTGCGATCATGGGCTTCGCCTTCATCGGCTACATCATCCGCATCGAGATCGTGCGGGCGAAAGAAGACGCTGGAGAGATCCCCCAGCAGGAGCCACGTCGCCGTCGCGACCGCGACGCCGACGCCGAGGACGCCCTGCTCGACTCCGTCCGAGGCTGAGCGCGCCCTCCCGCAGGTAGCGTGGATGGATGTCCCATTCCGACCCCGCGCGGCGGCTCGCAGACGCACTCACCGGCACCGGCCTGGGGTTGCGGCGCGGCGTTGTCGCTGTCGCTCCGGCTTCGGATGCCTGGGCACGGGCGTCCCGGGGTGTGCACGAAGCGCTGGCATCCACAGCGCCGAGTGAGGTCCTGGCCATCGAGCACATCGGCTCCACGTCGGTTCCGGGGCTGGAGGCCAAACCCATCCTGGACATCGCAATCGGTGTGCGACCCGGCACGCCGCCCGACGCACTCGACGGGTGGCTGTCGGGACCGGGGATGCTGCTGCGCGGCGATGCCACAGAGGTGCGTCCCGACCGCATGTACGGCTACGAACTGGAGCCGATGATCCGGCTCGTCAACGTGCACGTCCTCGAGTATCAGTCGCGCGGCTGGCAGGACTACCTCGGCTTCCGCGACCACCTGCGTGCCGACCCGGTTGATCGCGAGGCGTATGGCGCACTCAAACGGCGGCTCGCAGACCGGCATCCCGGAGACCGTCTGGCGTACATCCGCGACAAGGAGTCATTCATCCTCCCCCGCCGCTGACGCCGATCCGCGCAGATCTGCACAGCATCGGATGCTGTCGCCCGGATCGCTCCGAGAATGTGCAGATCTCCGAAGATGTGTTACGCGCCGCGAGCGGATCCCGTCGCCTCACACGGCGGATGCCCGGTGCAACCCCTGCGCCACGGCGCGCATGATCAGATCCTGGACGACATGCCACTGCTCCATGACCTGCCGGTAGCCGACACGGATGACGTGGTAGCCCATCAGACGCAGCTCTGCGTCGTGCCGGATGTCCTCATTGCGCTGCGCGCCCGTGTGCGTGGCCCCGTCGACCTGCAGCACCAGGCGATCGCCGATCAGCAGGTCGACTCGGTGCCCGGCGACCCAGATCTGGAACGTCAGCATCAGCCCCAGCCACGCCTGCCGCGCCCGCAGGTAGGTCTCGAGCCCGGAGTCCGCGAATGGGATCGCCGCCGCGAGCACCTCTCGCGCGACCTTCTTGAGGGGCAACCGTTCCAGCACGTCGCGCTGCACAAGGTTCTTGTTGAGCGCGGACTCCCATGTCGCCAGCGCGCGTTCGAACGGCTGACAGTCGGCCACGAGCGCCCGCACGTTCTCGATGGAGTCCTCCAACGCATCGGGATGACGCGGAACCAGCGGCTTCGCCCAGTGCACGCGCACATCGTCGGGCTTTCCCCCCGGCGCCACCCGGCGAAGCACCCCAGTGCACTCCCGGTTCTTCCTCGTGCACCCACATGCCCAGCCGACGCGCCTGGCTGATGCAGCTCACCACGGCACCGTGCCGCGCAGCATCCACCAGCATCCGATCGGCGTCCGGTAGGGCAACCCAGCCGCGACGGACGCGATGGATCGTGCCGGCGTCGACGGCGAGACCGACGTCGTGTCGGCTGACGGCCTGCGCTTTCAGGCTCTGCACGCGGGCGACGCCACCGTGCGCTCGGACGGCGAGGTGCGCGCGCTGCGCGCGTTCGAACGGTTTCATGCCCCGAGCATGGCGCGCGGCGCGCCTCTGCCGGCCACGATTCCCGTGTTCTGTGGAGAACTGCGTCAGCATCCGAGGATGGGGACAACGTCGTTCACGCGCAGATCTGCACAGCATCGGATGCTATCGCCCCGGATCGCTCCGAGAATGTACAGATCTCCGAAGATGTGCGGCGGCAGGCGGCGATGGGCAGCAGCAAGCAGCACCACCACCCGGGCAGCGCGCAGTCTCACGCGAGCTCGATGAGCTCCTGGTACTCGCGGCTCCAGATGTCTTCGACACCGTCGGGCAGGATCAGCACGCGCTCGGGGTTGAGCGACTCCACGGCCCCGGGGTCGTGCGAGACGAGCACGACGGCGCCCTCGTAGTGGGCCAGCGCGCCGAGGATCTCCTCACGCGATGCGGGGTCGAGGTTGTTCGTGGGCTCGTCGAGCAGCAGCATGTTCGCCGACGAGACCACCAGGGTCGCCAGCGACAGTCGCGTCTTCTCGCCACCCGAGAGAACCCCGGCGGGCTTGAGCACGTCGTCGCCGGTGAACAGGAACGATCCGAGCACCTTGCGGGCTTCGGTCTCGGTGATGTCGGGGGCCGCCGACATCATGTTCGCCAGCACCGAGCGGTCGACGTCGAGGTTCTCATGCTCCTGGGCGTAGTAGCCGATCTTCAACCCGTGCCCCGGCTCGAGCGTGCCGGTGTCGGGCTGGTCGACTCCGGCCAGCATGCGCAGCAGGGTCGTCTTTCCGGCACCGTTGAGTCCCAGCACCACAACCTTTGAGCCGCGGTCAATCGCGAGATCGACGTCGGTGAAGATCTCGAGCGATCCGTACGACTTCGACAAGCCGGACGCCATCAACGGCGTCTTGCCACACGGTGCGGGCTTCGGGAACCGCAGCTTGGCGACACGGTCGACCTGACGCACCTCGTCCAGGCCCGACAGGAGCTTCTCGGCACGCGCGACCATCTGGTGCGCGGCCGCAGCCTTCGACGCCTTCGCGCCGAAGCGTGCTGCCTGCTGCTGCAGTTGCGTGGCCTTCTTCTCGGCGTTGGCGCGTTCCTTCTTACGGCGCTCCTCATCGGCCACCCGCTGGCGCAGGTAGTTCTTCCAGTTCATGTTGTACATGTCGATGACCTGGCGGTTCGCATCGAGGTAGAACACCCGGTTGACGGTCTCGCCGACGAGTTCGACATCGTGGCTGATGACGATCAGGCCGCCCTTGTAGCTCTTCAAGAACTCCCGCAGCCACACGACACTGTCGGCGTCGAGGTGGTTGGTGGGTTCGTCGAGGATCATCGTGTCAGCATCCGAGAACAGAATGCGCGCGAGCTCGATGCGACGACGCTGACCGCCCGAGAGCGTGTTCAGCGGCTGGTCGAGGATGCGGTCGGGCAGCGAGAGGTTGTGCGCGATGGACGCGGCCTCGGCCTCGGCCGCATAGCCACCGAGCGACTCGAAGCGCTCGGTGAGGTTGGCGAACTTGCGCATGGCGCGCTCGGCGATCTTGGGGTCGTCGGAGGCCATGTCGTTCGATGCCTGGGCGATGCCCAGCTGGATGGTTCCCAGACCGCGGGCATCGAGGATGCGCGTACGTGCGAGCATCTCGGGGTCGCCGGTGCGCGGGTCCTGGGGCAGGTAGCCGAGCTCGCCCGAGCGGGTGACCTTGCCCTCGGAAGCGAGGACGTCTCCGGCGAGCACCTTGGTCAGCGTGGTCTTGCCGGCACCGTTGCGGCCGACCAATCCGATCTTGTCACCGGCGGCGACGCGGAACGACACGTCTGACATGAGCACACGGGCTCCGACGCGGATCTCGAGTTCGTGCACGGCAAGCACAGCGG
This sequence comes from Microbacterium esteraromaticum, assembly GCF_028747645.1. Classification (NCBI taxonomy): domain Bacteria; kingdom Bacillati; phylum Actinomycetota; class Actinomycetes; order Micrococcales; family Microbacteriaceae; genus Microbacterium; species Microbacterium esteraromaticum. The sequence continues at coordinate 1,830,955 of NZ_CP118100.1, forward strand.
AGGGTCCATTCGTTGAAGGTGGAGGGCGGCCGAACGGCCAGCCTCTCAGTATATGCGCCCACCGACGGTGACCAGGTTCATCCCCGAGAGGGATGCGGATGCTACCAACGGACGACGCGCGATGCGGCACCACCCCCGTAGCGTGCTCTCGTGGATCTGATCAACGAACTCATTGCGCAGGCTGTGGCCTCGCCGTGGCTGTTTCCGGTGCTGTTCGTCGCGACCGTGATCGATGGCTTCTTCCCGCCGGTGCCCAGTGAGTCCGTGCTGGTCGCGGCGGCGGCTGTGCTGGCGATGACGGATGCGACCGCCCTGGTGCCGCTGTGCCTGCTCGCCGCGGCGGCGGCGACGATCGGCGACAACATCGCGTTCTGGGTCGGCCGCCGCGTGGGAACGCGACGGTTCCGATGGATGCGCAGGCCCCGGGTGGCCGCGACCTTCGATCACGCGCGACGTGCGATGGATCATTCCGCGGCCGTGCTCGTGCTCGGGGCGCGGTACGTGCCCGTCGGCCGAGTCGCGGTGAACATGTCGGCCGGGGCTGTCGGATACCCATGGCGGCGCTTTCTGCCCCTGTCGGCGCTCGCCGGGTTGTGCTGGAGCGTCTTCAGCATCACGATCGGGCTGGTCGCGGGAACGTGGGTGCGCGACCAGCCGCTGCTGGCGGCGTTGCTCGGCGTCGCCATCGCCCTGCTGATCGGCGTGATCGTCGATCGGGTGGCGGCGCTGCGACGCCGCGCGCGCCGGCGTCGGCGTCGGCTCGAGCGGAGCACTGCGGATGCCACCGCGAGCGCCCCGGGCGACGCCGAGGCGCCCGTGCCGGAGCCGCGCGATCAGCACGAGCCCGTACCCGTACCGACGCCTCAGGACGAACGCACTTCGCGACTGGCAGGATGACGGACATGTCCGTGCGCATTCGTCGCCCCACGTATCGCCAGGCCGCGAGCCTGTTGATCTCCGTCGCGTGCGTGGCGCTTTTTGCCGTGCTGGTGCCGCTGCAGTCCGTGGTCTACGGGACCCCCGTCGCCCTGTCGTTCCTGCTCGGCGCGGGGATGTGCGGGGCGCCGCTACTCATGCTGACCCGTCCGCGACTGGCCACGGCCATGATGGTCGTCGCACAACTGAGTCTGGGGCTACTGGTATCGCCCACGCTGGTGCAGCATGCCCCTTGGCCCTGGTCCGTGCCCGCGATGCTCGCGCTGCTGTGCGCGGTGGCCGTCGCAACGGCACAGCACGGCGCGAGGATGGGTTCCCTGCCGCTCATCGTCGGCGCCGCGACTTCTCTGATGGTCGTCATCCTGAGCCCCGACGTGGTTGCGCAGGTGGCCGCGGCGGCGTCGGCGAACCTCATCGTCGGCGTATGCACCGCCGTCGGCGTGTACCTGCTGACCTTGCTCATCACGGCGCGGTTGCGGGTGGGCGCGGAGCTCGACCGCGAGCGCGCAGTATCTGCCTCTGAGCACGAACGCCGGCTGCGGGTCGAAGAGCGCACGCGCATTGCCCGCGAACTGCATGACATCGTGGCGCACAGCATGTCAGTGATCCAGGTGCAGGCCGCCACCGCCCGCTACCGGGTCGATGACCTCCCTGAGGCCGCCGCGCAGGAATTCGACGGCATCGCCGCGACTGCCCGCACCTCCTTGACCGAGATGCGGCGGCTGCTCGGAGTGCTGCGCACCGAGGAGGGGGCACCGGAGCTCACGCCCCAACAGGGCATCGCCGACATCCCGGAGCTGATTGACAGCATCCGCAGCTCGGGGGCCTCGGTGTCGTTCGAGCAGCGCGTCGGCCCGCGCGAAACGCCCGCCGGCGTCGGTCTTGCGGCGTTCCGCATCGCCCAGGAGGCACTGAGCAACGCGCTGCGACACGCCCCGGGCGCGCCCATCGCCGTCTCCCTGGAGGTCAACGACAGCGACCTGCGCCTGCGCGTGCGCAGTGCGCCGCCAGGCGCGCATCGCGGGCCGGATCGGGCGTCCGACTCCCCCACGGCGAGCGCGACGCAACCGCATCCGACGGCTGGAAGCGGCCACGGCCTTCGAGGCATGCGCGAACGCGCGGCGGTGCTGGGCGGTACTGTTCAGGCATCGGCCACCGCCGACGGCGGCTGGCTCGTCGATGCCCGCCTTCCCTTCAATACCCCTGACCCTGTGGAGCTCTCGTGACGATCCGTGTTCTCATCGCCGACGATCAGGGCATGGTGCGTGCCGGCTTCGCGGCGCTGTTGAACGCCCATGACGGCATCGACGTTGTCGGCCAGGCCGCAGACGGCGCCGAGGCGGCCCGACTGTGCGCGCGTCTCGAACCCGACGTGGTGCTGATGGACGTGCGGATGCCCGAGCTCGACGGTATCGCCGCGACGCGCCGGATCCTCGGCCCGGACTATCCCGCCGCCCGGGTGCCGCGCATCCTGATGCTCACGACGTTCGACATCGACGACTACGTGTATGACGCGCTGGAGGCCGGAGCCAGCGGCTTTCTGCTCAAGGACGCGCTGCCCGAGGAACTCGTACACGCCGTGCGGGTCATCGCCGCCGGTGATGCGCTGCTGGCCCCCAGCGTGACGCGCCGCATGATCGAGCATTTCGGTGCGCGCCGGCCCCGGCCCCCGGTCGCACGGCCGACCCTGGCGGGGCTGACCGAGCGCGAGCGCGAGGTGCTCACGCTGATCGGCAGGGGGCTGTCGAACGCCGAGATCGCCGCCGAGCTGTTCATCGCCGAACAGACCGTGAAGACACACGTCGGCAAGGTCTTCCAGAAGCTGGCGCTGCGCGACCGTGTGCAGGCGGTGATCTTCGCCTACGACGCGGGTCTCGTCTCGCCCGCTGTGTGAGTGGCTCCCCGGTAGGGGGTGAACCGCCCCTGTGAGGTGATGCGCCCGTCGCCACCCGTTCCATAGTCTCCTGGCACATCGACCAGGAGGCGCCATGTCCACCACCGCTGCCGGCCGCGACACCGCGGTCGATCTCGTCCGCTCTCTGTGCGTGCTGGGCGTGATCGTCCTGCACGCCCTCATGGTCGGAGTCACGGTCACCGCGCAGGGGCCGGCGTTCGAGAACGCGGCCGAGAGCGGCGCCTGGCTGGTACCAGTGAGTTGGGCACTGCAGGTGATGCCGCTGTTCTTCGTCATCGGTGGATTCGCGGGCATCACCGCATTGCGTCGACGCTCCACGTCGGCTGCCGCGTTCGCCGCCGCGCGTGTGCACCGTCTGGTGCGTCCGGCGCTCGCCGTGGTCGCGACGGCGGGTGTGCTCCTGGCGTTGCTCACCCACACCGGGGTCGCAGATGACCTCGTCGGTGTGGCGGGCTTCCGCTTCTCACAGCCGCTGTGGTTCCTCGGCGTGTTCCTGGGCTGTCAGGCTCTGCTGCCGCTGATGGTGCGGCTGCACGCCCGGTACCGGGTGGGCGCCCTGGGCGCACTCGCCGCCATGGCCGTGCTGGTGGATGCTGCGCGCATCATCACCGGCCAGGCTGCGGTCGGTCTGGTCAACATGGCCTTTGTCTGGTTGGCCCTGCAACAGCTGGGGTTCTTCCTCTCGGATGGCAGCATCGACCGCATCGGGCCTCGGGCGCGGGCTCTCGCCGCGACCGCTGCCGTCGCCGTCCTGGTGCTGTCATTCCAGAGCGGCTTCCACTCCCCCGATCTGATCGCCAATCTCAACCCGCCGACGACGGCGCTGCTGCTGGTCGGACTGACCCACACCTTGCTGTTCTCGCTCGCACGGTCGAGGATCGCCGTCGTCGCTGAGCGGCCCGTGCTCGCAGCCTTCACGGCGTTCGTATCGCAGCGCACCATGACTATCTACCTCTGGCACATGCCTGTACTGCTCGCCCTTGCCGGTGTTCTCGCGCTGTTCGCTCAGCAGACCGGCGGCGCCCTTCCCGCGCCGGGCGGAGCGGAGTGGTGGCTGACTCGTCCCGCATGGGTCGCCGTCGCGGTGGCGTTGACGGCGCTGCTGAGCGTGCCCCTGGCGCGCATCGAGGCGTCGCGCGTCCGCCGCGGCTTGGTCCGCGCGGATCGAGCCGCAGCGGGTGTCGTCCTGGGAGTGGCCGGCGTCGTGGTGCTGCTCGCCGCCGGCACCACCCCAGTGACGGCCGCGATCACCAGCGTGCTGTGGCTCGGAGCACTCATCGTCACGTCACCCCGGCCGGTGCCCGCAGAGCGTCAGCTCCCGGTGCACACGCTCAGCGCGCCAGCCCGCGGGCGGCGAGCGCGTCACCGACGTCATCCGCGTGCCGGAGTGTCAGTACCAGCAGGGGCAGCGCCGCGCGCGGCCCGAGTCGCACGCCACGCGCGCGCTGCGCGTCCCGCACCTGATTCAGGAATCCCGCGAGCACCGGAACCATGGCGATGGTGAGGGAGATCGCCAGTGCGGCCGTGTCCGGGTCGAGCCGGAACACCCGCAGGGGACGCAAGAGCCGCTGCAGCACATCGAGCAGGTCGCCCATGCGGGTGGTGCGGGTGACGAGGTCGGCGAGCAGGATCAGTGCCACCACGCGCCCGGCGTTGCGCACGGCTTCGTCGATGCCGACGAAGATCCACAGCGCCCCGGCGAGCACGATGATCAGCCAGCGTAGACGCCACCAGGACTCTGCCAGCAGACGCCACCCCAGCCCGCCCACGACGTAGAGTGACGAGACGGCGGCCACCAGTATCGCGGTGCCGGTCGTCCCCAGCGCAAGCACCGACACACACAGCGCCAACGCCGCGAGTAGACCGAGTTTCGCACCGGCCGACATGCGATGCAGGATGCCCGTGCCGGGCCGGTACAGCGAGATCATGCCGCTCGTCGCCGGTACTGGTCGATCACATCGGCGGGTTCGCCGACCGCGTGCACAGAGCCGTCGACGAACAGCACGACCTCATCGCACTGCGCCGCGAGTTCGAGATCATGGGTGACGAGCACGACCGGCACGTCGAGGTTCAGCAACAGGTCGCCGATGCGGCGGGTGTTGCGCAGGTCGAGCAGTGTGGTCGGTTCGTCGGCGACGACGAGGTCGGGGGCCGTGGCGAGCACCGCAGCGACGGCGAGCAGCTGCCGTTGGCCGCCCGAGAGGCTGGCGACGGGCTGGTCTGCACGGCCCGCCAACCCGTACCGTGCAAGCAGCCCGTCGATGCGTGTAGCTCGCTCGCGCTTGTCCACCCGCCCCAGCGAGAGCGCGAGGTCTTCGCCGGGTGTCGGCATCAGGATCTGCGCCTCGGGATTGGTGAAGACGAAGCCGACGCGGGCCCGCAGTTGGTCGGCGTGCTCGGTGGCATCGAGTCCGAGCACGCGCATCGTGCCGGTGGTCGGCTGTCGGAGACCGTTCAGCAGACGGGCGAAGGTCGACTTACCCGACCCGTTCGCCCCGATCACGGCCGTGCGGCGCGCGGACAACGTCACCGAGACGTCGCGCAGTACGCGAACACCCTCCGCCTCATAGCCGACTCCCCGGAGCGAGATGTCGGCGGTCGTCACGATGCAGCGGATGCCACGTGCACGACCCGCTGCGGGAATGCGCGCGGGTAGGCACGACGCAATGCCACGGCCAGCGCCGTCGCCGCACCGGCCTTGATCAGATCGCCCGGCAGGAATGCGAGGGTCGACACGGCGGTCAGGTCGAGCGGTACGCCCGTGACCCACGACTGGACGGGGATACCGAACAGGTACACGACGGCGATGCCCCCGACAAGGGTGGCGATACCCGCACGCCACCAGGTGAACCGCCCGGAGTGCGCGATGACCCCGATCACGATCGCGCCGACGACCCATCCCAGCAGGTAGCCCGCCGTGGGTCCGACGAAGACCCCGAGGCCGCCACGCCCACCGGCCAGTACGGGAAGGCCGACGGCGGCCAGCGCCAGCACGATGAGGATCGCCAGCGGGGCGCGACGGGCACCCAGGATGAGTCCTGCGAGCATGACGCCCAGCGTCTGCCCCGTGATCGGCACGCCTCCGGGCAGGGGCACCATGACGGTGCCGAGCACGATGATCAGCGCGGCGAACAGCGCGATGCGAGCGAGATCGGCGCTGAGGGGGCGACGGACAGCAGACATAGGTTTCCTCTCAGAGATTTCCTGAACGATGTTCACCTGAACAGTGTTCACCTGAACGCTGTTCACTATACTGGCCGTATGGCCCCCTCCCGACACGATCGACACAGCGTCATCGACTGCGCTCTGCGCCTACTCGATGACATCGGCCTTCCCGATCTGTCGATGCGCCGCATCGCCGCCGAGCTCGAGGTGCAACCCAGCGCGCTCTACTGGCACTTCCCCAACAAGCAAGCGCTGCTGGCAGGTGTGGCAGATCGCATCCTCTCTGCTGTACCGGCCCCCGATGCATCCCGCGACACCTCGCAGGTCGCGCACGCCATCCTCGACGCCCTGCTGGCTTATCGCGACGGCGCCGAGATCGTCATGAGCAGCTACGCGCTGCGCCTCGGTACCCCGCGCGCACAGCAGGCGCTTGCCGCGTCACTGACCCCGCACCCCGACAGCGACGTCCTCGCCGACGCCGTCTTCGAGTTCATCCTGGGGCATGCCACCCTGCTGCAGCAGCGCATGCACGCACAGAGCATCGGGGCCGTCGAGCCCGACGCTCAGGATCCGACCGCGCACTCCGACGCGGTGTTCTGCACCGGCATCCGAGCACTCACCGCGGGCGTACGTGTCTGAACGCGGCACGGCCGATTCCCACACAGCAGGGGCAGCGTCGTTCAGCGGATCGCGAAGATGCGCTCGATGGCCTCGGTGATGATCTCGGGGCTGGTGCCGAAGTTCAGCCGCACGTGTCCGGCACCCTCGGCGCCGAAGGCCGGACCGAAGTGCAACGCGACTCCTGCCTCGCGCAGAATGCGCTTGGCCGGGTTGGCGCCCCAGCCGAGTGCACTCAGATCGATCCAGCCGAGATAGCCGGCATCGGGCATCCGATACTCCGCCTCGGGCAGTCGATCGGCCAGCAGATCACCGAGCAGGCGACGGTTGGCATCGAGAGTCAGCAGCAGGCCGTCGAGCCATTCGTCGCTCTCGGGCGCGAACGCCGCCACTGCGGCGAGCAGGCCGAACTGTCCGGTACGCCACTCGACTTCGACGGGAAGCCGGCGCAGCACGCGTCGATGCGCGGCGCTCTCGGCGACCATCAGAGCGCACTTGAGCCCTGCGAGGTTGAACGCCTTGCTCGCGCTGACGACCGCGAACCCCACCTGGGCAGCGGCATCTCCGGCGGCCAGGAACGGCGTGTACCCCTTGCCGGGTTGCGCCAGGGGCGCGTGGATCTCGTCCGACACGACGACGGCGCCGTGCTGCGCAGCGAGTTCGGCCAATGCCCGCAAGGACGCCGCCGAGTGTACGGTGCCGGTCGGGTTGTGCGGGTTGCACAACAGCACCGCGCGGGCCCCGGATGCCAGCGACCCGGCGATCCTCTCCAGGTCGAGCTCCCAGCCCGAACCGGTATCGCGCAGAGGCACCCGTTCGACGACGCCGCCGGCCTCTTCAACCAGCTCGAAGAACGGCGGGTACACCGGCGGGTTCACGATCACACGTTCGCCGGGCGCGATCACCCGGCGCAGGATCTCAACGATCCCCATGCTGACATCCGCGGTGCTGCGCATGCCCGCAGGGTCGGGGGCCCACCCGAAACGGCGATCGGCGAATGCCGCATACGACGCCGCCAGCGGTGTGCGCGAGGCGACGTACCCCGTGTCGCCACCCCGCACGGCACGCTCGAGCGCCGCGGTGATCTGCGGGGCGAGCGGAAAATCAGTCTCGGCGACGAACAGCGGGAGCACCCCTTCGGGGTACTCCCGCCATTTCTCGCTTGTTCGGCGGCGCAACTGCTCCAAGCTCAGGGCCTGAATGGGCGCAGCCATGTCAGTTCGGCTCCGGGTCAGATGGCGAAGCCGAGGGCGCGCATCATGTCACGCCCGTCGTCGGTGATCCGCTCCGGGCCCCACGGCGGCATCCACACCCAGTTGATCCGGAACTGATCGACCACGGCGTCCAGCGCCTGAGCGGTCTGCTCCTCGAGCACATCGGTGAGCGGGCAGCCGGCGCTGGTCAGGGTCATGTGGATGACCAGTGCATCGTTCTCGTCATCCCACGACAGGTCGTAGATCAGACCGAGGTCGACGACGTTGATCCCGAGCTCGGGATCCATGACGTCCTTGAGAGCCTCGGTGACCTCGTCGAACTTCTCGGGAGTGAGGGTCGCGGTCATGCCCTCAGCCTACGCTTCGATCGGGGCTGCGGGGTCGATGAAACGGTCGTAGCCCTCGTCCTCCAGACGGTCGGCCAGTTCGGCGCCGCCCTCTTCGACGATCTTGCCCGCCACGATCACGTGCACGAAGTCCGGGCGGATGTACCGCAGGATGCGCGTGTAGTGCGTGATCAGCAGCACACCCAGATCGGTGGCCTCCTTCGCACGGTTGACACCCTCGGACACGATCTTCAGCGCGTCGACGTCCAGACCCGAGTCGGTCTCGTCGAGCACGGCGAACTTCGGCTTGAGCACCTCAAGCTGCATGATCTCGTGGCGCTTCTTCTCGCCGCCCGAGAAGCCCTCGTTGACGTTGCGCTGAGCGAACTTCGGGTCCATGCGCAGGTTGCTCATGGCCGACTTGACATCCTTGGTCCACTGACGGATCGAGGGCGCCTCGCCATCGATCGCGGTCTTGGCCGTGCGCAGGAAGTTCGTCACCGTGACGCCGGGGATCTCCACCGGGTACTGCATGGCGAGGAACAGGCCGGCGCGGGCACGCTCGTCGACGCTCATCTCGAGCACGTCCTCACCGTCGAAGGTGATGGTGCCCTGGGTGACGGTGTACTTGGGGTGACCGGCGATCGTGTAGGCGAGGGTGGACTTGCCCGAGCCGTTGGGGCCCATGATCGCGTGCGTCTCACCGGTCTTGATGGTGAGGTCGATCCCGTTGAGGATCGGCGAAGTGCCCTGATCGGTCTCGACCGTTACGTGCAGGTCGCGGATCTCGAGAACAGACATTCAGACTTCCTTAATGACAGTGGGGTCGATGAGCACGTCGTCACCGTCGATCGTGACGGCGTAAACAGGGACGGGCTCGTAAGCGGGGAGGTTGAGGGGGTGGCCGGTCTCGAGCGAGAACGCCGAGCCGTGGGCCCAGCACTCCAGCGTCTTACCTTCCACGAAGCCCTCGGCCAGCGAGATGTCGCCGTGCGTGCAGCGGTCGCCGATCGCGTGGATCACGTCGTCGGCGTCCTTCACCAGTGCGATCGCGACGCCGTCGATCTCGACGCGCAGCGGGGTGTCCTGCTCGAGTTCACTGACGCCGCACGCGCGCTGCGCACTCACTGGGCGGCCTCGCGATCGCCCAGAACGGCCTGCGGGTCGACCGCGGCAAGCTCGGCGTCGACAGCGGCGAGCAGCTCGTCCTGCACCGACGGGATGCCGATGCGCTGGATGACCTCGGTGAGGAAGCCGAACACGACCAGCCGTCGCGCCTCGTCCTCGGTGATGCCGCGAGCCTGCAGGTAGAACAGCTGCTCGTCGTCGAAGCGCCCCGTGGCGCTGGCGTGACCGGCACCGGCGATGTCACCGGTCTCGATCTCGAGGTTCGGGATCGAGTCGGCGCGAGCTCCCTCGGTGAGCACCAGGTTTCGGTTCGCCTCGTACGAGTCGGTGCCGACGGCGTCCCGGCCGATCAGCACGTCGCCGATCCACACGCTGTGCGCGCTCGCACCGTTAAGGGCACCCTTGTAGAGCACGTCACCGGTGGTGTGCGCACCCTTGTGGTGCAGGTACACCTGGCTCTCGAGGTGCTGACCCGAATCGGCGAAGGACAGACCGTACAGGTAGCCCTCCGAACCGGTGCCGGCGAGTTCGAGGTTGGGGTTCACGCGCACGATGCCACCGCCCAGGCTGACGACGATGTGCGTCAGTTCGGCGTCGCGATCGACACGTGCCTGGTGAGCCGACGCGTGGATCGCGTCATCGTCCCACTGCTGCACGGTGACAAGCTTCAGCTTGGCACCGTCGCGGACGATGATCTCAACGTTCTGCGCGTACTGTGCCGTGCCGGTGTGGCGCAGAACAACGGTGGAGACGCTGTGGCGGCCGGCCTCGATCACCAGGTGGGCGTCGGCGCGTCCGCCCTTGCCGTCGATCTGCACGACGATCGACTCGGCGACCTCTTCATCGGCGGGGATGCTGAGGTGGAGGGCATCCGACGATCCCTGCCACGCCACAGCCGAAACGATGTCCTCGGGGGTGAAGAACTCGCCGCGCGGCGCCGTGCCGTGCGCGAGTGCGGGACGGACGTACTGCGGGTGGCTGACGGTGGTCTCGACGCCGTCATTGACCGGGCTGGTCTCGAAGAGCGCCTTCAGCTGTGCAACCGGCGTGTGCTTCCAGTTGACCTCGCGGCCCGTGGGCGCACCGAAGTCCTCGGGATCGAACGACCGGGGCCGCTCGGAGCGGGTCTGCACCGGAACGAAACCGGCGCCGGTGACCTGTGCGGCCGGGTCGATGTGCGCGTTCGTCTGCGGCGCCGCGGCGGGCGCCTGTGTGGGGGCCGTCATCAGCCGACCGATCCTTCCATGCCCATCTCGATGAGCTTGTTCAGTTCCATCGCGTACTCCATGGGCAGCTCGCGCGCGATCGGCTCGATGAACCCACGCACGATCATGGCCATTGCCTCGGTCTCATCGATGCCGCGCGACTGCAGGTAGAAGAGCTGCTCGGCGCTGACCTTCGAGACGGTGGCCTCGTGGCCGAGCTGCACGTCATCGACACGGATATCGATCGACGGGTACGTGTCGGAGCGGGACTGTGTGTCGACCAGCAGCGCATCGCAGACCACGGAGTTCGCAGAGTGGTGCGCGGCGGGATCCACCCGGACCTCACCGCGGTAGCCGGAGCGGCCGCCTCCGCGGGCGATCGACTTCGAGACGATCGACGACTGCGTGTGCGGCGCCATGTGCACCATCTTCGCACCGGCGTCCTGGTGCTGACCGGGCCCGGCGAAAGCCACCGAGAGCGTCTCGCCCTTGGCGTGCTCACCCATCAGGTAGATCGACGGGTACTTCATCGTGACCTTGGAGCCGATGTTGCCGTCGACCCACTCCATGGTGGCACCCTCGTGCGCGACGGCACGCTTGGTGACCAGGTTGTAGACGTTGTTCGACCAGTTCTGGATGGTCGTGTAGCGAACGCGGGCGTTCTTCTTCACGATGATCTCGACGACCGCCGAGTGCAGCGAGTCCGACTTGTAGATCGGCGCGGTGCAGCCCTCGATGTAGTGGACGTAGCTGTCCTCATCGGCGATGATCAGGGTCCGCTCGAACTGGCCCATGTTCTCGGTGTTGATGCGGAAGTAGGCCTGCAGCGGGATCTCGACGTGCACGCCCTTCGGCACGTACACGAACGAACCACCCGACCAGACGGCCGTGTTCAGCGCGGCGAACTTGTTGTCGCCGGAGGGGATCACCGTGCCGAAGTACTCCTCGAAGAACTCCGGGTGCTCGCGCAGCGCCGTGTCGGTGTCCATGAAGATGACACCCTGCTCTTCCAGGTCCTCACGGATCTGGTGGTAGACGACCTCGGATTCGTACTGCGCGGCGACGCCGGCGACCAGGCGCTGACGCTCGGCCTCGGGGATGCCCAGGCGCTCGTACGTGTTCTTGATGTCGTCGGGGAGGTCCTCCCAGGACTGCGCCTGACGCTCGGTCGAGCGCACGAAGTACTTGATGTTGTCGAAGTCGATCTCACTGAGGTCGGCACCCCAGGTCGGCATCGGCTTGCGCTCGAAGAGCGACAGAGCCTTCAGGCGCGTCTTCAGCATCCACTCGGGCTCGTTCTTCAGACCGGAGATGTCGCGGACGACAGCTTCGGACAGACCGCGCCGTGCGCTGGCACCGGCCGCGTCGGGGTCGTGCCAGCCGAACTCGTACACCCCCAGACTGTCCAGCTCCGGGCGGTCGATCAGCACATCCGACATGGCACACTCTCCTCAACATGGACCCAGACGGTGTCATCCGCCCCGGCACACCGAACCCCGTCGAGTCTGCGGAGATCGGATGCCGCTCATGGGCCCTCATCACGACGCGCGGCGCGCGCCTAAACTGTCAGTGGTGGACGGCACGCAGTGTGCGACCATCACAACAATCCGATTCTACAGGTTCCCCTGCTGGACGGGCCCTGCGCCGTGCTCCACCGCGGAACTCCGGAGGCCCCATGACTGACATCGTCGCGCCCGAGACGACGCCCACCCCCGCACGCCTGCGCGACAGGTTCTTCGGCTGGATGCCGAGCAGCATGGACGCACGCGTGCGCGTGTTCGCGTGGCTGTCGTTCCTCTTCGAGGTCTTCATCATCGGCACCGGTGGCGCGGTGCGCCTGACCGGTTCGGGCCTCGGATGCTCCGAGTGGCCGCTGTGCACCCCGGAGTCGCTCGTCCCCACTCAGGAACAGGGCATCCACGGCGTCATCGAGTTCGGCAACCGCACGATCACGGGGGTCGTCGGCATCCTCGCCATCGTCGTCCTGCTGTTCACACTGCACGCGATCGGTGGGCGCCGCGCGTTCACGAACGCCGTGTGGTTCGCGCTCGCGGGTGTCGGAGCCGGGCTGATCGCCTACGCGATCGCCGCAGCCGCGGGCGCCGAGGCGTTCCCGTTCTTCGCAGCCGCACTGCTGCTCGTCACCATTGTCGCTGCGGCGCACTCGCTCCGTACGACCCCGGGACGCAAAGACCTGCCCGTACTGGCGTGGATCGTCCTGATCGGCGTGATCGCCCAGGCCTTCGTCGGCGGCATCACGGTGCTGACGGGACTGAACCCGTTCATCGTCGGGTTCCACTACGCGGCTTCCCTCGCGCTGGTGTGCGTCACGGCCGCCTATCTGGTGCGCATGCGTGAACCGGCCGGCGCACGCGAACGCGCCGTTCCGGTCTGGTTCGCGATCCTCACGCACGTCACGGGTCTCGCGATGGCAGTGACGATCGTCGTCGGCATCCTCACCACCGGTTCCGGCCCGCACTCCGGCGACGTCAACGTCGTGCGCGAGGGCTTCGATGCCACCGTGCTGGCCCACGTGCACTCCTGGCCGGGCTACATCCTGGCGGCGCTTGTCGTCGCACTGGCGGTGGCCGCATGGATCCAGCGCCTGCCGATGCGCGGATGGATGCTGCTGCTGGTGGCGGCCGTCGCCGTCCAGGTGCTCGTCGGCGTCTGGCAGGCACGCGAGGGTCTTCCCGCACTGCTGGTGGGCATCCACATGGTGTTGGCAGCACTGACGGCAGCCAACTACACGGTCGTCGTGCTGAAGCTCAAGCGCCCCACCGCCGGCTGATCCGCTGTTCCAACGCAATCGCCCCGGTGCTCGTGACGAGCGCCGGGGCGATTGCGTTGCGGTTGTAGACCGCTCGGATCAGAAGGGCAGCAGCGGGTCGACTGCAACCGAGAGGAACAGCAGCGTGAGGTAGGTGATCGAGGCGTGGAACACGCGCATCGGTCGCGCCTCGTCGCCGTGCACGGCGCGGTTGTAGAGCCGGTGCGACTCGTAGATGAACCAGCCGCCGAACACCACCGCCGAGACCGTGTAGACCAGACCCATGCCTGCCACAGGAATCAGCAGCAGCGAGCACGCGACCGTCGCCCACGCGTACAGGATGACCTGCAGGCCGACCTGCGACGGCGAGCGGGTCGCGCCGAGCATGGGCACGTCGACGTCGTCGTAGTCGGCGCTGTACTTCATCGACAGCGGCCAGTAGTGCGGCGGGGTCCACAGGAAGATCAGCACGAACAGCACGAACGGGGGCCAGTCCAGCGAGCCCGTGACTGCCGACCAGCCGATGAGCACCGGGAAGCAACCGGCGATGCCACCCCAGACGATGTTCTGCTCGGTGCGACGCTTGAGGATCATCGTGTAGATCACGACGTAGAAGAAGATCGCTCCGGCCGAGAGCGCGGCGGTGAGCCAGTTGGTGGTCACCAGCAGCCAGATCGTCGAGACGACGGCAAGGACCCACGAGAAGACGAGCGCGCCGCGGGGCGAGACCTCTCCGGTCACCAGGGGACGATTGACGGTGCGCTTCATGTGCACATCGATGTCGCGATCGAGGTACATGTTGAACGATGCCGCCGATGCCGCGCTCATCGCGCCGCCGATCACCGTGGCGAACACGAGCCAGAGGTTCGGCAGCCCGCCGGCGGCCAGGAACATCACCGGGACGGTGGAGACCAGCAGGAGTTCCATCACCCGCGGCTTGGTGAGGGCGATGTAGCCGCGGATCTTCTGACCGAACGAGTACGTGGTCTCGGTGGTCTGCGATGTCGTCGAGATCGCGATCGCCTCCTTCTGAGCGGGCACAGACAAAACTGCCCTTCATTCTATGCCACCCGGCGTGTCGCGGCGGCCTCCACGGCAGTGACACGGGGCGGAGCCGAGCCCGCCGATGGAAAGCGCTTGCTCAGCGTTCGCCCCCATACGCAACACACCGACGCCGGATGCTACAGCGCCGGTATGCTGAAACAACTCGCGCGCCCGGCGCAGCAGCACTCTCCGTGACGACGCGGACCGCGCAGGAACAGGGCGCCTTCGCAACAGCCAGAAGGAGTATTGCCGTGGCAGAACTGCAGTGGGATGAGATCGACCGTCGTGCGGTGGACACCGCCCGCATCCTGGCGGCGGACGCCGTCGAGAAGGTGGGCAACGGCCACCCCGGAACGGCTATGAGCCTCGCCCCCGTTGCGTATCTGCTCTACCAGCAGGTGATGCGCCACGACCCCACCGACACCGACTGGCTCGGGCGCGACCGCTTCATCCTCTCGGTCGGCCACTCGTCGCTCACGCAGTACGTGCAGCTGTACTTGGGCGGCTTCGGCCTAGAGCTCGACGACCTGAAGGCGCTGCGCACCTGGGGTTCCAGGACCCCGGGGCACCCGGAGTACGGCCACACCAAGGGCGTCGAGATCACCACCGGTCCGCTCGGTCAGGGCCTCGCGTCGGCGGTCGGCTTCGCGTACGCCGCTCGCTACGAGCGCGGCCTGTTCGACCCCGAGGCCGCCGCGGGCACCAGCCCGTTCGATCACTTCGTCTACACGATCGCCGGCGACGGCGACCTGCAGGAGGGCGTCACGAGCGAGGCCTCGTCGCTGGCCGGCCACCAGCAGCTGGGCAACCTCATCGCAATCTACGACTCCAACCAGATCTCCATCGAGGACGACACCAACGTCGCTTTCACCGAGGATGTCGCCGCACGCTACGAGTCCTACGGTTGGCACGTGCAGACCGTCGACTGGAAGCGCACGGGTGAGTATGTCGAGGACGTCGCCGAGCTCAATGCCGCTATCGAGGCAGCCAAAGACGAGCAGTCCAAGCCGTCGCTCATCATTCTCAAGACGATCATCGGCTGGCCCTCGCCCGGCAAGCAGAACACCGGCAAGATCCACGGCTCGGCGCTCGGCGCCGACGAACTCGCCGCGACCAAGAAGGTGCTCGGATTCGACCACGAGCAGCACTTCGTCGTGGCCGACGACGTGATCGCCCACACCCGAGGTCTGGCCGAGCGCGCCGCCGAGGCACGCGCCGAGTGGCAGACCTCGTTCGACGCGTGGGCCGCGGCCAACCCCGAGCGCAAGGCGCTGCTGGACCGCCTCGAGGCGCACCAGTTGCCTGCAGACATCGCTGATGCCCTGCCGTCGTTCGAGGCCGGCAAGGACGTCTCGACCCGCGCCGCTTCCGGACAGGTCATCAACGCACTCGCCGAGAAGCTTCCCGAACTGTGGGGCGGCTCCGCCGACCTTGCCGAGTCCAACCTCACCACCATCAAGAGCGCACCGTCGTTCATCCCGAGCGAGTGGTCGACCCACGAGTGGTCGGGTGACCCGTACGGACGCGTCATGCACTTCGGCATCCGCGAGCACGCGATGGGCGCGATCATCAACGGCATCGTGCTGCACGGCCCCACGCGTGCCTTCGGCGGCACGTTCCTGATCTTCAGCGACTACATGCGTCCGGCGGTTCGCCTGGCCGCCCTGATGAACGTGCCCAGCGTCTTCGTCTGGACCCATGACTCCGTCGCCCTCGGCGAGGACGGTCCGACGCACCAGCCGATCGAGCAGCTCGCGTCGCTGCGCCTGATCCCGAACCTCGCCGTCGTGCGCCCCGCGGATGCCAACGAGACCGCCGCGGCCTGGTTGGAGATCCTGCGCCGTCACGAGGGCCCCGCGGGGATCGCCCTGACCCGCCAGAACATCCCGGTGTTCGAACGCGGCGAAGGTGCGGCATCCGGCGAGGTCTTCGCCTCGGCGAGCGGAACGGCCCGCGGCGCGTACGTGCTGGCCGAGGCACCGAGCGGCACTCCCGATGTCATCCTCATCGCGACCGGATCGGAAGTGCAGCTGGCCGTCGCGGCCCGCGCGGCACTGGCATCCGAGGGCGTGAACGCCCGCGTCGTGTCGGCGCCCTCTCTGGAGTGGTTCGCCGAGCAGGACGACGCCTACCGTGAGTCGGTGCTGCCGACATCCGTCGCCGCACGTGTGTCGGTCGAGGCGGGATCCGTCGTCGGGTGGCGCGACATCGTCGGCGACCGCGGACGCTCGGTCGGCATCGACCACTTCGGCGCCTCCGCCGACTACAAGACCCTCTTCCAGGAGTTCGGGATCACCACCGAGGCCGTCATCGACGCCGCGCGTGAGACCATCGCCGCGGTCGCAGACCGTTGAGCGCCACATTGACCGAGCAGCACAAGGAGCAACGCATGAGCACCCCCACCTCAGAGCTTTCCGCGGCCGGAGTCAGCATCTGGCTCGACGATCTCTCGCGCAATCGGATCCAGTCCGGCAACCTGCAGCAGTTGATCGAGACGCGCAACGTCGTCGGCGTCACCACCAACCCGACGATCTTCGCCGGCGCCATCACCGACGCGAACGACACCTCGTACGACGCACAGGTGCGTGAGCTCGCCGCATCCGGCGCCTCTGCCGAAGAGGCCGTCTTCGCCGCCACGACGCAGGACGTTCAGGCGGCGCTCGACATCTTCCGTCCGGTCTGGGAGGCCACCGACCACGTCGACGGCCGTGTCTCGATCGAGGTCTCCCCCGATCTGGCGCACGACACCGAGGGCACGATCGCGCAGGCGAAGGAACTGTGGAACAGCATCGACCGCCCGAACCTGCTGGTGAAGATCCCCGCCACCAAGGCGGGCCTTCCCGCGATCACCGAGGCGATCGGTGCCGGCATCAGCGTCAACGTCACCCTGATCTTCAGCCTCGAGCGGTACGCCGCAGTGATCGACGCGTACCTGGCGGGTCTGCGCAAGGCGAAGGATGCCGGCATCGACCTGAGCGGCATCCACTCGGTCGCGTCGTTCTTCGTCTCGCGCGTCGACACCGAGACCGACAAGCGTCTGAGCGTCATCGGCACCGCTGAGGCGCTGGCGCTCAAGAGCAAGGCCGGCCTTGCCAACGCCCGCCTGGCGTATGAGCTGTTCGAGCAGCGGTTCGCCGACGCCGGCGTTCAGGAGCTGATCGCCGCAGGTGCGAACCTGCAGCGCCCGCTGTGGGCATCCACCGGCGTCAAGGACCCGAACCTGCCCGACACGCTCTACGTCACCGAATTGGTCGCTCCCGGCGTCGTGAACACGATGCCTGAGAAGACCCTTGAAGCGACGTTCGACCACGCCGAGGTGACCGGAGACACCGTCACCGGCACCTACGCCGCCTCGCACGAGGTCTTCGCCGGGCTCAAGGCCGTGGGAATCGACTTCGATGACGTCACCCAGGTGCTCGAAGACGAAGGCGTGGCGAAGTTCATCGACTCGTGGCACGACCTGCTGGCGCAGGTGGCCGAAGGCCTGGACGCCGCGCGATGACTGTCTCGGTGCACGTCTCGGGGGCCGCGAAGGTCGCCGTCGACGAGCTCGTGCCCGGCCTGGTCGCGAAGCTCGTCGCCTCGCGTCTCACGGCTGGCGACGATGAGCTGTGGGGACCGGATGCCCGTGAAGAGGCCTCGGTGCGCCTGGGCTGGGTCGAGGCCGTGTCGGTCTCGCGCCCGCTGGTGCCGCAGATCATCGCGTTGCGTGAAGAGCTCGCCGCGCAGGGAGTGACGCGCGTCGTGCTGGCGGGGATGGGTGGCTCGTCGCTCGCCCCCGAGGTGATCGCGAACACGGCCGGCGCACGCTTGACGATTCTGGATTCGACGGCTCCCGCACAGGTGCTGGACGCCATCGACGACGATCTCAGTGACACGGTGCTCGTGGTCTCCTCCAAGTCGGGGTCGACCGTCGAGACGGACTCGCAGCGCCGCGCGTTCGAGGCCGCCTTCAGCGACCTCGGTATCGATCCGGTCGGCCGGATCGTCGTGGTGACCGATCCGCGTTCCCCCCTGGAGACCGCAGCCCGTGAGGCCGGCTACCGGGTCTTCACAGCCGACCCGAACGTCGGCGGACGCTACTCGGCGCTCACCGCATTCGGGCTCGTGCCGGTCGGACTGGCGGGAGTCGACATCGCCGAACTGCTCGACGAGGCAGAGGCCTCGATGCTGCAATTCGCCGTCGACGCGGCCGACAACCCGGCTCTGCGCCTGGCCGCCGCGATCACCGGCACCGCGCCGCGCCGAGACAAGCTCGCCCTCGTCAGCGACGGCACCCACATCGACGGTCTCCCGGACTGGATCGAGCAGCTGATCGCCGAGTCCACCGGCAAGGCGGGCACGGGCATCCTCCCCGTGGTGATGCTGCCCGTCTCCCCAGAGCTCGAGGCCCCGCCGGCAGACCTGCAGGTCGTGCGTCTGGTCGACGACGCCGACGAGTTCCATCTGTCCGAGCACCACCCCGGCGAGATCCTGGTCAGCGGAACGCTGGGCGCACAGTTTCTGCTGTGGGAGTACGCCACGGCCATCGCCGGACATCTGCTGGGCATCAACCCGTTCGACCAGCCCGACGTCGAGTCGGCCAAGAGCGCGGCCCGCGGCCTGCTTGACGCCCGTCCCGAGCCGACCGCTCCCGCATTCGTGCAGGACGGCATCGAGGTGCGCGCTACCGACCCCGAGCTGACGGCATCCGGAACGCTTGAGGGCGTGATGGATGCTCTGTGGGCACGTCTGGGCGAGGACGGCTACGTGGCTGTTCAGGCCTATGTCGACCGCAGCACGATGGGCCAACTGCTGGGGCTGCGCGAGATGATCGCCGCCGACTCCGGCCGCCCGACCACGTTCGGATGGGGTCCGCGGTTCCTGCACTCGACCGGCCAGTACCACAAGGGCGGCCCCGCACAGGGCGTCTTCCTGCAGGTCCTGGAACGCACTGATGTCGATCTGGAGATCCCCGGCCGTCCGTTCACCTTCGGCCAGCTCATCGAAGCACAGGCCGCCGGTGACGCCGCCGTGCTCGCCGCGCACGGCCGACCCGTCGTTTCCCTCACCATCACCGACGCTGCAGATATCCTGACGCTCTTCGAAGCCGCTCAGTAACCTCTTCCGCCTCTCCAGGAGATATCCCCCACCGATGACTGTCCCCATCTCCCGCGGACGCAATCCGCTCCGCGACCCCGATGATCGCCGACTGAGCCGCATCGCCGGCCCCAGCGCGCTGGTGATCTTCGGGGTCACCGGCGACCTGTCGCGCAAGAAGCTCATGCCCGCCGTGTACGACCTCGCGAACCGGGGCCTGTTGCCACCGGGATTCGCGCTGGTCGGCTTCGCCCGACGCGACTGGGAGGACCAGGACTTCGCCGAGGTCGTACGCGAAGCGGTGCGGCAGCACGCGCGCACCGAGTTCCGTGAAGAGACCTGGCAGCAGCTTCTGCAGGGCATCCGGTTCGTGCAGGGCACGTTCGACGATCCCGACGCGTTCCGGCGCCTGCGTGAGACCGTCGAGAAGCTCGATGTCGAACGCGGCACGATGGGCAACCACGCGTTCTACCTGTCGATCCCGCCGAAGGACTTCCCCACCGTCGCACGTCAACTGAAGGACTCGGGACTCGTCGGTGACGACGAGGACGACGACTCGTGCTGGCGGCGCGTCGTGATCGAGAAGCCGTTCGGAGACGACCTGGAATCCGCGCGCGCCCTGAACGAGGCGCTGGAGGTGGCATTTCCCGCCGACTCGATCTTCCGCATCGATCATTACCTCGGCAAGGAGACGGTGCAGAACATCCTCGCGCTGCGCTTCGCGAACGAGCTTTTCGAACCGCTGTGGAACCGCAACCACATCGACCACGTGCAGATCACTATGGCCGAGGACATCGGTGTGGGAGGCCGCGCCGGATACTACGACGGCATCGGCGCGGCGCGTGATGTGATCCAGAACCACCTGCTGCAGTTGCTGGCGCTCACCGCGATGGAAGAGCCGATCAGCATGTCGGCCGAGCACCTGCGCGCCGAGAAGGAGAAGGTGCTCGAGGCGGTTCAGCTGCCCGAGGATCTCTCGCTCGCCGCGGCGCGCGGACAGTACGCCGGCGGTTGGCAGGGCGGCGCGAAGGTCAACGGCTTCCTCGAAGAGGACGGCATGAACCCGCAGTCGCACACCGAGACGTACGCGGCCCTCAAGCTTGAGATCGCCACGCGACGCTGGGCGGGCGTGCCGTTCTACCTGCGGACGGGCAAGCGGCTGGGGCGTCGGGTGACCGAGATCGCCGTCGTGTTCAAGCGCGCCCCACAGCACCTGCTGGGACGCACCTCCGAGCACGGGCAGAACGCCCTGGTGATCCGCGTGCAGCCCAACGAGGGCGTCACCATCCGATTCGGTTCGAAGGTGCCGGGCGCCGGCACCCAGGTGCGCGATGTGACGATGGACTTCGGCTACGGTCACGCGTTCACCGAGGCCAGCCCTGAGGCGTACGAGCGCCTTATCCTCGACGTGCTGCTCGGCGACCCGCCGCTGTTCCCGCGGCACGAAGAGGTCGAGTTGTCGTGGAAGATCCTCGACCCGATCGAGGAGTACTGGGCGAGCCTGGACACGCCGCCCGAGCAGTACGCACCGGGCTCCTGGGGACCCGAGTCCGCCGACGCCCTTCTTGCCCGCGACGGACGAGTCTGGAGACGCCCGTGATCATCGACCTTTCCGACACGACGGTCAGCCAGGTCGCCAAGCAGCTCGAGAAGGTGCGTGAAGACGGTGGAGCCGTCGCACTGGGCCGGGTCCTGACGCTGATCATCGCCGCCGGCAGCGGTGTCGCCGAGGCGGCCATCGTCGCCGCCAACGATGCCTCGCGCGAGCATCCGATGCGCGTCATCGTCGTGACCACGACCGAGGGCACGGCACGATTGGATGCGCAGATCCGCGTCGGCGGCGACGCCGGTGCGAGCGAGGTGGTCGTGCTGCGCGCCTACGGCGACGCCGCAAGCAACGCCGAGAGCCTCGTCACCGGTCTGCTGCTGCCCGACGCACCCGTCGTCGTGTGGTGGCCGGATGAGGCACCGACGGATGCCGCAGCTTCGCCGCTGGGACGCATGGCGCAACGGCGCATCACCGACGCCGCCACGACCACAGACGTGCGGGACCGGCTCTCACTGCTGGGGCGCACGCATTCCCCCGGTGACACCGATCTCGCCTGGACGCGGCTTACGCACTGGCGCGAGCAGCTGGCTGCCGTTCTCGATCAGCCGCCGTTCGAGCCGGTCACCGCCGTCGAGGTGCGCGGCGCCGCGGCATCGCCCTCGACGGCGCTGCTCGCGGCCTGGCTGCAGATGGCGCTCGGTGTTCCGGTGTCCTGGTCGTACGAGCATCCGGATGACTGGCAGGAGGGCATCAAGTCGGTGCGGCTTTCGCGCGCGTCCGGTGACATCCTGCTGGAGCGTCCGTCGGCGGCCGTCGCGATCCTGACCCAGCCGGGACAGCCCGATCACGAGCTGCATCTTCCGCGCCGTACGGTGCGGGAGTGCCTCGCCGAGGAGCTGCGTCGGTTGGATGCCGATCTGCTCTACGGTCGGGTCATCACCGAGGGCTGGTCGCACCTCGGTCCGCCCGAGCGAGGAGAGTGAACCGATGAAGGTGCAGGGAAAGACCAAGACCGTGGTGGTGGAACCCACCCCCGCGGCGCTCGCGACGCGCGTTGCGGATCGCTTCCTGACCCGGCTCATCGCGCGCACGCGCAACGGCCGTCTCGCCCATGTCTGCCTCACAGGGGGCTCGATGGGCGGGGCGGTGCTGGCTGCGACCGCGGCGGATGCGCGCGTGGCCGATATCGACTGGTCGCTGGTGCATTTCTGGTGGGGCGACGAGCGCTTCGTCGAGCGCGACAGCACCGACCGCAACTCGCTGCAGTCACGCAATGCGCTGCTGAACCGGATCCCGGTTCCCGCCCAGAACATCCACGAGGCCGCAGCCCCGTCGGACGGCCTGACGCTCGACGAGGCCGCGCGGGCCTATGCCGAGGAGCTCGCACGATTCAGCACGGATGACACGGCATGGCCGTCCTTCGCGGTGTGCTTCCTCGGCGTCGGCCCGGACGGGCACATCGCCTCGCTGTTCCCGGACCGTCCCGAGGTGACTGTCACCGATGCCGCTGTCCTGCCGGTGCGCGACTCGCCCAAACCGCCGGCCGAGCGGATCACGCTCACGCGCCCTGTGCTGAACGCCTCCAAGCGCGTATGGCTGGTGCTGACCGGTGCCGACAAGGCATCGGCACTAGGCCTCGCACTTGCGGGCGCGAGCTATGCCGGTGTGCCGGCCGCAGGCGCCAAGGGCCAACGGCGCACGGTGTTCTTCGTCGACGAAGCGGCCGCGGCAGAGGTCTCGCCGGATCTGATCGACCGCGACTACTGAGAACGGACTACGTTCCGAGCGGCGCGTCACCGTCATCCGGCCCGCGCTGTGTGCGGGCCTCGCCGCGCTGCGCAGGCTCGGCACCCGGTGAGTCGGCGCCCGGTGCCGGGCCGCTGCCGCGGGTGATCCCGAGTTCCTGGCTCTCGCTGAGCACCTGGGGGTGGTAGCGGGCCAGCCCGAACACGCCCCATACTGCGATCGCCCCGGCGACCACGAACATGATCAGCACCCACACCGGTGCGGCGTCGGCCTCACCGAGCACGAGGGCACCGATCAGCACGGCGACGATCGGATCGATGACGGTGAGTCCGGCGATGACGAGATCGGGCGGCCCCGAGCTGTACGCGGTCTGCACGAAGTAGGCGCCGACCGTGGCAGCGGCGATGAGGGCGATCAGGCAGGCGACGGTCAGCCAGTCGAAGTTCTGCGCCTGGATGCGACTGATGACCGCTTTGGCGAGTGTGGCGACGAAACCGTAGAGCACACCGGCGCCGGTGACGTAGAACATCGCGCGCATGCGATGGCGCAGGATGAGCCATCCTGCGCCGAAGACGATGATGACCAGGAGCAGGATGGTCAGGATCATGAAGAGATCCTGATCACGGATGGGGCGTTCCGTGGCGTAGAGCGCCGCCAGGCTGACGAACAAGAAGATGCCACCGATACATGCGGCGATCGCGATCAGCGATTGCCTGGTCGGCGAGTGCCCCGAGATGCGGGCGTTGAGCAGTGTGGTGACGACGAGCGCGACGGCGCCGAGCGGCTGCACCACGATCAGCGGGGCGATGGCGATCGCACTGAGCTGGCACACGATCGCCAGCCCGAGCATCAGCGTTCCGATGAGCCACGACGGTCGGGTCAGCAACGCCTTCAACTGAGCCGAACTCAGACCTGTGGTGCCCTCGACACCGGTGATGCGCTCGACCTTCTCGACGCCTCGGTGCTGGTACTGCGCACCCAGCGACATGAACACCGCACCCGCCAGGGCCAACGGGATGCCCATCAACAGCCCGGGGTTGGCGAAGACGCCGACCAGCTGATCGCCGACATCGACTGCGAAACCCACCCCGTTTTGCACTGTCTCACCTTATCGGGCGCAGGTGAGCAAGTAGGGTTGTGCCGTGGCTGTTCTTGCGATCCGTATCATGGGCGACCCTGTTCTGCACTCTCCCGCGGGCGAGGTGACCGCGGTGACCGATGAGATCCGCACGCTCGTCGCCGACATGTACGAGACGATGGACCTCGCCCCCGGAGTCGGGCTCGCCGCCCCGCAGGTCGGGGTCGCGTTGCGTATCTACGTGTACTCGTACGTGGATGACGACGACCAGCCGTGGCGCGGCGAGATCATCAACCCGACGCTGTGGATGGCCCCGCTCGAACCCGGCTCACCCGATCCGGATGAGGAGGCTGAGGGATGCCTGTCGTTCCCCGGCGAGCGGTTCCCGTTGCGGCGCTCGGATCGCGTCTTGGTCACCGGGACTGACCTTGAGGGTGCGCCGGTGCGCATCGAGGTCGACGGCTGGCGCGCGCGCATCATGCAGCACGAGTTCGATCACCTCGACGGAGTCCTGTACGTCGATCGGCTCTCTGACAGCGATTGGAAGACCGCGCAGAAGATCGCACGCAAGCGCGGCTGGATCCGCGGTGGGCATAGCTGGATGCCCGGAGTGGACGATCTCGAGGGCGCGTAGTCGCCTCGCTCACAGTGAGCACAAAGTTGACTCTCAGCTGGTTCACTGGCTAGGTTCCTCCTTCGGGTGCGTTCGCACCCGCACCCCACTTCGAGGAGGAACTCATCATGGCCACCACGGGCAACCGCCGTACGATCGGGACCGTTGCCGCGACGGGAGCACTGGCGATCGCGCTCACCGGTTGCAGCCTGCCGTCCGACATCGCGAGCATGCTCACCGGCGAGGCAGACCGTGACGGAGCCGGCAGCGTGCAGTCCTCCTCCGAGATCGGCATCTTCAACCTCCAGGTCGGCGACTGCAAGATGGAGGACCAGAGCGGCGAGATCCTCGACACCACCGTCGTCCCGTGCGATGAGCCGCACGATGAAGAGGTCTACGACGAGTTCGCGATGGCCGACGGCGACTTCCCTGGCGTCGAGGCCATCCAGGCCGAAGCCGAGACCTACTGCGTGGAATCGTTCGGCGATTTCGTCGGGATGCCCTGGGAGGACTCCGCGCTGGAGTACTTCGCCATCTACCCGACGCAGGGAACGTGGGAGCAGGCGGACGACCGCATCGTGCAGTGTGTGATCTGGGACCCCGAGGGCCAGGTCACGGGCACGCTCGCCGGCGCCGCGCGCTGACTCTGCGCGGCGTCACGCCGCGCAGACGGCGGGGGCGCTCCCTCTAGGCTGGGAGGGACTCCCCCGCTCCCCCGAACTCTCGAAGAGGCACCCATGACTGCGCGCACACGCATCGGCATCGTCGGCTACGGAAATCTCGGTCGAGGGGTTGAGACCGCCCTCACGCTGACACCCGACATGCACCTCGTGGGCGTCTTCACCCGCCGCGACCCGGCGACGGTTCGCCCACTGGCCGAGACGACGGCCGTGCACGGCCTGGAAGCCCTTGACGGCATGCGCGATGAGATCGACGTGCTGATCTTGTGCGGTGGGTCAAAGTCTGACCTTCCTGAGCAGACGCCGGCGTTGGCATCCGCTTTCACGGTCGTCGACAGCTACGACACCCACGCGCGCATCCCGCAGCACTTCGCCGCCGTCGACGCCGCGGCACGCGGCGCCGGCACCACGGCGATCATCTCGACCGGCTGGGATCCCGGGCTGTTCTCGCTGCAGCGCCTGTACGGCGAGGCCATCCTGCCGCAGGGCGAAACCTACACGTTCTGGGGGCGGGGGCTCAGCCAAGGGCACTCCGACGCGATCCGTCGTGTTCCCGGCGTCGCGGCCGGCGTGCAGTACACGATCCCCTCGGACGACGCGATCGAGCGTGTGCACTCGGGGGCCCGCCCCGAGCTGTCCACACGAGACAAGCACACGCGGGAGTGCTTCGTCGTGCTCACCGAGGGTGCGGACGCGGATGCTGTGCGCGAGGCCATCGTGACGATGCCGGACTACTTCGAACCGTACGACACGACGGTGACCTTCATCTCGGCGGAGGAGCTCGCAACGAATCACGCGGGTGTCCCCCACGGCGGCTTCGTGATCCGCAGCGCTGAGACATCCGCCGGCACCACGCAGACGATCGACTACCGTCTCGCGCTGGAGTCGAACCCCGAGTTCACGGCCAGCGTTCTCGTCGCCTACGCCCGCGCGGCCGCCCGGCTGGCAGCATCCGGCGATCATGGCGCGAAGACGCCGTTCGACATCGCCCCGGGGCTGCTCTCGCCGAAGTCGCCCGAGCAGCTGCGCGCCGAGATGCTCTAGGACGTACCGCGTGGTGCGGGGCCGACCGGGCCCCGCACCACGCGCGTCCGACCACGCGGAACACGCAGAAGAGCCCCGTCCTGAGGACGGGGCTCTTCTCTGTTGCTCCCCCGGTTGGACTCGAACCAACAACCTGCCGGTTAACAGCCGGCTGCTCTGCCAATTGAGCTACAGGGGAATGTGCTCGCTGCGCGGGCAACTCGTCTAGCTTAGCAAACTCCCACGGCCTCTCCGAACACGGCCGACCACCCGGGCGTGGCGCGTCAGCGCGCTCCGTTCGGCTCGGCATCCGGCGACCACAGCAGGTTGCGCCCGACCCCTCGAGCGACCACGTGACCGCCACGCAGGATCAGGGTTTCCGCATCGAGCTCGCGAATGAAGTCGGCGTCGTTGGTCACCATCAGCGCCGCCATCGCGCGCTCGGTTCGGCGCCGGGTGATCGCGCCGAAGACCACCGGGCGGACCTCCAGATCGAGGTTCGCGAGGGGTTCGTCGGCGATGAGCACGTGGGGTTCCAGCATCAGTGCCCGGGCGATCGCGACGCGCTGACGCATGCCTGCGCTGAGCTCATACGGAAACTTCGTCGCCATCCCCAGCGGCAGGTGCAGCTCGTCGAGCAGCGCCGCGACGCGCATCGCGAGTGCCCGACTGTTGACCTTCTTCTCGCGCGAGGTGACCGGCTCCGAGATCGCCTCGCCGACCGTGAGGCGCGGCGGCAACGACCCGCCCGCCCCCTGCGGCACGAATCCGGTGAGTGCTGTCAGCACGCGACGTCGGCGCCCGGGCCGACGCACGTTCACCCCGCACACCTCGGCACGCCCGCCGGCGACCTTGAGCGAGGCGTCCCCCATGCCCGCCAGCGCAGTCACCAGCGATGACTTACCCGACCCGGTCGAACCGCCGATGCACATCAGCTCACCCGGCTGCAGTGTGAATGTCACGCCGTCGACGGCACGGGTGGTGCCGCCGTGCCCGATCCGATCGATGACGAGGTCATGGCAGTCGATCGCGGCGTCACTGTCGGCAGGCATGTCTCCATCCTGCCCGGTTCACGCGGTCGCCGTCACGTTTCGATGAACTGCAGTCGCTCCGCGTCGACATCGCGCAGGCGCATCCGCAGCGCCCGACCACCCTCCGAGTCCGCGGGTACCCGCTGAACGGCTCCCAGGAGCTCGTGCTTCTCGCGTTCGATACTGCGCAGGATCAGCCGACGGCACATATCCGTCGCCGAGGCGAGCGCACCCGCCTCATCCCGTGCGGGGAACGGCATCATCAGGAGTTCGCCGGCCAGCGCACGATAGGGCTCGCGCACGGCATCCGCCGCTCCCGTCGCCCAGCCGACGCGCGCGCGATCTGCGACGGATGCCACCGACTGGCGCACCGCCTCCAGCGCCGGGTTTCGGAACGGCTCGGTGAGCGCCCGCGCCAGCAGGGCGGGATCGATACGGTGGCCGTACTGCAGTACGCCCATCAGCGCATCCCGTTCGAGCGCGACCTCGGCGGTGCGCGGCAAGTCGCGCAGGCGCACCGGCGCCGTCGCATCGCCGTCGGGTGCGGATGCCACCGGCTCGGACCGCACGTGCGGCGTCTCGCGGCCGCCACGTGCAGCGCGCTGCACCTGCTGGTGTACGGACGTCGGGTCCATGCCCAAACGGCGCGCCAGCACGCGCTCGTACCCCGGCCGAAGCAGCTCATCACGGATCTCGGCGACGATCGGTGCCGCGGCGCGCAGCGCACCGACCTGCCCCTCCACGGTGGCGAGGTCGTAGGCGGCGAGCTTGCGGTCGATCGCGAACTCGAACATCGGCACCTTGGCGTCCATCAGGCCGCGCACGGCGGCATCCCCGCGCTGCAAGCGCAGATCGCACGGATCCAGACCGTCGGGAGCGACCGCGACGAACGTCTGGGCCGTGAAGCGGGAGTCCTCCGAGAAGGCACGCAGCGCGGCCTTCTGACCGGCCTCGTCACCATCGAAGGTGAAGACGACCTCGCCCGCCGCCGAGTCATCACCCATCACCCGGCGCAGCACCTTGATGTGCTCGGCGCCGAACGCCGTGCCGCAGGTGGCGATCGCCGTCGTCACCCCGGCCAGGTGACAGGCCATCACGTCGGTGTATCCCTCGACGACGACCACCCGGCGCGGGTCGCCGCGCGCGATGTCGCGCTTGGCCAGATCGAGCCCGTACAACACCTGCGCCTTCTTGTAGATCGGCGTCTCGGGGGTGTTCAGGTACTTCGGCCCCTGGTCGTCGTCGTACAGCTTGCGCGCGCCGAAGCCGATGGTCTGCCCGGTGACGTCACGGATCGGCCACACCAGACGCCCACGGAATCGGTCGTAGACGCCGCGCTGGCCGGCAGAGACCAGTCCCGCCGCCGTCAGTTCATCACGGGTGAAGCCCTGCGCGCTCAGCGCCTTGAGCATGTTCTCCCAGCCGCGCGGGGCATATCCGACGCCGAAGTGCGCCGCCGCACCGGCGTCGAAGCCGCGCTCGCCCAGGAACCGCCTCGCCGTCTCCGCCTCCGGGCTCAGCAGCTGCGAGCGGAAGTACTCCCCGGCCGCCGAGTTCGCCGCATACAGACGGCTGCGTCCGCTGCTCTCGGGCGCAGCACCTCCGTCCTCATAATGCAGCGAGTACCCGATGCGTGCCGCGAGCCGCTCAACCGCCTCGGTGAAGCTGACGTGGTCCATCTCGCGCAGAAACGAGTACACGTCTCCCGAGGCGCCGCAGCCGAAGCAGTGGTAGTAGCCGACCTGGGGACGGACGTGGAAGCTGGGACTCTTCTCGTCGTGGAAGGGGCACAGTCCCTTCATGGAACCCACCCCGGCCGACTTGAGGGCGACGCGCTCGCCGACGATGTCAGCGATGTTCGTTCGCGTCTTGACCTCTTCGACGTCCGCCTGAAGAATGCGCGGCATCAGCGCGCTCCTTCAACGACCACCTGAGGCTGGGGATGCGGATGACGGTGCCCGCCCGGGCGGGCGTGGCGCGGCGTCCAGATTCCGACCTCGGCCGGATCGATCTCGCCGACCAGCCGGTTGTGCCAGTCGACGGCGGTCTGGTCGGTGAGGCTGGCGACCTGATCGACCACGACGCGGGCACGTTCGGCATCCGACGTTGCGGCGAGGAAATCCGCCTCGAAAGCGGGTTCGAGCACATCGGCTCCCGCCGACCAGAGCGCATCGGTCGACCACAGCGCATCCGCCAACCGCACGAGAACACGCCGCTGTTCCTTGTAGACGCCGCGGCGGGCGTCGAGGGTCACGATGGCCTGCCCCATGATGCCCTTGAGAACGGCGATCTCGGCTTCGACGACACGCGGTACGACCACGTGCGCACTGTAGCGCGCCAGCGTGCTTCCCGGATAGGCCTCCCGCGTTGCGGTCACCGCAGCACGAGCGAACCGGCCGATCAGGTCGCTGGTCAGGTTCTTCAGCTTCGCCAGGTCTCGGCGCGAACGATCGAAGGACTTCAACCACATCGGCTGCCGGGTCAGCCGGTACAGCGCATCGGCGAGTTCCTCGCGCGTGAAGTCGTATCCGACCCACTGCTGGATGCGACCGACCAGCGGGTGGTGCTCGACGGGATCAGAGAGCTGAGCGACGTCGACGTAGCCGTTGACGATCGCGTCCTCGAAGTCGTGCACCGAATAGGCGATGTCGTCCGAGAGGTCCATGATCTCGGCCTCAATGCACCGCATGCGCCCGGGGGCGTCCGCGCGCATCCACCGGAAGACGGCCTCGTCCTCGGGATATACACCGAACTTCAGACGTCC
The DNA here is from genome assembly GCF_028747645.1 of Microbacterium esteraromaticum. Classification (NCBI taxonomy): domain Bacteria; kingdom Bacillati; phylum Actinomycetota; class Actinomycetes; order Micrococcales; family Microbacteriaceae; genus Microbacterium; species Microbacterium esteraromaticum. The sequence goes on from NZ_CP118100.1 coordinate 1,860,839, forward strand.
GCCCGGATCGGGCATCGGCTCATCCACGGTCCACGGGTACTTGCACGTCGCGTCGAGCGTCGCCCGGGTCAGGTTGAGCCCGACGGAGTGCTCACGATCATCGAGCACCTTCGCCTCGAGCCGCGTCAGAATACGCAACGACTGGGCGTTGCCCTCGAAACCGCCGATGGGCTCCGCCCATTCGTTCAGCGCGCGTTCGCCGTTGTGTCCGAAGGGCGGATGCCCGAGATCGTGGCTGAGGCAGGCCGTGTCGACCACGTCGGCCGAGACGCCCAGCGCCGCGGCCAGCTCACGGCCGACCTGCGCGACTTCCAGCGAGTGCGTCAGCCGGTTGCGGGCGAAGTCGGCGGTGCTCGCGGGGCTCAACACCTGAGTCTTGGCCGCCAGACGACGCAACGCGGCGGAGTGCAGCACCCGCGCGCGGTCGCGCGAGAAGTGATCACGCTCGGAGCGGTGCGTCTCGGCGAAGAAGCGTTCCGTATCAGCGCCCGTATACCCGCCGGCCGTGTGTCCCACCGGTACTGATGAGGAGTCAGCCGCCATCGTTCTCGGTCTCCGCTCCGCGCATCATCTCTCCGATGCCCTCGCCGATCTCCTGCGAATCGAGCCACCCCTCGGGCAGTGCCGTGCGCTTCGGCGAACCGGCGCGTCCGCGCTGCCCCTCGGCGCCGACGCCGGGGTACGGCGCGTCGCCGAGCGTACCGAGCAGATCATCGATCTCCTGCAGCGTCGACGCCTTCGCCAGCGCCGCGCGCAGCTCACCACCGACGGGGTATCCCTTGAAGTACCAGGCGACGTGCTTGCGTACGTCCTTGCACCCGCGGTCCTCGTCTTCGAAGAACTCCACGAGCAGTTCGGCGTGGCGCCGGAAGGCGGATGCCACGAACTGCAGGGTCGCATCGACCGGCGGTGCCGCCACCGCGTCCCTCGGGCCGAGCGCCGCGGCGAGTTCGCCGAACAGCCAGGGTCGCCCCAGGCATCCGCGGCCGACGACCACGCCGTCGGCGCCGGTCTGCGCCAGCATCCGCACGGCGTCATCGGCCGACCAGATGTCACCGTTGCCGAGCACGGGGATGCTGGTGACGGTCTGCTTGAGCTCACCGATGGCATTCCAGTCGGCGTGCCCGGAGTAGTACTGCGAAGCGGTGCGCGCGTGCAGCGCCACGGCGGCGGCACCGGCGTCCTCGGCCGCACGCCCCGCCTCGAGGAAGGTGAGGTGGTCGTCGTTGATGCCCTTGCGCATCTTCACCGTCAACGGCACCGAGCCGGCGGCCTTGACGGCCTGATCGACGATGTCCGAGAACAGACCGATCTTCCACGGCAACGCGGCGCCACCGCCCTTGCGGGTGACCTTGGGTACGGGGCATCCGAAGTTCAGATCGATGTGGTCGGCGTGGTCTTCGGCGACGATGATCCGCACGGCTTCGGCGATGGTGCCGGGGTCGACGCCGTAGAGCTGGATCGAACGCGGCGTCTCCGACTCATGGTGCTGGATCAGCCGCATCGTGATCGCGTTGCGTTCGACGAGTGCGCGCGAGGTGATCATCTCGCTGACGTACAGGCCGGCACCGTACTCACGGCACAGCCTACGGAACGCGGTGTTCGTGATCCCGGCCATGGGTGCCAGGACGACCGGCACGTCGAGTTCGATCGGGCCGATGCGCAGGGCGGTCGCGGGGGCAGTGGCAGCAGTCATATCCCTTCCATTGTCCCAGACCGTGCCTGTGCCGGTCCGCACAGACATAGGCTGTGGATATGAGTGATCTTCCTGTGCGCCAGATCCCGTTCGTCGATGCTTCCGGAGCGGAGCGAACCCTCGATGACGTGGGCGCCGACGTGGTGCTCGTGGTCAATGTGGCGTCGAAGTGCGGTCTGACACCGCAGTACGCGCAGCTCGAGCAGCTGCAGCGTGAGTACGCCGACCGCGGCTTCACGGTACTGGGATTCCCGTGCAACCAGTTCCTGGGTCAGGAGCCGGGATCGATGGAGCAGATCCTCGACTTCTGCTCCACCACCTACGGTGTCTCGTTCCCGGTGAACGAGAAGGTGAAGGTCAACGGCAAGAACGCCGCCGACCTCTACAAGGCGCTGAAGCAGACTCCCGACGCCGAGGGCTCCGCCGGGCGCGTGAGCTGGAACTTCGAGAAGTTCCTCGTCGCACCCGACGGCGCCGTGCAGCGGTTCCGCCCGAAGCAGAAGCCGGATTCCCCCGAGATCGTCGCGGCGATCGAGGCAGCGCTCGTCCGCTGATCAGGTCGGCGTCAGGCGACCGGCGTCTCGACGCCGCGCTTGGCCCACAGATCGCGCAGGACGTTGGCGAAGGTCTCGGCCGGCTGGGCCCCCGAGACACCGTACTGACCGTCGATCACGAAGAACGGCACGCCGTTGATGCCGTAGGCGCGTGCCTGCGCCTGGTCGGCGTGCACGTCGTCGAGGTGCGCGTTCGACTCCAGTGCGGTGCGGGTCTCGTCGGCATCGAGGCCGACCTCGACAGCGAGCGCGACGAGATCGTCGATGCGTCCGACGTGGCGCCCCTCAGTGAAGTACGCCGACATCAGGCGCTCCTCCATCTCGTGCTGGAGTCCCTTGCTCTTGGCGAAGTGCAGCACCTCGTGGGCCTTGACGGTGTTGGTGTGCTGCAGCAGATCGAAGCGGTACTGCAGGCCGGCCCGGGCCGCCACATCGGTGACGTGCGCCAGCATCTGTTCGACCTGCTCACGCGGCATGCCTTTGTGTCCGGAGAGGAAGTCGATCTCGTCGCCGTCGAAGTCGACCGGGGTATCGGGGGCCAGCTCGAACGAGTGGAAGGTGATGTTGACCTGCGGGGCGTCCTCGTCGGACGCGGTCGCCGCGATGCCCGCTTCAAGATTGCGCTTGCCGATGTAGCACCAGGGGCAGGCGATGTCGGACCAGATGTCGATAGAGATGGGTTCGCTCACGTTCTCATCCAACCGCATGCATGCCGCGCGTATTCCTCGTCTAGCATCTACAGGTGCTCACCTGCGATGACGCCCTCCCCTTCCGCCCATCGCGGGTGCTCGTCTGCGGCGTCTCGGGTGCGGGCAAGACGACGCTCGTCACGCGCGTGAGCCGGTTGCTGGATCTTCCCCGGTACGAACTCGACGCCCTGCATCACGGCCCCGAGTGGACGCCGCGGCCCGAGTTCCTCGACGATGTCCGCGCCTTCGCAGCCTCCGAGCGGTGGGTGTCTGAGTGGCAGTACACATCGAAGGGCGTCAGTGAGATCCTGCCTCCCCGCGCCGACCTGTGCGTGTGGCTGGACTATCCGGATCGCCTGGTGCGCGCACGCCTGTGGCGCCGGACGCTCGCCCGCAGCATCCTGCGCCGCGAGCTGTGGAACGGCAATCGCGAGCCGAGCATCTGGCGGCTGGCCACGACGACCGCACCCGAAGAGAACGTGCTGCGGTGGCAGACGAAGACCCGTGATGTGTGGCGGGAGCGGATGCCGGGGCATGAGGCGCGCTTTCCGCATCTGACGTTCGTGCGTCTCGGGCATCCGACAGAGACAGAGCGCTGGCTGGGGCGCCTCGGCCGATGAGGCCTCAGGCGGTGGCGTCGGGGGTGTCGATCGCACCCCCGAAGCGGCGGTCGCGCGACAGGTAGACGCCGATCGCACGCCACAGCTCTTCGCGCGAGAAGTCGGGCCAGAGCGTGTCGAGGAACACCATCTCGGCGTATGCCGACTGCCACAGCAGGAAGTTCGAGGTGCGTTGCTCGCCCGAGCTACGCAGGAACAGGTCGACGTCGGGCATCTCGGGCACGTAGAGGTGTTTGCGCAGCTGCTTCTCGGTGACCGCGCTGGGCTTGAGGCGCCCGGCTTTGACGTCCTCGGCCATCGCGCGCATGGCGTCGATGAGTTCGACGCGCCCGCCGTAGTTGACGCACATCGTGAGTGTGAGCACGTCATTGTCGCGAGTGAGCTGCTCGGCGAACTGAAGCTCTTTGATCACCGACCCCCACAGCCGCGGCTTGCGACCGGCCCAGCGCACCCGCACACCCCATTCGTTGAGCTGGTCACGCCTCCGGTGCAGTACGTCGCGGTTGTACCCCATCAGGAACCGCACCTCTTCGGGCGAACGCGCCCAGTTCTCGGTCGAGAACGCGTACACCGACAGATGCTTCACACCGGCCTGGATGGCACCGGCGACCACGTCGAGCAGCACTTCCTCTCCCGCCTTGTGCCCCTCGATGCGGTTGAGGCCCCGGCGGTTGGCCCATCGGCCGTTGCCGTCCATGACGACGGCGACATGGTTCGGCACGGCGGGGAACGCGGGCGGCTGCGCTCCCGTCCAGTCGAGCGGGCGGAACGGCACGGCGTCCTTATGGGTGTACGGCTTGGGACTCACCGGGCTCCTTGCGGGGTCGAGAGGGGACGGGAGACCGCGTGGGGCGGCCGGGTCACGTGTTCGAGCGAGCGGATGCCACGTTCGAGGTGCCATTGGGCATACGCGGCGACGGTGCCGGATGCCGCAGCGAGATCGGTGTGCGCGGCCGCGTCGACCAGCGTCCAGTCCCCGCCCATCAGCGCGCGCAACAGGGCGAGAGCCGTGCCCGGGATCTGCGGACTGCCGGCCGGGGCGCATGCCGCGCACACCGATCCGCCCAGTTGTGCGCCGAAGAACGCATGCGGACCAGGTGCAGCGCAGCGGGCGCAGTGGTCGAGTGCGGGCGCCCAGCCCGACAGCGCCATGACCCGCAGCAGATAGGAATCGAGGATGCTGCGCGCCACGTGCTCTCCCCGCGAAAGCGAGCGGAGGCCGCCGACGAGCAGCAGGTACTGCTCGGTCGTCGCCTCGGCCTCGTTCAACCGGTCGGCGGCCTCGACCATTGCGCTGGCCGCCGTGAACCGCTCGTAGTCGACGGCGATATCGGCACCGTACGCACCGAGCGATTCGGCCTGCTGCACGATATCGAGCGTGCGCCCCTGGTACAGCTGCACATCGGCGACCATGAACGGCTCCAGGCGGGAGCCGAACTTCGACGACGTGCGCCGCACCCCCTTGGCGACCGCGCGGATCTTGCCGTGACGTCGGGAGAGCATCGTGACGATGCGGTCCGCCTCACCCAGCTTGTGGGTGCGCAGGATCACCGCTTCGTCTCGATAGGTGGGCACCTCTCGATTATCCCCCGCTCCCCCGACATCAGGCGTCAGCGTCCTCGGGGCCGCGTCAGACCGCTGCGAGCTCCGGTGCCGTCTCGCGGCTACGAATGGAACGGTTCACGCACGAGACGATCGCCTTCAGGCTCGCCGTCGAGATGTCGCCGTCGATGCCGACGCCCCACAGCCGCTGGTCGCCGACCTGCAGTTCGACGTAGGCCGCCGCCTGAGCGTCGCCCCCGCTGGACATCGTGTGCTCGACGTAGTCGTACAGCGAGATCTCGAAGCCGCGCTCGCGCAGCACCTCGATGAACGCCGCGATCGGGCCATTGCCAGTGCCGGCGGTCGCGACCGACTCGTCGCCATCACGCAGCACCACGTCCAGCGACACATCGCCGGTCATATCGCTGCGGGTCTGGGTGCCGAGCAGTTCGAACCGGCCCCACTTGGCTTCGGCGTCGTCGGCCGGCAGGTACTCGTCGTGGAAGATCGACCAGATCTGCTCGCTGGTGACCTCGCCACCCTCGGCGTCGGTCTTGGCCTGCACGACCCCCGAGAACTCGATCTGCAGTTTGCGGGGCAGATCCAGTGCGTGGTCGGCCTTCAGCAGGTACGCGACGCCCCCCTTGCCGGACTGCGAGTTGACCCGGATGACGGCTTCGTACGAACGTCCCAGGTCCTTCGGGTCGATCGGCAGGTACGGCACGGCCCACTCGATGTCGTCGACCGTGACACCCGAAGCCGCGGCCTTCGCGGCCATCGCCTCGAAGCCCTTCTTGATGGCATCCTGATGCGAGCCGCTGAACGCGGTGAACACCAGGTCGCCCGCCCACGGGCTGCGCTCGGGTACCGGCAGCTGGTTGCAGTATTCGACGGTGCGCTTGACGTTGTCGATGTCGCTGAAGTCGATCTGCGGGTCGACACCCTGCGTGAACATGTTGATGCCCAGCGCGACGAGATCGACGTTTCCGGTGCGCTCACCGTTGCCGAACAGGCAGCCCTCGATCCGATCTGCACCGGCGAGGTAACCCAGTTCGGCGGCCGCGACCGCGGTGCCTCGGTCGTTGTGCGGGTGCAGTGACAGAATCACGTTCTCTCGGTGTGCCAGGTGGCGGTGCATCCACTCGATCGAGTCGGCATAGACATTCGGTGTCGCCATCTCGACCGTGGCCGGCAGGTTGATGATCACCTTGCGGTCGGGCGTGGGCTCCAGGATCTCGAGTACTTCGTTGCACACCTCGACGGCGTACTCCAGTTCGGTGCCGGTGTAGCTCTCGGGCGAGTACTCGTAGTAGACCTCGGTGCCGGGGATCGTCTTCTCGTACTGACGGCACAGGCGGGCGCCCTCCAGCGCGATCTGCTTGACGCCCTCACGGTCGGACCGGAAGACGACCTCGCGCTGCAGCACGCTCGTGGAGTTGTAGAAGTGCACGATGGCCTGCTTGGCGCCCGCGATCGACTCGTAGGTGCGCGCGATCAGGTGCTCGCGCGCCTGGGTCAGCACCTGGATGGTCACGTCGTCCGGGATCAGCCCCTCTTCGATCAGCTGGCGCACGAAGTCGAAGTCGGTCTGGCTCGCCGAGGGAAAACCGACCTCGATCTCTTTGTAGCCCATGCTGACCAGCAGCTCGAACATCACCCGCTTGCGTTCGGGCGACATGGGGTCGATCAGCGCCTGGTTTCCGTCGCGCAGATCGACGGCGCACCAGCGGGGCGCTTCGGTGATCCGCTTGCCGGGCCAGGTGCGGTCCGGCAGGTCGAAGACGATCTGCTCGTGATACGGCCGGTACTTGTGGACCGGCATCGACGAGGGCTTCTGGGTGTTCTTCATGGTGAGGCTTCTTCTTCGTCAGGAGTTGTGTGTCAGGCCAACACGAACGCCGCGACGAGAAGGCCTGTCAGATCAGGACTCGCCGCGGCAGCTAAGAAGAAGCAGACCGCCCAAGAGCATGCGTCGATCGTAGCATCCGACTTCGCATTCTGCTCACCACGGAGGTGTCCTCGCGATCACGGAATCAGCGCGAGCTTTCCCTCGACACTCCCCGCCGCGAGCATGCGGTGCGCCTCTGGCGCCTGTTCCAGCGGCAACTCCGCCCCCACCGGTACCGTCAGTCGGCGGCTCTCTGCCAGTGTGACGAGGGGTGCCCGCGCCTCGTCCCGGAAACGCGCACTCTCGGGCATCGACCCCGCGATCGCGCGGAAACCCTGCTCTGACGCCGCGCGGGGCGCCGCGATCGTGACGACGCGGCCGGGATCGGCGACCAACGCCGAGGACGTCGCGATCGCCTCATCCGTTCCCGCCGCATCGAGCGCGGCGTCGATCCGGGCGATGCCCTCGGATGCCAGATACGCGGCGATCCGGTTGGTGAGCCCCGCTCCGTACTCGATGGCGATCCCGCCGAACCGTCGCACGGTCTCGAGGCGGGCGCTGCGCGCCGTGCCGATGACGCGGATGCCACGCAACGCCGCCTGCTGCAGCACGCTGACACCGACGGCGCCGGAGGCACCGTGCAGGAGCACCGTCTCCCCCGTTCGAGCGCCGACCGTGTGCAGCATCTCTGCAGCCGTGGTCCCGGCCAGCAGCAGGTTCGCGGCTTGTGCGTGGCTGAGCGGCGCCGGTTTTTGCAGCACTTTCTCGGCAGGCACCGTGAGCTCGGTGGCGTAGCCACCACGCACACGGAACGCGATCACCTCGTCGCCGACGGTCACCGGTCCCGTCACGATTCGCGTGTCCGGCCCGACGGCGATGACCGTCCCGGAGACCTCGTACCCGATGACGACGGGCAGCTCCGTACCCGGCCGCGCACGCGCGACGTGCTTCGCATCCGCCGGGTTCACGCCGGCCGCGCGCACCCGGATCGTCACCTCACCCGCCCTCGGCGCCGACACTGTGAACGGTGCGAACCGCCAGTGCTCCGGCGGTCCCCAATCCGTCGCGAGCCAGCGGTGCGCGATCGACATCGGGCTCAGAAGCCGAGGCGCCCGAGCTGCTTGGGGTCGCGCTGCCATTCCTTCGCGACCTTGACGTGCAGCTTCAGGAACACCCGCGTGCCGAGCAGCTCCTCGATGCCTGCGCGTGCTGTCGCGCCCACGGATCGCAGGCGGGAACCCTTGTGCCCGATGATGATCGCCTTCTGGCTGTCGCGCTCGACGATGATCGACGCATACACGTCGGTGAGATCGGAGTCCTCACGCGGCTCGACGTCGTCGATCACGACGGCGATCGAGTGGGGCAGCTCGTCGCGCACGCCCTCCAGCGCGGCCTCACGGATCATCTCAGCGATGCGGTCGTCGGTCGACTCGTCCGTGACCACACCCTCGTCGTACAGCCGCGGACCCACCGGCATCAGCTGCAGCATCTCGTCGGCGAGCACATCGAGCTGCTCGCGGGTGAGCGCCGACAGCGGGATGACCGCGGCCCAGTCCTCGCGCAGCGAGTCGACCTCCATCAGGCGTTCGACGATGTCGTCCTTATCGGCGGCGTCGGTCTTCGTGACGATCGCGACCTTCTTGGCCCGCGGGTAGCCGTCCAGCGACGCGGCGATGCGACGATCGCCGGGGCCCACCTTCTCGGTCGCCGGCACGCAGAAGCCGATCACATCGACGTCGCCGAGCACCTGCTCGACGAGGTCGTTCAGCCGCTCACCGAGCAGCGTGCGCGGCTTGTGGATGCCCGGCGTATCGACGATCACCAGCTGTCCGTCGGGACGGTTGACGATGCCGCGGATCGCCCGACGAGTCGTCTGCGGCTTCTCGCTGGTGATAGCGATCTTCTCACCGACCAGCGCGTTGGTGAGCGTGGACTTACCGACGTTCGGCCGGCCCACGAACGTCACGAATCCACTGCGTGTCTGCTCAGTCATGCTGTTCTCCTCCATCGCGCACATCGATCGGCATCGTGTACGGCGCCCGCTCCACGAACACCGTGGCGATGCCACGGCCGCGGCCGCGCGAAGCGCCGCCGGTCAGCACCAGGCCCTTCACGGTCGCCGTGGCACCCGGCTGCGGCACCTGACCAAGCGCCTTGCCCAGCAGCCCGCCGACCGAGTCGACGTCTTCATCGTCGAGCTCCAACCCAAAGAGGTCGCCGACATCTTCGAGCGGCAACCGCGAGTTCACCCGGAATCGCTCGTCGCCGAGGTCGACGAAGTCGGCGGGCCCGCGGTCGTACTCGTCGGCAATCTCACCGACGAGCTCCTCGATCAGGTCCTCAAGCGTGACGAGCCCCGACACACCGCCGTGCTCGTCGATGACCATGCACACGTGCACGGCGTCGCGCTTCATCTGCTGCAGCAGACTCTCGGCACGCATCGATTCGGGAACGAAGACGGCGGGTCGGGCGATCGGCCGCACGGGTCTGGTGCGCCAGGCGCTCTCATCGCGGTACGCGAACTGCACGAGGTCCTTCAGATACAGCACCCCGACGACGTCATCGGCATCGCCATCGACGACAGGCATGCGCGAGACCCCCGTGCGCAGGAACAGCGCCATGGCCTCGGTCGCCGTGGTTGCCGCATCGACCGTCATCATCTCGGTGCGCGGAACCATCACAGCGCGCACCACCTGATCGGTGAACTCGAACACCGAGTGGATCAGGTCGCGATCGTCCTGCTCGATCAGATCATGCGAGGCGGCCTCGTCGACCATGCTCAGCAGCTGCTCCTCCGACGCGAACGACGTGCGTCCCGCTCCCGGGGTGACGCGCTGTCCGGCCCGGACGAGGGTCTGCGCGAGTGGCCCCAGCAGAATGCGCATGCCACGCACGACCGGCGCCCACGTCCGCAGCATCGACGCCGCGTGCAGTCGGCCGAACGAGCGCGGGCTCGCGCCGACCAGCACGAACGTGATCCCCGTCATCAGAACCGCCGCGGCGAGCATCGCCCACCAGATACTGGGCAGCAGCGCATCCAGCGCGACGGTGACGAACACGGCGGCGGTGGTCTCGGCAAGCACACGCATGAACGCCACGGCATTGACGTGCGGGGCGGGGTCCTCAGCGATGCGCGACAACGCTGACGCGTTGCGCCCCTCTGAGGCCAGCGACTCGAGGTCCGAGGTAGAGCTCACCGAGAACGCGGCGTCGACCGCGGCCATGAGACCGCCGAAGGCGACCAGCAGAACTGCGGCCGCCAGCAGAATGGCAGGGGTCATCGTCGTCGTTCGACCTGAGCGAATCCTTCGATCAGCGACCGCTGCAGCCCGAACATCTCACGCTCCTCTTCGGGTTCGGCATGGTCGAATCCCAGCAGGTGCAACAGCCCGTGAGTGGTCAGCAGGATCAGCTCGTCCTGCAGCGTATGGCCGGCCGTCTGCGCCTGCGACTCCGCGACCTGCGGGCACAGCACGATGTCACCGAGCAGTCCCGGCGCAGTCGGGTTGTCGGGAGTACCGGGGCGCAACTCGTCCATCGGAAAGCTGAGCACGTCCGTGGGGCCGGGCTCATCCATCCACTGCACATGCAGGGACTCCATCGCGCCCTCATCGACCAGCACGATTGCCACCTCGGCGTCCGGACTGACGTTCAGCTGCGCGAGGTTGAAGTCGGTGAGGCGCTGCAGCACCGTCTCGTCGACGTCGATCGCCGACTCGTTGTTGATCTCGATCATGACAGGCCTCGCTTCGGCATCCGGTCTCTGGGGTTCTGGCGCGCGCCGCCGCGGCGGTCGGCGCGGTTGGCGAACTGGTGCGCCTGCTCGCGCTCGTGACGCTCGGCGACGCGTTTCTCGTCGTACTCGCTGTAGGCGTCGACAATACGTCCGACCAGCGAGTGCCGAACAACATCGTCACTGGTCAGGCGCGAGAAGTGAATGTCATCGATGTCGCTGAGCACACGGGTCACCAGCCGTAGACCGGACGATCCCGTCGGAAGGTCGATCTGAGTGATGTCTCCGGTGACGACCATCTTCGTGCCGAACCCGAGGCGGGTCAGGAACATCTTCATCTGCTCGGGCGTCGTGTTCTGCGCCTCATCGAGCACGACGAACGAGTCGTTCAGCGTGCGCCCGCGCATGTAGGCGAGCGGCGCGACCTCGATGGTACCGGTGGCCATCAGCCGGGGCACCACCTCGGGGTCCATCATCTCGTTGAGCGCGTCGTACAGCGGGCGCAGGTACGGGTCGATCTTGTCGTTGAGCGAGCCCGGCAGAAACCCCAAACGCTCCCCTGCCTCGACCGCGGGCCGGGTGAGGATGATCCGCTGCACCTCTTTGCGCTGCAGCGCCTGCACGGCCTTCGCCATCGCGAGGTAGGTCTTGCCGGTTCCGGCGGGACCGATGCCGAACACGATCGTGTTCTCTTCGATCGCGTCGACGTACTCTTTCTGCCCCAGCGTCTTCGGACGGATGACGCGACCACGCGTCGACAGGATCGCCTCGCCGAGCACCTCGCTCGGGCGGGGACCGTCAGAACGCTGCAGCAGGCGAGCAGACTGCTCGACGTCGCTGGGCGCGAGCTGATGGCCTGAGCGGGTCATCTCGATCAGCTCGTCCACGAGCCGACGCGCCGACGCGACGTCATCGCGAGCACCACCGAGCACGATCTCATTGCCGCGCACCATCACCTGCACCCGAGGATGCTGCTTCTCGAGCATCCGCAGCAGGCGGTCCTGCGGGCCGAGCAACTGCACCATCGCCACGCCGTCGACGAAGACGCGATCGGTGTACTCGGGCTGAGCGGGGAACTGGGGTGTCGGTTCGTCAGAAGCCAACGAGCTTGCCCTCCTCGATGTTGCCGAGCACATGCGCGTGGACGTGGAAAACGGTCTGTCCGGCCGTGGCACCGTTGTTGAAGATCAGTCGGTACTCGCCGCCCGCGTGCTCCGCGGCGATCTGCTTGGCCAGGGCCACCATCTCTGCGAGCAGTCCGGGGTCACCGGCGGCGAGCTCGGTGACGTCGCGGTACTGCTCGGTCACCGGAATGACCAGCACGTGCAATGGCGCCTGCGGGTTGATGTCGCGGATCGCGAACACCCGTTCCGTGCGGGCGACGAACTCGCCGGGGATCTCCCCGTTCAGGATGCGCGTGAAGATCGAGGGTTCACTCATATCAGTCAGTCTAGTTTGGCTGCTCGGGCGACGGACACCGGCTCACCAGCGACCGAGCACCCCTGAGAGCACGGCGATCGCCGCCGGTCCTGCCGTCGAGGTGCGCAGCACCGTGTCGCCCAGCCGCACGCGCTCGGCGCCGGCATCCGTGAACCGCGCGAGTTCCTCGGGGCTGATGCCACCCTCCGGCCCGACCACGAGCATGATGTCGCGACCGTCATCGCGGATGCCGGTGAGCGGGACGTCCGCCGTGGGGTCGAGCACCAGCATCCGATGTTCAGCGGCGCGCGCGACCAGCTGCGCGGTGCTGCTCAGCTCGGCGACCTCGGGGACCCACGCGCGATGCGCCTGCTTGGCGGCCTCGCGCACGATCGTCGCCCAGCGCTCCCGCCCCTTCGCGATCTTCGCCCCTTCCCAACGCGAGACGCTGCGCGCCGCCTGCCACGGCACGATCTCGTCGACGCCGAGCTCGCATGCCGTCTGCACGGCGAGTTCGTCACGGTCGCCCTTGGCCAGCGCCTGGGCGAGGATGATCCGCGACGCGGGTCGCTCACTGGTGATGCGCGACGCGATGCGCACGGTGACCTCGGCGGCCGAGACATCCTCGACGGAGCCCTCCAGCCAGACGCCCGTGCCGTCGCCGATGGTGATGTGCTCTCCCACCCGCACGCGGCGCACGGCCGAGGCGTGCTTCGCCTCGGCACCGGTGAGGGTGATCAGATCGCCCTCACCGGCCTCGGAGCACGAGGGGACGATGAAGTGCAGCGCCATGTCGGTCCGTTTCTGAGATCAGTGCGAGCGGAAGCGGTCGCGCAGCTTCGAGAACAGCCCCTGCTGGAACTGTGCGAGCTTGGGAGCCGGCGCCTTCGTCTTCTTGGCGAACTCCTCGATGAGGCGTCGCTGCGCGCTGTCGAGTCGGGTCGGGGTGACCACCTGCACGCCGACGCGCAGGTCACCGCGCTGGGTTCCGCGCAGGGGTGTGATGCCGCGCCCGCTGATCGTGAGCACGTCACCGGACTGCACCCCGGCGCGCACTTCGAGGTCGACGGTGCCATCGAGACTGTCGATCGTCGTGGTGGTGCCGAGGATGGCATCCGTCACCGAGACCTCAAGCGTGGCGAGCAGGTCGTCGCCTTCCCGGCTGAAGACCGGGTGCGGGGCGACCGAGATCTCGACGTACAGGTCGCCGTTCGGACCACCCGCGCGGCCGACCTCACCCGATCCGGGCAGCTGCAGGCGCAGGCCGGTCTCGACCCCGGCGGGGATGTCGAGCGCGACCGTGCGGCGCGAACGCACCCGTCCCTGACCGGCGCACGAGCCGCAGGGGTAGGGAATGGTCGTGCCGAAGCCCTCGCAGCTGCCGCACGGCTGAGTGGTGACGACGTTGCCGAGCAGGCTGCGCACCTGACGCTGAACATGACCGGTACCGCCGCACACGTCACACGTGACCGGCGATGTCCCCGGCTGGCAGCACGCACCCTCGCAGGTCTCGCACAGCACGGCCGTGTCGACCTCGATATCGCGGTGCACTCCGAAGACGACGTCGCCCAGGTCGAGGTCGACCCGCACCAGGGCGTCCTGCCCGCGCTCGCGACGCGAGCGGGGCCGTGCCCCGCGTCCACCGCCGGCACCACCGAAGAACGTCTCGAAGATGTCGCCGAAACCGCCGAACCCTCCGAAGCCGCCGTTCGCGTCTCCGCCCATGTCGTAGCGTCGCCGGGAGTCCTCGTCACTGAGCACGTCGTACGCGTGCGTGACGAGCTTGAACCGCTCGGCGGCCTCATCTCCCGGGTTCACATCCGGATGCAGCTGGCGCGCCAGCTTGCGGTAAGCCTTCTTGATCTCATCCTGCGAAGCGTCCTTCGACACCCCGAGAACCTCATAGTGGTCCGCCACGATCACCTTTCTGCGCGTGCGTGTGCGTCTGTCTGTGTGTTCTGTACGACCACCCGCGTCAACGGGCGGCCTCGTCGTCTTCGAGCAACCGCGACAGGTAGCGGGCGACCGCCCGCGCCGCCGCGAGATTGCTCGAATAGTCCATGCGGGTAGGGCCCATCACGCCGACGCGCGCGGTGCCGCCCGGCGCGTCATAGTTGCTCGCGACGATCGATGCCTCGCCGAGCCCGAAGGGCGCGTTCTCGGTACCGATGCTGGTCGCCAGGCCGTGCTCGTCGGTGACCATCTCACTCATCAACCGCAACAGGGTCACCTGTTCTTCGATCGCCTCGAGTAGAGGGTGGATGCTACCGCGGAAGTCCTGCTCGCGCCGGGCGAGGGTCGCCGCCCCCGCCATCACCAGTCGTTCCTGCCGGAACTCGGCCAGTTCTTCCGAGATCACGGCCGCCAGCGCGCTGAGCGCAGGATGCAGCCGACGGGCGTGTTCGGCCGGGGCGGGCTCGCCGAGCGAACGAACTCGCTCGGTGGCCTCGCTGACCGCACGACCGGCGATGAGGGCGAGCAGCTGCGCCCGCAGGAGCCCCACATCGTTCTCATCGAGATCGATCGGTACCTGCGCGATGCGCTGCGACACTCCGCCGGCATCGGTGACGAGCACCACCAGAAGCCGGTTCGGTGCGAGGGCGACCAACTCGACGTGCGTGATGCTCGCCCGCGCGAAGGACGGGTACTGCGCGAGTGCCACCTGGCCGGTGAGGCGCGTGAGCACACGCACCGTGCGGGCCATCATGTCGTCGAGGTCACCGGGAGCGCCGAGGAAGGACTCGATGGCGCTGCGTTGTCCCGCCGAGAGGGGACGCAACTGCGCCAAGTGGTTGACGAAGACGCGGTACCCCTTATCGGTCGGCACTCGACCCGAGGACGTGTGCGGCGCGACAATCAAGTCTTCGTCTTCGAGCAGCGCCATGTCGTTGCGGATGGTCGCCGCGGACACACCGAAGGCGTGCCGCTCGACGATCGACTTGCTACCGACCGGCTCGTGGGTCTCGACGTAGTCCTGCACGATCGCGCGGAGGACTTCGAGTCCTCTTTCTGTGACCATCGCCCCTCCCACTGGCACTCGAACCTACCGAGTGCCAATCCTACCCCGCCCAGCCGAGCACCTGCCGAAGGCGGTGGGTCTGCCCCTAGGATGACGCTCATGAGCGACGCCCCCATCGCCACCCTCACGGACGGCGCTGTCCGCGGCTCCGTCACCGACGGGGTGCACCGATTCCTTGGTATCCCCTACGCCGCACCGCCCTTTGGCGAGAACCGGTTCCGGGAACCGCAACCGCCCGCCCCGTGGGACGACGTACGCGAGGCCACCGCGTTCGGTCCCACGTCGCCGCAGGTTCCCTACGCCGGTCCGATCGGCGAGCTGCTCGGGTCGGTGATCATCGACGGCGACGATGTGCTCACCGCAAACGTCTGGGCTCCGGCACAGGCAGAGCAAGCCCCAGTGGTGCTGTGGTTGCACGGCGGTGCGCTCGAACGTGGCACCGCCGCCATCCCGCTCTACGACGGCGCCGTGTTCGCCCGCGCCGGGATCGTCTTCGTCTCGGTCAACTATCGCCTCGGCTCTGAGGGGTTCTCGGTGCTGTCCGATGCCCCGGCGAACCTCGGTCTGCTCGATGCGGCCGCCGCCCTGGCATGGGTACGTCGAGAGGTCGCCGCGTTCGGGGGCGACCCCACTCAGATCACCGTGATGGGCGAGTCGGCGGGCGGGGCCCTCGTGGCCGGTCTGCTCGCGCTCGACACGTCGCGGCCGATGATCGCACGAGCAATCATCCAGTCGGGTCCGTTGCGGGCCCAGCCGCGGAAGAAGGCCGGACGCGTGACCGCGCAGCTGGCGAAGCTGCTGGGCATCCCCGCGGAGCGCGAGGCGTTCGCCGCCGTCACGCCAGAGCAGCTCCTCGAGGCTCGACGCACCCACGCAGCCGGTTCCTCACCGCTCGGCGGAGCCCCGGGTTTCCAGTTCGCGATCGACCCCGAGACCCTGCCGCGGTCTCCACATGACGTGCTGGGTGAGTCCGACGTTCCCCTGTTGATCGGCAGCAACACCGACGAGTACCGCCTGTGGTTCACCCCCGAGCAGCTCAGCAGGCTCACATCCTGGCATCTGTTGCTCGCCCGGCTCGCTCTGCGCATCCCCCGCCGCGCGATCGCCGCCTACCGAGCGGCATTCCCCGGGGCATCCACCGGCGAGATCTACGGTCAGGTCGCCACCGACCTGCTGCTGCGGGCGCCGCTGACCCGCGCGGCCGCATCCCGCCCGGCGCCCACCTACGTGTACGAGTTCACCTGGCGCAGTCCGGTGCGCGATCTGCGCGCCGCGCACGCACTCGAGCTGGGTTTCGTATTCGACCAACTCGCCTCAGCAGAAGCCCAGCGCATGACAGGGTCGGATGCCCCTCAGCACCTCGCCGACGAGATGCGCGACGCGTGGATCGCGTTCATCACGACCGGCGACCCCGGATGGGCCCCCTTCGGCGCAGAGCGCAGCACCCGGGTGCTGGACACACAGAGCGCGACGGTTCCGCAGCGACGCACCACCGGCCTGGACCTGCTCCCCGACTGAGCAGGGCACACGCCCGGCACTCGTCCTAGCGCGGAGTCACTCCGTCAGAGCGCGCACGACAGCATCCGCCAGCAGCCGCCCGCGCAACGTGAGCCGCACGCGGCGGTCGCGCACGGCGGCGGCGGCATCGACCAGTCCGTCCGAGATCAGCTCGGCGACCCGGGAGCGGTGGCTCTCGGCGATCTCAGAGATCGGCAGCCCCTCGGCGAGCCTGCTCTGCAGCAGCACGCGTTCGAGCGTCTGCGCCTCGTGATCAGGCCGTTCACGTCCCGCCGCAGGTGACTCCCCCGCGTGCAGGCGCTGCGCATACGCCGCCGGGTGCTTGACATTCCACCAGCGAAGTCCGGCGATGTGGCTGTGCGCTCCGGGCCCGAAACCCCACCAGTCCGAGCCCCGCCAGTAGGCCAGGTTGTGCCGCGAGGCGTGCGACGAGACGCTCCCCTGCTCGGAGCCACGCGCCCAGTTGCTGACCTCGTACCAGTCGAAACCCGCCGCGGCGAGACGGCTGTCGGCGAGCTCGTACATATCGGCCTGCAGGTCGTCATCGGGCGCGGGCACCTCGCCGCGGCGGATCTGCCGGGCGAGCTTGGTGCCGTCCTCGATGATCAGGGCGTACGCCGAGATGTGGTCGGGTTCGAGCGACAGGGCCGCGTCGAGCGAGGCCTCCCAATCGGCGAGAGACTCCCCCGGTGCTCCGTAGATGAGGTCGACGCTGACATCGAGACCCGCCTCGCGCGCCGCGTGCACCGCCGTCTCGACGTTCTCGGGACGGTGCGTGCGGTCCAGAGCCGCCAGCACGTGCGGCACCGCGGACTGCATCCCGATCGACAGGCGGTTCACGCCGGCATCCACCAGCGTCCGCACGACCTCCGGCGACACGGTGTCCGGATTCGCCTCGACCGTCACCTCGGCGCCGTTCCGGATGCCGAAGGCGTCCACAGCGTGCTCCAGCATGCGCGCCAGATCGCCAGGCGGCAGCAGGGTGGGGGTTCCGCCACCGAAGAACACCGTGTCAAGCGGGCGGATCCCGCCGGCTGCGTCCAGGACGTCGCGGGCGAGGTCGATCTCGCGCATCAAGGTCTCGGCGTACTCGTCCTGCCTGGCACCGCGCAGTTCGGTCGCGGTGTAGGTGTTGAAGTCGCAGTAGCCGCAGCGCACTCGGCAGAAGGGCACGTGCAGATAGGCCGAGAACGGGGCTGTCGCGTCGATCTCCAGATCGGCGGGCAGGCGTCCGTCAGCGGGTGCGGGATCCCCCAGCGGCAGAGCCCCCGGCATCAGATCGGCGTCGCGTACAGGGGCGAGATCGCCCGCAGATACCGCGCGAACAACTCGCGACGACGCCGGCGCACCATTCCGGGAAGGCGGTACAGCGCCGCCGTGGGCGCGTCGAATGCGCGCACGGTGAACCACACCTCGTCGGTGTCCTCACGCCAGTCCAGGTCGAACGACTCCTCGCCACTGACGACCGAACCGCCGACGGTTCCGAGCACGAACCCGACGCGGCGCCGCTCCTCGGTGACGGAGATCACCCGCAACTCGGCGTCAGCGCGCATACCCTTGACGCGTCCGTGCAGCTTCAACGTCATGCCGGGTGCGGCGAACGGTGTGCCCTCGGCGTCGAACCGCTGCTCGTGCTGGTTGCGGTTCGGCGCGATCGGCGCACCCTCGGCGTCGAAGCTGATCCCCGTGTACGCACCACCCGCAGCCGGGCGCACGTCTGAGATCTGCAGTCCGGCGGCGCGCTGAGCCGTCCATGACAACAACGACTCGGCCGCCGAACGGAATCGCTCTTCTCCGCTGCCGATCCGCCAGGACTCCTCGGCGGGGGTGCTGCGCTCCGGCGGATACTGCATGAGGTCTGGGGCATGGGTGGCCCCGACCGCGGCATAGTCGACCGTGCCTTCTCGGAATGTCCCGCGACGCATGTTTTCCAGACTACCCAGGCGAACCTGGGTGATCGCCCGCTCCCCTACTTCTTTTCCTTGCCCTCGACGTCACCCGACAGCGCGGCGATGAACGCCTCCTGGGGCACCTCGACACGGCCCACCATCTTCATGCGCTTCTTGCCCTCCTTCTGCTTCTCGAGCAGCTTGCGCTTTCGGCTGATGTCACCGCCGTAGCACTTGGCGAGCACGTCCTTGCGGATTGCACGGATGGTCTCCCTGGCGATGATGCGCGCACCGATCGCCGCCTGGATGGGCACTTCGAACTGCTGTCGGGGAATGAGCTTGCGCAGCCGCTCCGCCATCAGTGTGCCGTAGCTGTAAGCCTTGTCGCGGTGCACGATCGAGCTGAAGGCATCGACCTTGTCGCCCTGCAGCAGAATGTCGACCTTGACCAGGTCGGCCTCCTGACGGCCGTCCGGTTCGTAGTCGAGCGACGCGTAGCCCTGTGTCTTCGACTTGAGCTGATCGAAGAAGTCGAACACGATCTCACCGAGCGGCATCCGATAGCGCAGTTCGACGCGCTCCTCAGAGAAGTACTCCATACCCAGCAGGGCGCCACGGCGCGACTGGCACAGTTCCATCACCGTGCCGACGTAGTCCTTGGGCAGCAGGATCGCGGTCTTGACCATCGGCTCCGAGACCGAGGCGACGCGCCCGTCGGGGTACTCGCTCGGGTTGGTGACCGTCACGGTCTCACCGGTGTCGGTGGTGACCTCGTAGATCACGCTCGGTGCGGTGGTGATCAGGTCGAGACCGAACTCGCGCGAGAGCCGCTCGGTGATGATCTCGAGGTGCAGCAGTCCCAAGAAGCCACAGCGGAAGCCGAACCCGAGCGCCACCGAGGTCTCGGGTTCGTACTGCAGCGACGCGTCGGACAGCTTGAGCTTGTCGAGCGCCTCGCGCAGCTCGGCGTAGTCGCTGCCGTCGATGGGATAGATGCCCGAGAACACCATCGGCTTCGGGTCGGTGTAGCCGGGGAGAGGGTCGGATGCCGGGCCCCGGACGGTCGTGACGGTGTCACCGACCTTCGACTGGCGAACGTCCTTCACGCCCGTGATGAGGTATCCCACCTCGCCGACGCCCAAACCCTTGGACGGGATCGGCTCTGGGCTGGACACACCGATCTCGAGCAGCTCGTGCGTCGCCTTGGTCGACATCATCTGCACGCGCTCGCGCGGCGAGAGCTGTCCGTCGACCATGCGCACGTAGGTGACCACTCCGCGATAGGAGTCGTACACCGAGTCGAAGATCATTGCGCGCGCCGGAGCATCCGGGTCACCGACCGGGGCCGGGATATCGCGCACGATGCGATCGAGCAGCTCTTCCACGCCGACGCCCGTCTTGCCCGAGACGCGCAGCACGTCCTCCGGGCGACCACCGATCAGGTCGGCGAGCTCTTTGGCGAACTTGTCCGGGTCGGCCGCGGGCAAGTCGATCTTGTTGAGCACGGGAATGATGTGCAGGTCGTTCTCAAGAGCGAGATAGAGGTTCGCGAGCGTCTGCGCCTCAATGCCCTGTGCGGCATCGACGAGCAGGATCGCGCCCTCGCATGCGGCAAGCGAACGCGACACCTCATAGGTGAAGTCGACGTGACCGGGAGTGTCGATCATGTTCAGCGCGAAGGTCTCAAGGCCTTCCCCGTCGGATGGGGAGGTCGACCACGGCATCCGCACTGCCTGGCTCTTGATCGTGATGCCGCGCTCGCGCTCGATGTCCATGCGGTCGAGGTACTGCGCACGCATGTCACGATCGGCTACCGATCCGGTGACCTGGAGCATGCGGTCGGCGAGCGTCGACTTGCCGTGGTCGATGTGGGCGATGATGCAGAAGTTGCGGATCTGCGTGGCCGGGGTCGCGGCGGGTGACAAGGGAGTGAGAGCGCGGGGTGACATGTGGTCCTTGATGCTTCAGAGCAGGTTCAGATCAGTCTACGTTCCGGGGCCCGGTTCCCCCAGTCGTCGGCCCGGCGGCGCGACCGATGATAGTCTCGCGAAGTTGCCCGGGCGAAAATCCCCCCGTTTCGGGCAGACGAACTCCGTCACGGCCGTCGGTGATCTCGATGTGCGCTGAGCGCGGGATGATGCTTGAATGTGTTCCCGACTCAGCGGCGCGTCGGAGATCCCGGGCACGGCTGTAGAAGAGAAAGAATCAACACCTTGATCAAGTATCTCGTGCGCCGGGCACTCGGCTGGCTGCTGATGATCGTGGTCGCGACCAACGTCACCTACTTCCTGGCGTGGTCGTTCCTGGATCCGCGCAGCAACTACGTAGGCCGAAGGCCTCCCCTGACCGAAGAGCAGATGGAAGGTCTGCTCGGGCCTCGCAATCTCAGCGAGTCCACACCGCTGATCGAACGGTGGTGGACCTGGTTCTCGGGAATCCTCTTCCGCTGGGACTGGGGTGTGAGCCCCACGGGCGGCTCGGTCAACGAAGAGGTCGCGTACCGCATGTGGATCAGCGCCGAGCTGGTGCTCGGGGCGACGATCATCGCGACGTTGCTCGGTATCTGGATCGGTGTTTACACCGCATCGCGCCAGTACAAGCTGGGTGACCGCGTGTGGCAGGCCGTGTCGATCGTGACGATGAACATCAACATCATCGTGGCGGGCCTGGCGATCGTGATCCTCGCGATCAACTTCAACAACTGGACCGGCACCCGCGTGTTCTACGTCACGGGTTCGTCGAGCCCCGGCGTCACCGGGTTCTTCCCCGTGTTGATCGACACGTTGCAGCACCTGATCCTGCCGACGATCGCGCTGGTGGTCATCAGCTACGCGGGTACGCACTTCTTGCAGCGGTCGTTGCTGCTCGACAACATCAAGGCCGACTACGTGCGCACGGCGCGGGCGAAGGGCCTGACCAAGCAGCAGGCGATCCGCAAGCACGCGCTGCGCACCTCGCTCATTCCGGTCGCCACGCAGGTCGCCTTCTCGATCCCCGCGATCTTCACCGGCGCTGTGCTGACGGAGCAGATCTTCGCGTGGCAGGGCATGGGCCGTTACTTCTTGACCACCATCAACACCAACGACGTGCACGGCGTTGTCGCAGTCGCAGCCTTCGGCGCCCTGCTGACCGCCATCGGCGCCATCCTCGCCGACATCACGGTCGTGGTTCTCGACCCGCGAGTGAGGGTGAGCTGATATGAGCGCCGACACCATCGACCCGTCTGTGCAGCCCCCCGTCGGCCCCGACACGACGGCAGAGCGCATTCCCGCCAAGCAGCTGTCCAAATGGACGCTGTACACCCGTCGCTTCATGCGCAACAAGCCCGCTGTCGCCGGCGTCATCATCTTCGTGCTTCTGGCGCTGTGCTCGATCATCGTTCCGCTCGTGTCGCGGTACACCGTCACCGACATGGACTTCCTGAACCTGTCGACCGGCCCCTCGGCCGAGCACTGGTTCGGCACGAACGCGTCGGGCAACGACACGTTCACCCAGACGTTCGTCGGTCTGCAGCGTTCGCTCATGATCGCGGTGATCGTCTCGGTCGGCATCACTGCGATCTCGGCGATCGTCGGCACCGCGGCCGCCTACTTCGGCGGTCGTATCGAGCGGGTCACGCTGGTGATCATCCACTTCTTCATGGTGATCCCGACCTTCCTGATCCTCGCCCTCGTCTCGAACGACTCCGGCGGCGACTGGCGCATCATCTCGATGGCGCTGATCTTCGTCGGCTGGTTCTTCCCCGCCCGCGTCATCTGGACCATGGCACTCTCGCTGCGCGAGCGCGAGTACGTGCACGCCGCCCGCTACATGGGCGTGCGAGGTATGCGCATCGTCATGCGTCACCTGCTGCCGAACATCGGCTCGCTCCTGGTGATCAACTTCACGCTCGGTGTTGTGGCGGCCGTGATGACTGAGACCGGACTGTCGTTCATCGGCATGGGCGTGAAGATCCCTGACGTCTCGCTCGGATCGCTGATCGGCGAGGGCGCGGCGAGCGTGACCAGCGCGCCGTGGCTGTTCTACTTCCCCGCCGCCGCGCTCACGCTGCTGACCGTTTCGATGGCGCTCGTAGCCGACGGCCTGCGCGACGCCCTTGATCCCACTTCTTCGGCAGGAGGCCGCGCATGAGCACCACGAAGGACACCGTCCTCTCCGTCCGCGACCTGAAGGTCAGCTTCGCCTCCGAGGCCGGCCGTGTCGACGCCGTGCGCGGTGTCTCGTTCGACCTCGAAGCAGGAAAGACCCTCGGCATCGTCGGCGAATCCGGATCCGGCAAGTCGGTCACATCGCTGGCCATCATGGGTCTGCTCGATGAGAACGCGAAGGTCACCGGCTCGATCCAGTTCGAGGGCCAGGAGCTGCTCGGCAAGACCGACAAGCAGATGTCGGTGATCCGCGGCAACGGCATGGCCATGGTCTTCCAGGACCCGCTGACCTCGCTGACGCCGGTGTTCACGATCGGTGATCAGCTGATCGAGGCGCTCACCGTGCACCGCGGCATGTCGAAGCAGGAGGCGTGGGACCGTTCGCTCGAGCTGCTCTCGCTGGTGGGCATCACCGAGCCGGTCAAGCGCATGAAGTCGTTCCCGCACGAGTTCTCCGGCGGCATGCGCCAGCGCGTCGTCATCGCCATCGCGATGGCCAACAACCCGCGCCTGATCATCTGCGACGAGCCGACGACCGCGCTGGACGTCACCATCCAGGCGCAGATCCTCGACCTCATCGAGAAGGCGCAGGGCGAGTCGGGCGCTGCCGTGATCATGATCACGCACGACATGGGCGTGGTCGCGCGCACCGCCGACGACGTGATGGTGATGTACGCCGGCCGTCCGGTCGAGCACGCACCCGCGCACGAGCTGTTCCACCGCACCCGGATGCCCTACTCGATCGGTCTGCTCGGGGCGATCCCGCGCGTCGACAAGGTCGAGAAGGAGCCACTGACCCCGATCAAGGGCAACCCGCCGCTGCTGATCGATCTGCCCGATGCGTGCCCGTTCGCGTCGCGTTGCCCGATCGCCGTCGCGGCGTGCACCACGCGTGAGCCCGACCTGGCGCCCGTCACCACCGGTAGCGGTGACCCGCACCTGGCCGCGTGCATCCGTGCCGAAGAGATCGACGACGACGGACTGATCGGCGGCCTGCCCGTCTACCCGGTGCAGAAGACTCCGGACAGCGACCTGCTGCACACGCCGCGTGAGCAGCGCCCGGTGACGCTCGAAGTGCGCAACATGGTCAAGACCTTCCCGCTGACCAAGGGCGCCTTCCTCAAGCGCAAGGTCGGCGAGGTGCACGCGGTCAAGGGCATCAGCTTCGACGTGCGCGAGGGCGAGACCATGGCGATCGTCGGCGAGTCGGGGTCGGGCAAGACCACGACGCTGCTGCAGATCATGGACTTCGTCAAGCAGCCCGAGGGCGACATCGTCATCGCGGGAACGAGCATCAACGGTCTGCACGACCGCAAGCTCGAGCGTGCGTTGCGCCGCGATATCCAGATCGTGTTCCAGGATCCGATGGGCGCTCTCGATCCGCGCATGACCGTCACTGATGTCATCGCCGAGCCGATGCGCGCCATCGGCATGCCGAAGGACCAGGTGCTCGCGCGCGTGCAGGAGCTGATGGACCTCGTGGGTCTGAACCCCGCGCATCGCGATCGCTTCCCCGGTGCCTTCTCGGGTGGTCAGCGCCAGCGCATCGGTATCGCTCGGGCGCTGTCGACCAACCCAAAGATCATCGTGCTCGATGAACCCGTCTCGGCCCTGGACGTGTCGATCCAGGCCGGCGTGATCAACCTGCTCGACGAGCTGAAGGTCAAGCTGGGGCTGTCGTACCTGTTCGTCGCGCACGACCTGTCGGTGATCCGTCATATCGCCGACCGTGTGGCGGTGATGTACCTCGGCGAGTTCGTCGAGCACGGCGACGTGGACGAGGTCTTCGACAACCCGAAGCACCCGTACACCCAGGCGCTGCTGTCAGCCATCCCTGTGCCGGACCCCGACATCGAGCGCACTCGTCAGCGCGTGGTGTTCGATCCGGAGACGATGACGACCAAGCCCGCGACCGTCTGAGGATCACCATCGGGTAACGCGGGGATCACCGTCGTGCAACGACGCATCACCGTCCGATAACAGTTAGGCGGGATTCACTCTCACCGAACGTGAACCCCGAGATCGCGAACTATTCTCCCCTTATGACACGCCGCAAGGCGAAAGGAGCACCATGAAGCAGCAGAAGCTGATGGGAGCGCTGGCACTCACCGGCGCTTTCGCACTCGTCCTGACGGGCTGCGCCACTGACTCCGGCAACACCGGTGACAATGGCGACAACGGAGGGCAGTCGGCAGAGACGTCGGCCGCGGACTACAACCCCCAGCCCCGCGAGAACCTTCAGGAAGGCGGCACGGTCAACTTCCCGATCAACGAGATCCCCGAGCAGCTGAACTCGTTCCACGGAGACGGCAGCGCCGACACCGCGCGCGTCTCCGCCTGGTACAAGCCGCAGATCCTGCTGCAGGAGCCGGACGGCACGCCGTACAAGCACGACGCCTACCTCGACGAGTGGAAGATCGACACGGTCGACGGCAAGACCCAGATCACCTTCACCTTCACCGAAGAGGCCACCTGGAACGACGGCACGCCGATGGACTGGACCGCCATCGACGCCACCTGGAAGGCCAGCCGTTCGACGGATGAGGGCTTCGTGCCCAACGCCACCGACGGCTACAAGGAGATCGAGACGGTCGAGCAGGGTGACACCCCCAAGACCGCCATCGTCACCTTCAAGGGCGAGTTCGCCTGGCCGCAGATGCCGTTCCTCACGGGCGTCATCCACCCCGACATGGCCGACCCCGAGAACTTCAACAACGGCATGATCGACGAGCCGCACGCCGAGTGGGGCGCCGGTCCGTACACGGTCGACGAGTTCGACGCGAACAAGGACTACATCTCGTTCAAGCCGAACGAGATGTGGTGGGGCGAGAAGCCGCTGCTCGACAAGGTCACGTTCACCGGCATGGACGCCCAGGCCTCGATCAACGCCTTCAAGAACGGCGAGGTCGACATGGTCGGCGTCGGCACCAAGGACCGTCTGGCACAGGTCGCCGACATGGACGGCATCACGATCCACCGTGCGCAGCAGACCGCGAACACGCTGCTCGAGGTTGACGCCGACAAGCCGCAGTTCGAGGACGTCAAGGTGCGTGAGGCATTCTTCCTCGCCATCGACATCGAGCAGCAGAAGACGATCGCCTGGAACGGCCTCGACTACACCGAGGACCCGGCCGGCTCGCTCACGCTGTTCTCGTTCCAGCCCGGCTACCACAACTCGCTGGAGAAGGCCGGCTACGAGTTCAACGTCGAGAAGGCCAAGGGCCTGCTGGATGAGGCCGGTTGGACCGAGGGCGAAGACGGTATCCGCGAGAAGGACGGCGAGAAGCTGTCTGTCGTGTACCCGATCTTCAGCGACGACCCGACCCAGAAGGCGCTCGCGCAGTCGCTGCAGACCATGCAGAAGGCTGTCGGCATCGACCTTCAGGTCGACGTGCGCCCCTCGAACAAGTTCGCCGAGGACTACACCTCGAAGAACTGGGACGTCGCCGGTCTGCGCTTCACCTCGTCCGACCCGTTCGGTGCTGCGTGGTTCTGCCAGCTGTACTGCCAGGACATGGGCCTGAACCTCTCGGGCGTGCAGACGCCCGAGATGGACGAGCGCATCAAGAACGAGGTCGAGTCGATCACCGACCCGGTCGAGCAGACCGCGGCCGCGATGGACCTCGAGGTCGAGATCTTCCAGGACTGGGGCATCATCCCGCTGTACAACGGTCCGTCGATCTCGGCGGTCAAGGAGGGTCTGGCCAACCTGACCCCCGAGCCCTACACGGGTCTTGACCTGTTCGGCGTTCAGCCGGTCGAGAACATGGGCTGGGAGAAGTAAGCACTTCGCTCTTCCCGAGGCGGGGTCGGTGGTTCATCCACCGGCCCCGCTTCTCTGTTGGCGGTGACTGGTTCCTATGCTGGTGGGGTGAGCGCTTCTCCCCATCAGCCCGTCCAGGTCGTCCTGGTACACGGCATCCGCACGTCGGCGACGATGTGGCGGTCGCAACTGACGTGGCTGACCGAGCACGATGTTCCGGCTCATGCTGTCGATTTGCCCGGGCACGGCACCCGCATGGCCGAGCCCTTCGCACTCGACAGCGCGCTCGCGACGATCGATGACGCCGTGCGCGAGGCCGCCACGCGCGGACCCGTGCTGCTCGTCGGGCATTCCATGGGCGGCCTGCTGAGCCTGGAATACGTCGGGAGTGAGTCTCGGCCGCCGGTCGCCGGTCTGATCGCGGCTTCGTGCACTGCACTCCCCCGCGGTGCCGCCCTGCAGACCTATCGCACACTCGCAGGGGCGCTGGACCGCTTGCCTGATCGCGGCATCTGGTTGGCCGAACAGGTGCTCAACGCGACGATCCCGCCCGAGACGCGCCCCGACTTTGCCGCGGGCGGCTACGCGCTCGATGCGCAGGATGTCGCGCTCAGGAGTCTCGCCTCGCTGGATCTGACCAGCGCGCTGGGCCGCATCGATGTGCCCCTGTGGCTGGTCAACGGGCAGTTCGATCAGCTGCGCACCCACGAGTCGCTTTTCACCCGCCTTGCTCCGCAGGCCGAACTGATCGTCGTGCCGCGTACCTCGCACCTCGTCACGGCGATGCGCCCGCGGGTCTTCAATGCGGTGCTGCAACTGGCGCTGGCGGTCGTCCGCGAGGCGAACTGAGTCATCGCGACGCTCCGTGGTCTGCGTGCTGGCACCGGAGCAGGCCCGTTGCTGGTAGCATTGACTCTTGGCTTGCGTGTGGGTTTGTCCCTCACGACCGCTGTGCGACGCCCCTCTCCCGTCGGCAGCATCCGAATACAATCCAGACAGAAAGCGTCCACACGTGGCAAACATCAAGTCGCAGATCAAGCGCAACAAGACCAACCTGAAGGCTCAGGAGCGCAACCGCGCCGTCAAGAGCGAGCTGAAGACCCTCGTCCGCAAGACCCGCGAGGCTGTCGCAGCCGGCGACAAGGAGGCCGCTGAGGCTTCGCTGAAGGTCGCGTCCGTCAAGCTCGACAAGGCCGTCAGCAAGGGTGTCGTGCACAAGAACCAGGCGAAGAACCGCAAGTCGTCGATCGCCAAGCAGGTTGCCGCGCTCTGAGTCCACAGAGACTTTCGAAGGCCCGTCCCCGGTGGGGGGCGGGCCTTCTGCGTTTCCGTCCGTGGCATCGGCGCACGCCGAGGACGTCGGATGCTACCGGCGGGCCACGTATCGGATCAGGCGCCGTACGACTGTCGCGTCGCCACGACGGTGACCATGCGCTCCAGAGCGAAGATCGGGTCGCGCGCAGCGCCCTTGACCTCGCCGTCGGCGCGGGCCGTCGCCTGAATCGCCATGCCGAGAGAGCGATCGTTCCAGCCGGCGAGGTCGCGGCGCGCACGGTCGACCTGCCAGTCCTTCATACCCAGGCGTTGCGCGAGTTGCCGGCTCGGCTCCCGGTTACCCGCGACACGTGCCATGGTGCGCAGTTTCATGGCGAAGGCGGCCACCATCGGCACGGGGTCGGCGCCCGAGGCCAGGGCGTGCCGTAGCGCGATGAGCGCCTCGCCGTGGTGCCCGGCGATCGCCGTGTCGGCGACGACGAAGGCCGAGACTTCAACGCGGCCGCCGTAGTACCTCGTGATCACGTCGTCAGTGATGTCACCCTCAACATCGCCGATGAGCTGTTGGCAGGCAGCGGCGAGTTCGGTGAGGTCGTCGGCGAACGCTGAGACCAGGGCCCGCAGTGCCGACGGCTGAATGCGTTTGCGTGCGGCCTTGAACTCGCCCGCGGCGAAGTCCACTCGGTCGCTGTCGCGCTTGACCGCGGCGCACGGGATCTCGATGCCGTCGCCCGTGCCCGCACGGATGGCATCGAGCAGCTTCTTGCCGCGCACCGTCGCACCGGTGTGACGGAGCACGACGGTCGCACCCTCCTGGGGGTGCTCGATGTACTTCAGCGCCTCAGTCAGGAAGGCATCCGAGCACTTCTCGACCCCCGACACGCGCACCAGGCGCGGCTCGCCGAACAGCGAGGGTGAGGTGAGCGCGAACAGGGTGCCGGCTTCGTAGTCATCAGCCCGCAGATCGCTGACTTCGACGGCGGGGTCTTCGGTCCGCAGATAGTCGCGCACGCCGGCGATGGCCCGCTCGGCGAGCACTTCTTCAGGCCCGGAGACCAACACGATGGATGCCGGACGCGGCTCGCGCCACGGCACCTGGGGGATCTTCGTCCCCTTGGCCGCGCCGGCGCGCGCCCCGGAGCCTCGGGCGGAAGAACGGGCGGCAGGCATGACATCCATCCTACCGGCGGGTGCCGACACCCCACGGCGTGGAGCCCTACTCCCGGCCGTGGTTCTCTGCCCAGATCACGATGCGCCCGTCATCCTGCCCGAGCAGCACCAGGCCGTGCTGATCAGTGCGCAGCACGCGGTTGCCGGTCGCCTGAAGAATGCGCAGGGTGTCGTCCCGGGGGTGCCCGTAGTCGTTGTCCTCGCCGACACCGATCAACGCCACCCGCGCACCAACAGCGGCGTACAGCGCAGGTTCCTGATCGCCACTGCCGTGGTGCGAGACCTTCACCACCGGATAGCGTCCGATCCCATGGGCCAACAGCGCACGCTGCGGTGCCGCGGACAGATCGCCGAGCATCAGCATCCGCGGTACTCCCCCGCCACCGATCTCGATCACCGCGCTGGCGTCGTTGCCCGGCGGGTACGCCGCCGAGGCGCGTTCCGGCCACAGCACGCGCCACTCGGCGTCGCCAAGGCGGCCGTGCATCCCCGCGGCGGCGGGAACCAGCGTCGCGCCAGCGGATGCCAGCCGCTGCAGCGTCTGCTCATCCTGCGCCTCTGCGGGTGGGCCGTGCAGAACCGTGCCGACGCGGCCCTCGAGTGCCCCGGCGGCGCCGACGTGATCGAGATCGAAATGGGTGATCACGAGCAGGTCGATGCGCGTCGTGCCCGTCGCGGCGAGGCATTCCTGCAGCGCGCTCGGATCGGGTCCGGTGTCGACCAGCGCAGTGCGTCCCTGCGAGCGGATGAGCACCGCATCGCCCTGGCCCACATCGCACATCGCGATCGACCATGCCTGGGGTGTGCGCATCGCCGCGAGCGGCCCCGCCAGCAACGCCCTCCCTCCGGCGATCGCGAGCGCGACGATGACGACCACGGCGGCGCTGCGCCTGAGCAGCACCGAGCGCGGTCGCACGAGCACGAGGGTCGCTGCGATGCTGAGCACCGCGACGACCGCCGCTGAGAGCGGACCGGCGACGACCCCGACAGTCGCACCGGGAAGGCTGGCGCTGACCGTCGCGGTGGTCTGGATCCACGCCGCCGGCAGCCACGCGGCCGCCGCGAACAGGTCGGCCAGCAGGGGTGCCGGAGCGGCCAGACAGGCAAGCAGTCCGATCACGGTGGCGACGGGCGCGGCCGGCGCCGCGAGGAGATTCGCGGCGACGCCGACGATCGACTGCTGGTCGGAGAACAACGCGACGATCGGCCCGCAGACCACCTGCGCCGCCAGCGGTACCGACAGCGCCAGCGCCAGCGGTTGGGGCATCCATTGGCCGAGGCCGCGCATCAGCGGACGAGAAAGCACCAGCAGCGCCCCGGTCGCCGCCGCCGACAGCGCGAAGCCGGGCGTGGCCGCCAGCCAGGGGTCGGCGACCAACAGTCCGCACACGGCCAGCGACAGCATCGCCAGGCCCGCGCTCGGTCGCCCGAGCAAGATGGTCAGCATCGCCAGCGCGGCCATCACCGAGGCGCGGATCACGCTGGGCTCAGGTGTCACGAGCACGACGAACGCCCCGAGAGCGAGCAGAGCGAGCCCCACTCTCAGCGCCCGGCTTCCCCCGAGCAACGACACTGCCCAGAACACCGCGGCGACGACGATGGCACAGTTCGCCCCGCTGACCGCGGTCAAGTGGCTGAGTCCGGATGCCAGCATCGCCGCGTTCAGCTCGTTCGAGACCGCACGGGTGTCGCCAACGGCGAGTCCCGGGAGAAGCCCTGCACCGGGTTCGGGCAACCGGGTGGCGCGGACGATGAAGTCGGCGCGCGTCGTTGCCGCGATCGCGAAGATGCCCGTCGCGGGCCGGGCGATCTCTGCGCGCGTGCCGAAGATCACCAGCGCGGCGCGCTCTCCGGCATCCGTCGCCTTGGCCTGCCCGGTGACCCGCACCAGCGCACCCAGATCGGCACCGTCGATCGGTTCGACGCCCACGCGCACCGGCGCAGAAGTCTTCTCCGCCTGCTGTGGCGGACCGATCTCTACGGTCTGCGCGTCGAACCACAGCCGCCCATCGCTTCCGATGGTGGTCGATGAGGTCACCTCGACGAGCGCCTCGACCACGTGCCCGTCGTGCTCGGCGAGCATCTCCCGTTGCGGCTGGGCGCCCGCGACCGTCGTGGCCACGGCGGCCCCGCACAACAGGGCAAGAACGATGAGGCCCGCTCCGCTGCGGCGCCGCAGGGCCATCGCAGCAAGCGCCGCAAGGCCTGCTGCCGCGCCTGCGGTCGCCCATGCCGATCCGGGCATATACACCAGCGCGAGCGCCACACCCCACAGCACGAGCGCGAGCACCGAACTGCGCAGGTCGTTCACACGCGCACCTTGTCGCGCACACCGGCCAACAGCTTCTCACCGATGCCAGGCACCGCCTGCAGGTCGTCGACCGAGCGGAACCGTCCGTTCTCTTCGCGCCAGTCGATGATGCGCTGGGCCAGGGCCGGGCCGATCCGCGGCAGCGTCTCCAGCGCCGCCTGATCGGCGGTGTTCAGGTCGATAAGCCCGTCTGTGCCGATCCCTCCGGATCCGGCCCCGGCCGGCGGGTCCGCACCGATCTCGGGAACGACGACCTGTTCACCATCACTGAGCGGGCGCGCGAGATTCACCGCCTGCAGGTCGGCGTTCTCACGCGTGCCACCCGCCGCCGCGAGCGCGTCGACCAGACGCGCATCAGCTTCCAGAATGTACAGGCCGGGGTTGACGACCTCGCCGAGAACATGCACGTACAGTTCCGCTCCCCCGAGCACGTCCGAGCCATCGGATGCCACGACCCCGGCATCATCGACGGGGATGCTGTCGATCGGCGCCGCCTGCCCGCGCAGGATGCCCCAGCCCACCGCCGCCGAGAGCACGACGAGACCCACCGTGACGGCGACGCCGACGCCCATCCGCAGGCGCGGCCGCGCCGCCGCTTCGGAGTCGGAGTCATCAGCGGAACGCACTCCGTCACGCTATGCGCGCACGGCGGGTACTGATCGCCGGCCGGCCGGAAGCTGTGCACAACCCGCGCATGAGACGCGGCTGTGCATGGCGTCAGCGAGTCGGTAGTGTCCTGAACCCGCAGAGCCGCTTCGAGGAACGCCTACGGCCGAACCGAGCCCCGCGGCGACAGCCTCCGGAAGACGTACGCGTAAGCGGACCGCGTGTACGCGATTCCGCGTCCGCTGTCGCGGATCCGTTCGACGTTCGCGGCATCGCCGACCTTCGGCACAAGGTAAGTGTGCAGGTCCTGGGTATCGAGACGGTAGCGACCAGCACGATGGTGCACCGCCGCAATCAACTGCAGGTCGGGATCGAGCGCGGCGATACTGGCGTCGCCATGACTGGTGTTGGCCAGCAGCAGACCGTCCGGCTTCACGTACCGACGACAGCTGTCCCAGACGGGTCCGGCGTAGAGCGAGATGAGCAGATCGAATCGGCCGTCCGCCAGCGACAGCGGTTTCGTGTAATCAGAGCCGATGAACTCGACCACGTTCCCCATGCCCGAGGCCGCCTCGGCGAGGTCAGCCTGGACGCGATCCGCATCGCGGAAGTAGCCGGCGGCACGTTTGTCTGTGTCGACATACGTGACCGACCGGATCGCTGAGGATGGTGAGAGGTCGACGTAGCTGCCGGGATACAGTGCGTCCGCTACGCCCCACACCGAAGCGATCTCGGCGAACAGCGGTGACCTGTCGCCGATCGATTCACGGTACGCCTTCCATGGCGACGGTGCGTCCGCGTTTCTCATGCCGTCTGCCACACCGCTGCTCGTCCACGAGACGTGGATCTCGTGGACGAGCAGCGGCAGTACAGCATCTGTGTGTGTCAGCCCTTGACGGCGAAGTTCACGATCTTCGGCGCGCGGACGATGACGCGGACGATCTGCTTGCCCTCGAGTGCACGCTGCACCCGCTCATCGGCGCGGGCGAGTGCCTCCAGCTCGGTCTCCGAGATCTTCGCCGGAACATCGAGCGTGGCGCGTACCTTTCCGCCCACCTGAACAGCGCAGGTGATGGTGTCCTCGACCATGAGCGACGGGTCTGCCTGCGGCCACGTCACGAGGCCGACCGACGGCTGGTGACCGAGGATCTCCCACATCTCCTCCGCGGTGTGCGGGGCGATGAGATCGAGCATCACGGCGACCGTCTCGGCAGCCTCGCGCACGGCCGGGTCGGCGGCGCCCGCTCCGGTGTCGATGGTCTTGCGGATCGCGTTGACGAGCTCCATCAGCCTCGCGACGAGCACGTTGAACTTGGTCTGCTCGACCAGTCCTGGGGCCTCGGCGAGCAGGTGGTGAGTCACGCGACGCAGCGCGGCGTCACCGCCGTCGAACGAGGTGCCGGGAGCCGTCGCGACGTCGGTGGCGACGCGCATGGCACGGGACAGGAACTTCTGAGCGCCGGTCATCGAGACGTCGGCCCAGTCCTTGTCGTCCTCCACCGGACCGGCGAAGGCCAGGCCCACCCGCAGCGCGTCGGCGCCGAAGGCTTCGAGCTCTTCCTGGAACAGCACCAGGTTGCCCTTGGACTTCGACATCTTCGCGCCATCGAGGATCACCATGCCCTGGTTGATCAGGCTCGAGAACGGCTCGGTGAACTCGACCAGGCCCATGTCGTACAGCACCTTGGTGATGAAGCGTGCGTACAGCAGGTGCAGAATGGCGTGCTCGACGCCGCCGATGTACGAATCGATCGGCGCCCAACGGCGCGCCTGCGCCGGGTCGAAGGCCACCTGGTCACTGTTCGGCGACAGGAAGCGCAGGTAGTACCAGGAGCTGTCCACGAAGGTGTCCATCGTGTCGGGGTCACGCAGCACGGGCTCGCCCGTGCTCGGGTCGACCGTGCGCACCCACGCCTCAGCGGCGCCCAGCGGCGAGCTGCCCTTGGGTGACAGGTCGAGTCCTTCGACGCTCGGCAGGCGCACCGGCAGCGCCGACTCGTCGACCGGCACGACGTCGCCGTCCTCGGT
Organism: Microbacterium esteraromaticum; assembly: GCF_028747645.1. Classification (NCBI taxonomy): domain Bacteria; kingdom Bacillati; phylum Actinomycetota; class Actinomycetes; order Micrococcales; family Microbacteriaceae; genus Microbacterium; species Microbacterium esteraromaticum. The sequence goes on from NZ_CP118100.1 coordinate 1,894,707, forward strand.
GTGCAGCATCGGGATCGGCGTGCCCCAGAACCGCTGGCGCGAGATCAGCCAGTCGCGCAGACGATAGTTCTTGGCTGCGCGGCCCAGACCGTCCTTCTCGAGGCGCTCGATCTGACGCGCGACCGCCGTGCGCTTGGAGAGGCCGTCCAGCTCACCCGAGTTGATCATCCGGCCCTCGCCGGTCAACGCGATACCCGTGTGCGACGGATGCTGCTCATCGAGGGTCGCCACAGCGACGCCGTCGTCATCGGTCTCGATCACCGGGATCGTGCCGGTGACGGGCGCGGTGGTGTCGACGACGACCTTGACCGGCAGGTCGAAGGCGCGCGCGAAGTCGAGGTCGCGCTGGTCGTGCGCCGGCACCGCCATGACAGCGCCATGACCGTAGTCGGCCAGCACATAGTCGGCCGCCCAGATGGGCATCCGCTCGCCGTTGACGGGATTGACCGCGAAACGCTCCAGGAACACACCGGTCTTGGGGCGGTCAGTCGACTGACGGTCGATCTCACTGGTCTTCTGCACCTGAGCGAGGTACTCGGTGAAACGCTGCTGCACCTCGGCCGGGGCATCCGCCGCCAGCTCGGAGGCGAGATCGGAGTCGGGAGCGACGACGAAGAACGTCGCCCCGTGCAGCGTGTCGGGCCGCGTCGTGAACACGGTGACGGGCTCGTCACGCCCCTCGATGCGGAAGTCGACGTCGGCACCGACCGAGCGGCCGATCCAGTTGCGCTGCATCTGCAGCACCTTGTGCGGCCAACGGCCCTCGAGCTGGTTGAGGTCGTCGAGCAGTCGGTCGGCGTAGTCGGTGATGCGGAAGTACCACTGCGTGAGCTTCTTCTTGACGACCTCGGCGCCACAGCGCTCGCAACGGCCGTCGACCACCTGCTCGTTCGCCAGCACGGTCTGGTCATTGGGGCACCAGTTGACCGGGCTCTTCTTGCGGTACGCGAGCCCGCGCTCGTACATCTTCAGGAACAGCCACTGGTTCCAGCGGTAGTACTCCGGGTCGGAGGTGTGCAGCACGCGCGACCAGTCGAAGGACACACCGTACGACTGGAACGCCGCCTTCTGCTGCGCGATGTTCTGGTAGGTCCACTCACGCGGGTCGGCGCCGCGACGGATCGCGGCGTTCTCGGCGGGCAGACCAAACGAGTCCCATCCGATCGGGTTGAGCACGTTGTGCCCGCGGTGACGCCAGAACCGTGCGACGACGTCGCTGTAGAGGTAGTTCTCGGCGTGCCCCATGTGCAGATCGCCCGAGGGGTACGGGAACATCGCCAGCACGTACTTGCGCGGACGGTCGTCATCGTCGCCGCCGGCAAGGAACGTCTCGTTCTCGGCCCAGTACTGCTGCCACTTGCGCTGGATGTCGTGCGCGGACATCCCCTCGGTGGGCTCGGCGGGTGATTCGGACGAGTGCTCGGACAAGGAACGACCAATCTGACGATGCGGAACGACCCGGAAATCGGGCGCTTCCAGGGTATCGCGAGTTGCCGTCCCGCCGAGACCGGCGGTCAGGGCAGCAGGCTCGCCCACTCGTCCGGAAGCCGCACCCCCAGCGCCGCCAGCGGGGCGCGCGCCTTGGTCGCCACCTCGGCCGTCTCGGCGTCGGGCCGGGAGAGCCAGGTGATGCCGCCGCCGGCCCCGACCACGGCGCCGTCGGGGCCGATCACGATCGAGCGGATCACCATCGCCAGATCCACCCTCCCGTCCAGACCGACGTGTCCGAAGCACCCGGCGTACACGCCACGGGGTCCCTGTTCGAGCTCGTGCAGGATCGTCATCGCCGACAGCTTGGGGGCGCCGGTCATGCTGCCGGCGGGATACGCCGCCCCGCACAGCTCGCCGAAGGTCACCCCGGCGCGTAGCCGAGCACTGACGGTGCTGACCAGCTGGTGCACGGCCGGATAGCTCTCCACCTGCCACAGCCGGTCCACGCGCACACTGCCGGGATCCCCCACATGCGAGAGGTCATTGCGCATGAGGTCGACGATCATCACGTTCTCGGCACGTTCCTTGACGTCGGTGCGCAGCTCTTCGGCGAGCTGAGCGTCAAGTTGGAGCGTCGCACCGCGAGGCCGGGTGCCCTTGATCGGACTCGTGGAGATCTCGCCGCGCTCGACCGCGAGGAACTGCTCGGGGCTGGCGCTGAGCAGGTAGCGCTCCCCCACCCGCAGGTACCCGCCGTGGTGCGCCGGAGTGGCCGTGCGCAGGCGGCGGTACACCGTGAACGGGTCATCGGGCCGCGGCGAGGTGAACCGCGTGGTCAGGCAGAGCTGATAGGCGTCGCCGCGCTCGATCGCCGCCCGGCACCGCTCGATCGCGGCGGCATAGTCGGCGACGTGGTGGCGCGCATGGGCGGTGATGCCTGCCGCAGCGGGCAGGTCGGGCAACGGAGGTGCCGTCTCGAGCGCGTCAGCCACGGTGCTGCGCCACGCGCCGACAGCATCCGCCGCGGCGAGCGCGAAGATCCCACCCGTCGCGTGGTCGACGGCGACGGCGTGCGTCACAGCGATCCATGCGGGGGCATCGTCGGATGCTGCCGTTGGCGCCCCGCAGGCGGCGGCGCCCGTCTCATAGGGAAGCCACCCCACCCATCCGCCATGGAACGGAACCACCGGCTCACGAATGTCCGCGTCGCTGTTCTGTCCGCCGAGCGGCACAGCATTCACGACGTCGGGGTCGTCCTCGATCACGCCGGCGCCCAGAATGCTCCACCCGTCGCCTGCGTCGGCCCCGGCGTCCAGCCAGAACGCCGCCCGTTCGGTGCCGAACAGCCCGTGGAACAGCGCTTCGACGTCAAGGGGTGAGGTCTGCGGCTCATCGGCGAGCGGCAGGACGGTCAGCGGGGTGGGTACAGGCACGTTCACAGCGTAGAGCCCGGGTGCACGTTCTACGCTCGTGGTGTGGACGACTTCGTGCAATGGGCCATCGAGATGGTGCAGTCGGTGGATCCGGTGCTGCGCACGGTGCTGGCCGGGATCGCGGTCATGCTCGAGACGAGCGTGCTGATCGGGCTGATCGTTCCCGGCGACACGGTCGTGCTGGTGGCGTCGATTGGCGTCGCCTCGTGGACCGAGGGCATCATCCTAGGGATCACGGTGATCGTCGGCGCGCTCATCGGGGAGTCGATCGGGTTCTGGCTGGGCCACTGGGTGGGTCCGCACATCCGCACATCCTGGTTGGGGCGACGCATCGGCGAGGACCACTGGATGCGGGCGGAGCGCTACGTGCTGCGCCGTGGCGGCGTGGCCATCTTCCTCTCCCGGTTCTTGCCAGTACTGCACTCGCTCGTGCCCCTCACGGTGGGCATGAGCGACTACGCGTACCGGCGCTTCATCGCGTGGACTCTTCCCGCGTGCGTGCTGTGGACCGCAATCTACGTCGGTGTCGCCGCGACGGCCGCAGGCAACTACGACGAGCTGTCCGCGCGCGTGCACAACGCCGGCTATATCTTCGTCGCGATCATCGTGGCCCTTCTGCTGGCCGTCGTGATCGGCAAGAAAGTGCTGCACCGCATCGAGGCACGGCACATGGCACACGACGCCGACGCCGAGTCCGCCGAGGAGCGACCGCACACCGAACCATGAAAGACTGGACCTGATGTCTCCCGCTGCCGCGGCCAAAATCCACTGGTTCGCACGCCTCGAACACCGATTCCACGTCTGGCGCGAACGCCGTGCCCGCAGGCGGGGGCGTTCGGTGACCGTCGTACCTTTCCCCGGCTACGGCGGATCGGGCTGGGTGCGCGTGGTCGGCCGCGTGCTGATCGTGCCGCCATCGCCGGCCAGCCGGCGCCCGGAGCGCGTCGGGGTACGCGGCTGGCGTTCCTTCGCCAGCATCCCGATCAGCTTTGCGTCGGTGCGCGTGCAGATCGGCGGACGCAGCCATGACGTCGTCGCCGATCGCGGCGGAGTGATCGACACGGTGCTCGAAGCCGACCTCGAGCCCGGATGGCAGACGTTCACCATCTCGGTCGAGGGACAGCAGCCGATCGAGGCGACGGCGTACATCGTCGCCGACGACACCCGTTTCGGCGTCGTGTGCGATGTGGACGACACGGTGATGGTCACCGCCCTGCCGCGGCCGTTCATCGCCGCCTGGAACTCGTTCGTCGTCAACGAGCATGCACGCACACCCGTTCCCGGCATGGCCGTTCTGCTCGATCAGCTGCGCCGCGACCACCCGGGTGCGCCGGTGATCTACCTCTCGACGGGCGCCTGGAACGTCGCTCCGACGCTGCGGCGATTCCTGAGCCGCCATCTGTTCCCGGCGGGGGCGATGCTGCTCACCGACTGGGGCCCCACCCACGACCGCTGGTTCCGCAGCGGTCGCGAGCACAAGACCACCAACCTGCGACGCCTCGCCGAGCAGTTCCCGGACATGCAGTGGCTGCTGATCGGCGATGACGGTCAGCACGACGAGAGCATCTACGCGCAGTTCCAGCAGGAGCATCCGTCGTCGGTCGCCGGCGTCGCGATCCGCCGGCTCCTGCCCGCCGAGGCCGTCCTCGCGGGCGGCCGCACCCCCGGAGTGCCCCACCAACCCGGCCAGACGCCGTGGGTGAGCGCCCAGGACGGCGCCGGACTGCGCAAGAAGCTCAGCGAGGTCGGCATCATCGACTCCCCGAGCTGAGTCGGCCATGCGCACGACCGTCACCAGACTGACGCGCGACGAGTGGACCGCGCGCGCAGCGGCCCATGCCGAACGTGCCGACGCTCTCACCGCGGCGCACCGCGAGCGCGCGCAGCGACGCGAGAAGCACCCGGTGCACGACTTCTTGTTCACGTACTACGCGTACAAGCCGTCGCAGTTGCGCCGGTGGCATCCGGGCGCCGGGGTCACACTCGCCGAGGCGACCGAACGCGCGGAGTGGCGCTGGTACCGCGCCGGCGACGCGCCGGGCGACGTCGTCCCCGACGACACTGCCTTCCGCGCCGAGAAGCCGCAGCTCGCGGATCTGATCGAGCGGATGCTGCGACGCACGGCCGCACGTCCCGCGCAGTTCGGGTGCTTCGGCCTGCACGAGTGGGCGATGGTGTACCGCACCGCCGAGCACCGGCATCCGATCCCCCTGCGCCTGGGTGCGGAGGGAACGGATGCCGTCGTCGAGGCGAACGACCTGCGGTGCACGCACTTCGACGCGTTCCGGTTCTTCACGGACGATGCCGTCCCCCGCAACCGGCTGGCGCTGACCCGAGAATCGCAGCCCGACCTGGAGCAGCCCGGGTGCCTGCACGCCGGGATGGACTTGTACAAGTGGGCGGTCAAGCTCGGTCCGCTCGTGCCGGGGGAACTGCTGCTGGATGCCTTCGAGCTGGCCCGCGACATCCGCATGCTCGATATGCAGGCAGCTCCCTACGATCTGTCGGCCTGGGACGTACAGCCGGTGCCGATCGAGACGGCAGCGGGCAAAGCCGAGTACGTGCGCCAGCAGCGCGTCTTCGCCGAACGCGGCGCCGCGCTGCGGGCCGACCTTCTGACGGCCTGGCTGGGCGAGGCTACCGACTGACGCGTGACCGTCCTCACTCGGTGGCGTCAGCGTGCTGCATCCGCAGAGCCATCACACGTTCCGCCGCATCCTGCAGGCGCGCGGAGGGCAACCGCCCCTCTTCGACCGCCGCGATGATGCCCGACACCATCTCCGACGCCGTCTGGGGCGTCGAGCCCGCCACCATCAGCACCATGTCGTTGCCGGCGGCGAGCGCGGCGACGGCGTTGCCGACCGGGTCGGCGTATGCTGCGACACCAGACGAGAGCAGCATGCCGAGGTCGTCGGTGATCATGACCCCCTCGAACCCGAGTTCATCTCGAGCGATGTCGTGCCAGCGCGCCGACATCGAGGCCGGTGCGGCATCGATGGCGGTGAAGGCGAGGTGCCCGAACATGAGCAGCTCTGCGCCCGCCTCGATTCCGGCGGCGAAGGGCTTGGCATCGGCGTCGCGCCACTGAGCGAGGGCGAGCGCGGTGGTCGGGATGCTGTGATGCGAGTCGCCCGGTGCTGCGCCGTGCCCGGGAAAGTGCTTGAGCGTCGAGTACACGAGCCCTTGTTCGCCTGCGACGGCCGCCGCCGTCCGTTCGGCCGCACCGTCGGCATCCGCGCCGAGGGCACGTGAGGCGATGAACGACCCGGCGTCGGCGGGCACGTCGGCGACGATCCCGAAGTTCACGTTCGCGCCCGCCGCGGCGACCAGCGCGGCCCGTTCGGCGAAGACGCGGCGGGTCTCGTCGGGAGCGGCGTGCTGCAGCGCCCGACCGGCGGGCAGGTCATCCCAGGGCAGCCGCGAGACGACGCCGCCCTCCTGGTCGATCGCGATCAGCGGAGGCAGCGCGGGGTCCATCGTCAGCGCGGCGCTGAACGTCTGCACCTGCTCGGGGCCGGCGGTGGTGTTCGCCCCCATCAGCAGGAAGCCACCGAGACCGGACTGCATGTAGGCACGAGCGGCGTCCGGATCATCGGTCGGGATGTGCCCCATCACGACGCTGGCCGCACGCTCGGCGATGCTCATCCCTCGTACGGCTTCTTCGACCGGATCCAGCGTCGGCGTCGGGGTCGGCGTCGCCGTGGGCGTGGTGCTCGGCGACGCGGATGCCCGAGGCGGGACGGTCGATGCGCAGGAGACGGTCAGCACACCCGCGATCAGAGTGACCGCCATGGCTCGGAGAAATCGGCGGCCCATACCTCGAGGGTAGCGGTGAGGGTGCGTTGCTACAATCGCGGGGTAGACGACCCGCGGGACGACCCGAGGGCGATGATCAGAGCTGGGACGACCCCGCAGATTCGGCTTCTCCCGATGTTCGCATCCACTCTCGTCCGTACCGTCCTGACACCGGTCGTGCTCCTGCGTCTCGGGCTGGGTTGGGGACTCTTCGGCACGCTACTGGTGCTCTCTCCCCTGCTCACCGGCCCTCTGCCGGCGTTCGTGCTCTGGTCCGTGCTGCTGCTCATCATCACGGTGATCACCGTGAGCGCGTTCGGCGTCGTCACCGAGGCCGAACACCTCGCCCGGCGACTCGGCGACCCGTACGGCACGCTCGTACTCACGCTGTCGATCGTCCTGATCGAGGTGATCCTCATCTCGGCGGTGCTGCTGGGGCCCGGTGAGCACCCCACGATCGCCCGCGACTCGGTGATGGCCGTGTCGATGATCATCCTCAACCTCGTCGCGGGCACCGCTCTGATGGTCGGCGGGCTGCGGCACGGGGCGCTTCGCGCGAACGGAGCCGGGGTCTCGGCGTACGTGGCGATGCTGGTCGTCCTGTTGGCGACGGCGTTCGCCTTCCCCGCCCTGATCGGCTCCGGCGGCACCTACACGCCGGCGCAGGCCATCCCCGTGATCGTACTGACTCTGGGGCTCTACGTGTTCTTCCTCGTGCGACAGATGGGCGCGCAACGCGGTGATTTCCAAGAGGTCGGCGCGTCCGCGGCATCCGAGACGCATGCCGGCATCCGCGAGGTGATCCGCCGCCATCGGGGCGAACTCATCGCCCGCACCCTGCTGCTGATCGCCACGGTGACACCGATCGTGCTGCTGTCGCACGACATGGCGACGCTGCTCGATGACGGGCTCGAACGCCTCGGTGCGCCTGTCGCGCTCTCCGGCATCCTGATCGCGATGATCGTGTTCCTGCCCGAGACGATCACCGCGATCCGCGCCGCTCATGCGGGCGAGCTGCAGCGCGTGAGCAATCTCTGCCACGGCGCGCTCGTCTCGACGGTCGGGCTGACGATCCCGGTCGTGCTGGCGATCGGCATGCTGACCGGGCGACCGATCATCCTCGCCGAGAGCCCCGCCGCCCTGGTGCTGCTGGGGGTGTCGATGCTGCTGACCATCGCGACGTTCCTGGGCCGCCGGACCGGCGCCCTGCACGGGGCCGCCCATCTGATGCTGTTCGTGATGTACGCGCTGACCGTGTTCGCCTGATCGGAACAGTGAGCGGCGCACCGTCCCGGTAGCCATCCGGCCCGCCGCACCCGCGGTACGGTGACCACATGCGTCGTCGCCGTACCGTTCCCGCAGCCGCCACGTCGACGGCCGCGCGCGCCCGGTACGCGAAGCGCCGCCAGCGCCGCGTGGCGCGTGCCGACAACGACCTCACCGCTGAGCAATGGGAGACGCTGCGGGACGCATGGGGCGGGTGCGCCTACTGCTCAGCATCCGACGTCGCCGTGCAGCGCGACTGCATCCAGCCGATCTCGCGCGGCGGCCGCTACACCTTCACCAACGTGGTGCCTGCGTGCGCGTCGTGCAATGCCAGCAAGAGCAATGACGAGGTCACGGCTTGGCTGCGCCGCAAGAAGCTCGACGAACGGATGTTCCTGCTGCGTCACGCCGAGATCCTCGGTGCGGCTCGCGCTGCGGACCAGTGACGACTGCGCCGTCCTACGACGGGCCGGTGTCAGCGCGACCGGCGAACGACTCCTGAACCGCGAGCTGCTGTAGGCGTTCCAGCGTTGTGGGAATGGGGTCCGCTGGCCCTCCGAGCATCTGTGTGTGCACGCGCAGGCCCGGCAGCAGGAAGCTCAATTGACGCGCACTCATCATCGTGCGGGCGGGCTCCGGGAACACCGACAGCACGCCCAGTTGCGCGACCATCGTCACGAGGTCAACCGCCATCACGTCCGCTCGCAGATCGCCCTGTTCCTTCGCCCGCTCGACGTGCACGTTCAAGCGCTGCTCGAGATCGTGGCCGAGCGTCGAGGCGGGATCGATGCGCGCCATACGGCGCGCGGCCGCGGCGAACGCCGGGTGCGCGTTCATCATCGCCACCGAGCGCTCGAGATAGCCGACAACTCCCGCCCAGCCATCGGGTGCGTCCTCGAGCGCATCGAACACGGCCACGAACGCGTCGTATGTGCGCTCGTACAGAGCACGAACAACGTCATCGTGCGTCGGAAACCGCCGGTACACGGTAGCCACTCCCACACCGGCCTCATGGGCGAGGTCATTCAGTGAGAACTCGAGCCCGACATCGGCGAACAGTCGTTCGGCCGCATCGAGGATCAGTCGCCGACTGCGGGAAACCTCAGGGCGCGGACGTTGCGGAACGCTCATGCGATCTGACGATAGCAACAACCGGGAGACCCCTGAGGACGGAGCTGGTCGTTGACGCACCTCAGGCTAAGTGATAAAAATTATCCACATAGCATCAGGCGTGATCACACACAGACAGCGAAGAGGTGGATCGATGACACAGCGACATGTACAGGGGCAACGGCTTCTGCCCCCGCCGATACGGCTAGCGCTCGCACTGTGTGTGGCCGTTGCCGTCGTGGCGGGGGCGCTGACGACCCCGAAAGCGGCGTGGTCCGACACCACGGCGGCCAACATCGTCCCGGGCCAAGGTATGGAAGTCCTTTCGCACTTCAGCACCGATGACCCCACTCAGCGTGACTGGAATCCGACCGTGTCGATGCGCGTAGGCGCAGAGGACCTCGCCTCGCAGTACGTGCGCATCGTGCTGGAGAACGGCCAGTGCTTGACCGACCAGTGGACCTACAGCAACGCCAACTACTTCGGCGACCGCGTCTGGGATCACATCGGACAGACGTGTTCATCCGTCAACACCAAACAACAGTTCATGATCATTCCCCTGGCGCAATCGCCTGCGGGCGACAGCACCCCCTCCGAGCACCAGTTCCGCATCGTGAGCGTGGCGAGTGGCAAGTGCTTCTTCAGCCGCTATGACGGACTGAACGGCTACGGCAACACCCTGCCGTCAGACCCGCGCGCCGCCCAGACGCCGATGCGCGGGTTCATCGAGTGCGGCGCCGACCACTACCTGAAGCCGAACGCATTCGACACGCCGGATGCCATCCGCGTCAATGTCGATCCCAAGGCACAGTCCTTCGGCATCTACAACGATGCCCAGGACTCGGCAGGACTCTGGGTGCACTGGTCCTGGTTGCTGAAGCGAGCGATGGCGCAGGGTGCGTTCGATTGCGTCGCCAGCGGAGGGGCGACGTGCCAGGTACGACTGCCAGGGTCGACCGCATGGTTGACTCCCAGCGACTCCGCGATCGCTGCTAGCGGCGTGCAGACAGAACGGCTGCTCGGGTGCGGCGCACCGAACGGCCACGGTCCGGCGTTCTTCCAGAACAACGGCCCGAACGGGCAGGACCACGCGGTCAGCACCACTATGACGAGCAGCCACTCGAGCACGACGAGCGATACGCATAGCGGCTCGATCAGCATCGGCGTGAGCGGCGGGGTGAAGGATGTGTGGGAGGCGAGCACCGAGGTCTCATACACGTACGAGCACGAGACAGCGACAACCGAGAGCGATTCGGTCTCTCGGACAGTGGAGGACACCGTCAGCATCCCACACGGCTACTACTTCATGTACTCGTGGAGCGGCACCGTGTACACGCTCGAGGGCGACTGGAAGTACAGCCTGCGTGGCAACGACACCGGATTCATTTCACATGTCAGCTCGTCCTACCCCGCAAGCGTCGGCGGAGCCGACATGCAGACGGTTACCGCGAATGTGACTCAGACCAAGAAGAACTGCTACGCCGGACCGAAGGCGGTCAACGACGCACTCCCCGTGCTCGCCGGGACGTCGGGCGATTGCGCGTCTGATACTCCGGCCAGACCCACCGCGGCGGTCGGCGTCCTCGTCTATGCATGCCCTGGCACGTGGGACGTTCCGCCGCCCACAGCGCCCGAGGGTTCGAGCGATCCGGTCTGGGGCTACCAGTGGTACTACGTGAACGAAGAGGGAGCCCATACCGACATTCCCGGGGCAACGCGGGCTTCGTACGTCTTGCAGGAGGAGTCGCTCCTTGCCGCGCACCGCTTTCTCGGCGTGCGCGTAACCGAACTCGGTGACGCATATCGGATGGAGTCTGAGCCGGCGACCGTTGCCGCGAGCCTTGATCTGCACCCAGAGTCCGCGTCCACCAGCGCTGCTCCCGCTCAGCCGACCGCCGCGTCATTCTCTCGCGCACTGATGAGCGCCGAGCAGGACGCTTCCGTGGACCGGATGCTGGTGGCTGATGCTGATCTCGCGGGCACGCCCGCCGACGGTAGCGGTGTGGATCTGAGCGTGACCGCGGGAACGCTGCCCCCGGGGCTCACGTTGGCTCCCGATGGACATCTCACGGGTGTGCCGGCGGTCGCAGGTGAGTTCGCGTTCACAGTGGGCAACGCCGCAGGCGTGGGCGAGGAGGCCGACTTCACGTTCGTCGTCCACCGCACCACCGCGACCTTTGCCGACGAGTCAGTGATCGCCGCGACCCTCGGGAGCATGCTCACTGCCGACCTGATCACCACGCCCACGCCAACGCTCGATCTCGTGATCATCGACGGCGCACTGCCCGACGGCATCTCGCTGGACTCGTCCACGGGAAGGCTCGAGGGGACACCGCAGCACGCCGGCACCAGCCGGTTCGTCATCGCCGACCAGGCTGATCCCTTCGCCACGCCACGTGAGTTCACGATCGAGGCGGAGTCGGCGCCGTCCGCACTCCACACGCGACCGCTCATCGAGCTTGTCATCGGCGAACCGCATCGTTCACCGCTGGTCGACTCGCCGGGGCACGGCGCGCTGTTCGGGACGACGGCTGAGACCGCCGACCTCGGGGGCCTCTGGATCGACGCGAGCACGGGTGAGCTCGTGGGCACGCCGTCGCGAGTGGGTGAGTACGCGGTAGCGCTGACCGACATCACCCGTCACGACGCAGCCACCGAGACGTATGCTGTTCGCGTCGTCGCCGCCACGGACCCTGACGACGGCGGTTCGAGCGGAGACGAGCCGAGCACCCCGGAGCCCGCAACCGACTCGGACCAGGAGCTGGCTGCGACGGGCACCAGCATGGCGGGCGCCACCCTTGCCACGGCACTGGCGCTCATCTTGTTCGTGGCCGGAGCCGCCAGCATCCTCATCGCGCGACGGCGTCACAGAGCCTGACCGCGCCCCGCACGCCGGAACACGGCGCGGGCCTGATTCGACGCATCCGCCGGATCAGGCCCGCGTTCGGCATCCGTGGGCTATAGGCCAAAAGGAGTGGATGGGTTCTTGATCTAGGCGCGTGTTTCCGGGGTGATTCGGGGATCATCATGGTCGGCGACGCTTAGTCGTGACCCTTCCCTCGAATTCGACGACGTGCGTGCTATGCGGTTCACAGCTGGTGAAGAACGGCCGCCACCGCTCGGGAACGCAACGCTGGCGGTGCAAGAGCTGCGGGGCATCTGCAGTACGCCGGCGCCCGGATGTGACCCGTCGTGAGCAGCTGCGTCGGTTCGTGGTCTGGCTGACGGGCAAGCAGACCCAGGCCGAGATCGACGGCACCCGCACCGGACGCTCGTTTCGTCGAGACACCGCCTGGTGCTGGGACATCCAGCCGTACCGCGAACCGACTGAGACCATCCACCATGCGGTGCTCGTCGATGGAGTCTGGATCGGGTCCTGGTGCCTGCTGATCGCGATCAGCGACAAGGGCGACCTGCTGGCCTGGCAATGGTGCGGCCGCGAGACCACCGCCGCCTGGACCGCACTGCTGGAGCAGGTCCCCGCGCCCGGGGTGATCGTCTCCGACGGCGGCTCCGGGCTTCCCTCGGCACTTGCGGGCGTGCTGGCCGGAGACGAAGCATCAGCGGTGCATCTTCCACCTGCAGATGAACACCACCCGGCACCTGACCCGCAACCCCCGCACCGCCGCAGGCAAAGCGTTGCGCGAACTCGTGATGAACCTCAGCAACATCGACGACGAAGACGCCGCGATCGCCTGGCAGCTGCAGCTTGAGCAGTGGTGGCAGACGTTCGGACACCTCACCCGCGAGCGGACCATGTTCCGCAACGGCCAGTGGGGCTTCACCCACGACCGACTCCGCAAAGCCTGGCTCCTGATCCGAAAAGTCACCCGAGACGGGGTCTTGTTCACCTGGATCACCTACGGCAACCCCCGCACCACCAGCCCACTGGAAGGCGGATACAACAGCCCCATCCGCGAGCTCCTGCGCCGCCACCGCGGAATGAGCGAGGTCCACCGCCGCCGCGCCATCGAATGGCTCCTCACCCTGCGGCAGATACCGCTCGAGCAAGCACTCACCCTCACCCTCACCCTCACACCAGCACCAGCCCCTGAGCCCAACCAGCACGACCAGGAAGACCAAGCCGAAGACATCGGCGGCCCATCCCTCTACGACACCGGCCTAGACGCCACCGAAGGCCTCTGGGCACGAACCGGATGGGCAGGACGCGGATGACACACCCGACGCCATCCACTCCTTTTGGCCTATAACCCGCATCCGTCGCGACCGCCAACCCGGAAACATAGAAGAGCCCGACCTGTTGGTCGGGCTCTTCTTGTATGTGGTGGACCTGAGGGGACTCGAACCCCTGACCCCCTGCATGCCATGCAGGTGCGCTACCAGCTGCGCCACAGGCCCATTCTGTTTTCGGAGCGTTTCCGCCCCGGCAACTAGATCAGCATACTACGGAGCGCTCATCGGTTGCGAATCGCCCCGCCCGGCCGGGTGTGTCGCCGGCCGGACGGCACGCGTCACATCCCGTTGTTCGCTTCGGGAACGGGGTTGCTGAGCTCGATCGGCACCAGCGGGCAGTCCTTCCACAGGCGCTCCAGCCCGTAGTAGACGCGCTCCTCCGCGTGGAACACGTGCACGATCAGATCACCGAAGTCCAGCAGCACCCAGCGCGCCTCAGCACGCCCCTCCCGGCGCACGCGCTTGTGGCCCGACTCGATGAGCTTGTCTTCGATTTCGTCGGCGATCGCGGCGACATTGCGCTCGCTGTTTCCCGTGACGAGCAGGAAGATGTCGACCAGCGGAAGCGGGCCGGACACGTCGAGCGCGACGAGGTCCTCACCGCCCTTGTCGCTCGCCGCGTCTGCGGCGATCTGAAGCATTTCGACTGCGGACTGTGGTGCTTGCATCAACCGAGAACTCTCGTGGTGAAGGCGATGATCAGAGCAGCGGCCAGCGCGAGCGCGAGTCCACCGGCGATGATCGCCAGGGTGAGCATGAGTTTGTTGCCCTTGTCGGGCGCCGGGGGGCGAATGACCTCGCCGGCCGGCTTCGAGGTCGCAACCGCTGATGCGGCGGCGATCGGGGTGGGCGAGGAAGCCGGTGCGAGCTCACCATCGATGAGCACGGCGTCGGCTTCCTTCCCATCAGTCGTACCGACGGCGTGGCCCTGGGACCCGAGACCGTCGGGCAGCGCGTAGGTGCCGGTGATCAGCAGCTCACCCGTGGAGGCGACCGGCCCTGAAAGCGAGCCGACGCCGGGAGACGGCGTGAAGATCAGCGCCGTCGATGCGCTGTGCGATCCTGAGGATCCCCCGCCGAGCAGATCGTCGAACGCCGTCGGATGCTGCGGATGCTCGTCATGGCGAACACCGATGCCGAACGCCGCACCCACCTTCGGGCGTTCCGCAGCCTCGTGTTCGTGCGTGTCCGGCACGGCGAGTCCGGCCTCGGCCGCACGAGCGGCGAACAGTTCCTTCAGCGACGAATGCCCCTGTTCGGCAGGCGCCGACACCGCGGCATCCGTCACCGGGGCTGCCGGCTTTGCGGCCTCTTCGGCCGGAGCGAACCCGGGAACCGCCGAGACGACGTTCTCGCGCTCGACAGGCCGCGGCTGCGCCGGCTCTGCGTCGGTGGCCGGTGCGACAGCATCCGCCTGCTCGGGCAACGGAACCGAACCGGTACGGATGCGCTCCTGAGCGCGCGCCGCGCGGCGCGTGAGCGGAACGTGCGGTTCTGCCGACGGCTGCTCCGGAGTCGATTCCGTCGCATCCGACGTCACCGGTGCGGCAGCGGGCGACGCGACCTCGGCCGGCGCCGTCTGCGCCGGCTCCTCGGGCGTCGCGTCGGCGGATGCCTCTTCGTCGGTGATGACCGGCGTCGAACCGGTCAGACGGATCTCACGCAGCTGTTTGCGCGTGAGACGTGCCTGACCGTCCTGGTTCGATGTGCTCATGTCCTACTCCGATACAGATGATGCTTCGCGATGTACTGAACCACTCCGTCGGGCACGAGGTACCAGACGGGCTGTCCCTCGGCCACTCGCTCACGGCACGCCGTCGACGAGATCGACAGCGCCGGCACCTCCAGCTGACTGACGTTATCGGTCGGCAGGCCGTCGGTGCTCAGTACGTGTCCGGGTCGGGAGACCGCGACGAAGTGGGCGAGATCCCACAGTTCATCATGGTCCCTCCAACTGAGAATCTGCGCTACGGCATCCGCTCCGGTGATGAAGAACAGCTCAGCATTGGGACGCTCGCGCTTCAGATCACGGAGCGTGTCGATCGTGTACGTAGGACCGGCACGGTCCACATCCACACGGCTCACCGTGAAATGCGGATTGGATGCCGTCGCGATCACCGTCATCAGATACCGGTGTTCGCTCGGCGTCACATCGTGCTTCTGCCACGGCTGCCCGGTGGGCACGAACACGACCTCATCGAGGTCGAACGAGTGCGCGACTTCACTGGCCGCGACCAGGTGCCCGTGGTGGATGGGGTCGAAGGTGCCGCCCATCACGCCAATGCGCGGTGCCCGGGCCGTGGAGTCGTGCATGTAGTCCTAGTGGCCGTGGCCGTCCTTGCCGTGACGCTCTGCGTACGCCTCGGCCTTTGCCGAGTGACGGTTGGCGACGTGACGGTACGACAGTGCCACGACCGCCATCCCCGCGAACACGATCGCCGCGATCACACCGAAGATGAAGGTTTCGGCAGCGACGTTTCCGTGCTCCGACTCGGCTGCGGCCATCGCGATCTGTGCGACGAGGTTCATCCTGACTCCGTTTCTGACCTGACAGGGGAAAGCCTGTCCAGTCTAGTCCTCACCCGCGGGTCTGGCCGGATCCGCGCGCCAACCACTTCGTGCTGGTCAGCTCCGACAGGCCCATCGGGCCGCGTGCGTGCAGCTTCTGGGTCGAGATGCCAACTTCGGCGCCGAAGCCGAACTCGGCACCGTCGGTGAAACGCGTCGAGGCGTTGACCATCACCACCGCGGAATCCACCTCGGCGAGGAACCTCTCGGCATTGCGTGAGTCGGTCGTCACGATCGCCTCGGTGTGGCCCGTGCTGTAGCGGCGGATGTGGTCGAGTGCCTCATCGAGATCCTCGACGACCTTGATCGCCACGTCCAGGCTCAAGTACTCGGCCTGCCAGTCGTCCTCGGTCGCCGGAATGACGTTCGACACGAGCCCGGCGACCATATCGTCGCCGTGAATCGCCACGCCCTCGCTCTGCAGCGCACTGGCGACGACCGGAATCAACTGCGGAGCCGCCTGCCGCAGCACCAGCACCGTCTCGACGGCGTTGCACACGCTGGGGCGCTGCACCTTGGCGTTGACGACGATGTCGCGCGCCCAGTCCATCGGTGCCGACTCGTCGAGAACGATGTGGACCACACCCGAGCCGGTCTCGATCACCGGAACG
Source organism: Microbacterium esteraromaticum (assembly GCF_028747645.1). Taxonomy (NCBI): domain Bacteria; kingdom Bacillati; phylum Actinomycetota; class Actinomycetes; order Micrococcales; family Microbacteriaceae; genus Microbacterium; species Microbacterium esteraromaticum. The sequence goes on from NZ_CP118100.1 coordinate 1,911,115, forward strand.
GTCGACTCCGTGACCACTGTCTCGATCAGCGCGGCACTTCCGCGCGGGACCAGCACGTCCACAAGGCCGCGCCCGTGCATCAGCGCCTTCGCGCCGTCACGACCGAAGTCATCCACCGTCTGGATCGCTTCCGCCTCCACCCCGATGTCCGCCAACGCAGAGCGCATGATCTGCACGAGCACCGTGTTCGACTCTCGTGCGGCGCTGCCACCGCGCAGCACCACCGCGTTGCCGGCGCGCAGCGCGAGCGCGGCGATGTCGACGGTGACGTTGGGCCGCGCCTCATAGATCGCACCGACAACACCGAACGGCACGCGCACCTGTTCCAGGGCGACGCCGTTGGGCATCCGATGCCCGCCGAGAACCTGACCGATCGGGTCGGGAAGTGCCGCGACGTCGCGCACCGCGGCGGCCAGCGCCGCGACGCGTCCGGCGTCGAGACGCAGACGGTCGATCAACGCATCGCCGATGCCGTTCTCGCGCCCCCGTGCGATATCGACGGCGTTCGCCTCGAGTATGCGGTCGACACCCGCCTCGATCGCCCCGGCGATCGCCGAGAGGGCACGGTGCTTGTCGTCGCTGGTCAGTCGGGCGATCGATCGCGAGGCGTCCTTCGCTCGCGCCAGACGATCCTGGGCGGTGTCGGTGGACGCGTCCGATGCGATCGTGGTGCTCATCCGGTCAGTGTAGCGACGCGTCAGCGCGCCGCGGGCCGTGTGACCGCGGATGCCGCGGAACAGGCGTCAGGCCGACAGGATCGGCTCGAACCACGTGCCGATCGGGGCACCTTCGAGGGCCTTGCCGACGAGGTCGGCGCTCGTGACGAGCACACCGATACCCGACGAAGCCGCCATCCGGGCAGCGGACACCTTGGTCGCCGCTCCCCCGGTGCCGACGCTGTTGACGACCGACGCGCCGAACTCCAGACCCGCCAGGTCGGAATCCGCGGCGATGACGTCAATGGGCTGCGCCTGGGGGTCGGTGGGCGGCTTGGTGTACAGCGACTCGACGTCGCTGAGCAGCACCAGGGCATCGGCGCTCACCAGCTGGGCGACCAACGCGGCCAATCGATCGTTGTCGCCGAAGCGGATCTCCTGCGTGGCGACCGTGTCGTTCTCGTTGACGATCGGCATGATGCGCAGCGAAAGCAGCCGATCCATGGCGCGCTGGGCATTGCTACGCGAGGTGCGGTTCTCGAGATCACCCGTGGTGAGCAGCACCTGCCCGGCGACAATCCCGAACGGGCGCAGCGCCTCCTGGTACCGGAAGACCAGCACGTTCTGCCCGACGGCGGCAGCGGCCTGCTGGGTGGCGAGGTCGGTGGGGCGCGCGTCGAGCGAGAGGAAGGGAATGCCCGTGGCGATCGCCCCGGAGGACACCAGGATCACCTCGGTGCCGCGACGATGCGCGGATGACAGCGCCTGCACGATCATCGGGATACGCCACGAGGCTTCGCCACTGATCGATGAGGAGCCGACCTTGACGACGATCCGCGATGCCGAGGCGAGATCCGCACGCGAGAGCGCGGTCATTCCTCGCCCTCGCGGGATGCGCGGCGCTGCTCCTCGAGTTCCTCTCGTGCAGCGGCCTTGGCGTCCATGCGTTCGTAGTACTGCTCACGACGCTCCTGCGTCGTGCGACGACTGCTGCCACCGATACGGATGTCGGTTCCTCGCGGAGAGGTCGCCAGCTCGGCGGTCGACTGGATAGAGGGCTCCCAGTCGAAGACGACACTGTTGTCGCCGGTGCCGATGACGACTGTCGAACCCGGCGTCGCGCCCGCCTTGAAGAGGGCATCCTCGACGCCAAGTCGTTCGAGTCGGTCACCGAGGTAGCCGACGGCCTCTTCATTCTGGAAGTCCGTCTGCTGCACCCAGCGCACCGGCTTCTCGCCGAGCACGCGGTACAGGTTGCCGTACGTGCCGCCCTCGACCTTGATCTCGAACTGAGCGGTGGCACCCCGGGGGCGGATGACGACACGTTCGGCGGGCACCTCGACTGCCTGCTCGACGCGATGTGCATCGACCAGCTCGCCCAGGGCAAAACTCAGCGGGCGAAGACCCTCATGCGACACCGTCGAGATCTCGAACACGCGGAACCCGCGCGCTTCGAGGTCTGGGCGCACCATCTCGGCGAGGTCGCGCGCCTCTGGCACGTCGATCTTGTTCAGCGCGACCAGTTGCGGACGCTCCAGCAGAGGCGTCTGCCCCTCGGGAACGTGGTAGGCACCGAGTTCAGCGAGGATCACATCAAGGTCGGAGAGCGGGTCGCGGCCCGGCTCCAGCGTCGCGCAATCGAGCACATGCAGCAACGCCGAGCAGCGCTCGACGTGGCGCAGGAACTCCAGGCCGAGGCCTTTGCCCTCACTGGCACCTTCGATGAGACCCGGCACATCGGCGACCGTGTACCGGCTGTCACCGGCCTGCACAACACCCAGGTTGGGGTGCAGGGTGGTGAACGGGTAATCGGCGATCTTCGGACGCGCCGCCGACATCGCGGCGATCAGACTCGACTTGCCCGCTGAGGGGTAGCCCACGAGAGCCACGTCGGCCACCGTCTTGAGCTCGAGAACGACCGAGCTCTCATCACCGGGGGTGCCCAGCAGAGCGAAGCCGGGCGCCTTGCGTTTGGGTGATGACAGCGCGGCATTACCCAGCCCACCGCGGCCACCGGCCGCCACGACGAAGCGCTCCCCCGGCGTGAGCATGTCGTGCAGCACGTCGCCGTCGAGCGTCTTCACGACCGTGCCCAACGGAACGGGCAACTCGACGGTCTCGCCGGCGGCCCCGGAGCGCAGGTCCCCCATGCCGAACCCGCCGTTGCCGGCGTTGCGGTGCGGCGAGTGGTGGTACGACAGCAGTGTGGTCACCTGCGGGTCGCCGACGAGAACGATGTCGCCACCGTCACCGCCGTTGCCACCGTCCGGGCCTCCCAACGGCTTGAACTTCTCGCGCCGTACCGAGACGCAGCCGTTGCCGCCCTTGCCTGCACGCAGATGCAGGGTGACGGTGTCGACGAAACTGACCATGTGGCTGCTCCTCCTGTGGGAGTCCCCGCGACGCGAGGGCGAAAAACGCAGACGGGGCGAGCCGAAGCCCGCCCCGTCTGTGAGAGTCTGCTGTGCTTACTGAGCGGCAGCGACGATGTTGACGACCTTGCGGCCGCCCTTCGTGCCGAACTCGACGGCGCCCGACTCGAGGGCGAACAGCGTGTCATCGCCACCACGACCGACCCCAGCGCCGGGGTGGAAGTGGGTGCCGCGCTGACGGACGAGGATCTCGCCGGCGTTGACGGTCTGACCGCCGAAGCGCTTCACGCCGAGTCGCTGTGCATTGGAGTCACGACCGTTGCGGGTCGAGCTCGCGCCCTTCTTATGTGCCATGTCTGAGCCTCTTCCGTGCTTACTTGATGCCGGTGATCTTGACGCGCGTGAGCTCCTGGCGGTGGCCCTGACGCTTCTTGTAGCCGGTCTTGTTCTTGTACTTCTGGATGACGATCTTCGGGCCGCGGAGGTCACCGATAACCTCGGCGGTGACCTTGACCTTCGCCAGCTTGTCAGCGTCGGTGGTCACCGTGGCGCCGTCGACGAGGAGCACGGCGGGAAGTTCGATCTTCTCGCCCTGGGCAGCCTGAACACGGTCGAGCTGAACGATCGTGCCGACCTCGACCTTCTCCTGCCGTCCACCGGCGCGCACTACTGCGTAAACCACTTCATACCTGTTTCGTTGGGGAGCGAGTCGCTCCGAGAATCTCACGGGAAGACTGTTGCTTGCGTTCGACGCCATCGCGACGGGTGCGGACGCAAGACTTCTCCTGCAAACATCAAAAGCCGACAGGGGTCTCGCACCAAAGGACAACTTTACCGGATGCTGCCCGATGCCGCAAAGTCGACGTCACTCATTCGCTCCAGCCTATGCTCGGCGTATGGCCGTACTCGTCGATGACCCGATGTGGCCGGCGCACGGCCGGCTATGGGCGCACCTCGTCAGCGACGAGAGCCTCGACGAGTTGCACGCGTTCGCGGCCGCGCAGGGCATTCCGCAACGCGCTTTCGATCGCGACCACTACGACGTTCCCGCCGACGCCGTGCCCCGCTTACGCGAAGCGGGTGCACAGCACGTCAGCGGCAAGGAGCTCACTCGGCGGCTGATCGGGTCAGGACTGCGCGTCCGCGCCCGGGACCGGCGTCGACTGCTCTGAGCCCGAGGCGGATGCCGACCCAGGCGTCAGCATCGCGGTCGTCACACGACGACGGTTGCGCCCCTGCCCCGGGGCCTTGGGTTCCGGAAGCGCATCGAGCACCGAGTCGAGCAGTTGCTCGGCCTCGCTGCGCGGGGCCTTGCGCTCGGTGTTGCGCTTCTTGCGCGGCTTCTTCGGCCGCTCGGCAGCCGGCTCAGCCGCAGGCTTCTCATCGGCCACGGCAGCGTCCGTCGTCGGTGCGTCCGCCGTCGGTGCGATGGTGGATGCGGCAATCGCCGCAAGAGCCGACTTGGCGCCTTCGGTGATGCTGTGGGTGCCACCGTTGGCCGCCGCGGGCTGCGAGGCCTGCTGCTGGTTCTGGCTCTGATTCTGGTTCTGCTGCTGCGAGGAGGACTGCGATCCGCCGCGCGGACGACGGCCCTGGCCGCCATTCGATCCACCACCACGGTGCTTGACAACCGGGTCGTGATGCACGATCACGCCGCGACCGGCGCACACCTCACACGCCTCGCTGAAGGTCTCCAGCAGTCCGAGGCCCAGCTTCTTGCGCGTCATCTGCACCAGCCCCAGCGAGGTCACCTCGGCGACCTGGTGCTTGGTGCGGTCACGGCTCAGGCACTCGACCAGGCGGCGCAGCACGAGGTCGCGGTTGGACTCGAGCACCATGTCGATGAAGTCGACGACGATGATGCCGCCGATGTCGCGCAGACGCAGCTGTCGGACGATCTCCTCAGCCGCTTCGAGGTTGTTCTTGGTGACGGTCTCTTCGAGGTTTCCCCCCGAGCCGACGAACTTTCCCGTGTTGACGTCGACGACGGTCATCGCCTCGGTGCGGTCGATCACCAGCGAGCCACCCGAGGGCAGCCAGACCTTGCGGTCGAGCGCCTTCTCGATCTGCTCGGTGATGCGGTACGCGTCGAACGGGTCGACCTCGTCGGTGTAGGTCTCGACGCGCTCGAGCAGGTCGGGGGCGACGCTCTCGAGGTAGGCGCGGATGGTGCGCTGTGCGTCATCGCCGTGGATCACCATGCGGGTGAAGTCCTCGTTGAAGACGTCACGGACGATCTTGACGAGCAGGTCGGGCTCGGCGTGCAGCAGCGCCGGCGCCTGCTGCGAGGCGACCTGCTTCTGAATGTGCTCCCACTGCGAGGTGAGGCGCTGAACGTCGCGGGTCAGCTGCTCCTCGGTCGCCCCCTCGGCAGCGGTGCGAACGATGACACCGGACGACTCGGGCAGCACCTCTTTGAGGATGCGCTTGAGGCGCGCGCGCTCGTTGTCGGGCAGCTTGCGCGAGATGCCGTTCATCGATCCACCGGGGACGTACACCAGGTAGCGTCCCGGCAGGGAGATCTGGCTGGTCAGGCGAGCACCCTTGTGCCCGACGGGGTCCTTCGTGACCTGAACGAGCACCCGGTCGCCGGGCTTGAGCGCGAGCTCGATGCGGCGCGGCTGGTTGCCGGTCTGGACACCGTCCCAGTCGACCTCGCCCGAGTACAGGACGGCGTTTCGACCGCGGCCGATGTCGACGAATGCCGCCTCCATGCTGGGCAGCACGTTCTGCACGCGCCCGAGGTACACGTTGCCGATCAGCGACGCGTCCTGATTGCGTGCGACATAGTGCTCCACGAGCACGTCGTCCTCGAGCACGCCGATCTGCGTGCGTCCGTTCTTGGCGCGCACGACCATCATGCGGTCGACGGACTCCCGACGCGCGAGGAACTCCGCCTCGGTCACCACAGCGCGCCGCCGACCGGCGTCTCGGCCGTCACGACGGCGCTGCTTTTTGGCCTCGAGGCGCGTGGAGCCCTTGATCGCCTTCGGCTCGGTGATGTACTCGACCGCGCGCTGGCGCTGACGCGGCTCCTCGTGACCGTCGTCACCCTCGGATCCGCGACGACGACGTCCGCGGCGGGATCCTCCCGGGCCGCGATCGTCTTCGTCGACGTCGTCGCGCCGAGGACGGGCCGGCAGCGCCGTGATCTGCGGGGCGTGGAAGTGCAGTTGGGTGGACACCCGCGAGACGAACACCTCGGGGATCAAGCCCAGGCTCACCGCCGTCACCGGCTTGGGTTCCTCGGGCTCTGCGGGCTCGGATGCCACCGGTGCGGCCTCCTCGTCGGGAACCACCTTCAGCGGATCCGTCACGACCTCGGCGTGAGCCGATGCCTCGACTGCGGTGCCCTCGACTACCGGCTGAGCCGGCGTCGTGTCGAGGGTAGGGGTGTTCTTGTCATCGTTCTCTTCGGCCATCTCTGGCTTGCTCCCTGAGCGGGCACTGCGTGCTCCGCGAAAATTCGTGCGGCGAACTGCGCCGCTGATCAATCGGCGTGTGATCGGCTCCTGCCGGATCACGAGGGGCATTCGGCCCCGAAGTCTTGTCGATGCCATCGCGAGTGATCGCGACGTCCTCTGCAGTCATTATCGCACTACGTGGGCTCGCACGTCGCACCCCGGTTCATGGCGCGCGTCGCGCCTCGCCGCGCGCACATAGGAGACGCTGGGATAATCGCGGAATGACCACGCAGCGTCCCCGCTATCTCGGATACGGAATCTGGCTCATCGTCGCGGCTGTCCTGGGGTGGTGGGCCGCATTCCAGCTCACCGTCGAGAAGCTCTTCCTGCTCGAGAATCCCGGTGAGCAGACCAGTTGCTATGTCAGCGTCATGCTGCAGTGCGACAAGAACCTCAGCTCGTGGCAAGGAGAGGTGTTCGGATTCTCGAACCCGATCATCGGCCTCACCGGGTGGATGGCCGTGCTGGTCATGGGCGTCGCCGTCATCGCCGGCATCCGCTTCCCCCGCTGGTTCTGGGCACTGTTCGGTGCCGGTGTCACCGGCGCCGTCGTGTTCGTCGGCTGGTTGATCTACCAGAGCATCTACAACCTCTCGGTGCTCTGCCCCTGGTGCATGGCGACCTGGGCGGTCACCATTCCGACTTTCCTCGCGACCGCGGTGCATCTGCTGCGCAACGGCACGCTCACCCGCAACGCGCAGACGAGAGCTCTCGCCGAGCGCTTGATGGCCTGGGTTCCGCTGATGACGATCGTCGCCTATGCGATCGTCATCGCGATGGCGCAGCTGGCCGGCCTCGACCTGCTCGGCGAGG